>CANFSY010000012.1 GCA_947449875.1 Paracoccaceae bacterium
GGCCGATTCTGCGCGGTTGGACCGGCTGTTTGCCCAATTGCAAAGCGCCAATGATGCGGATGCCGCCACGATCACGCAAGACATCTGGCTGGAATGGTCCAAATCCGGCTCGCCTGCGATGGATTTCCTGCTTAAGCGCGGCCAAGACGCTTTGGCCGCAGGCGACCCGCACACTGCCATCGACCATCTGTCAGCCCTGATCGACCACGCGCCCGATTTTGCGGAAGCCTATAACACCCGCGCCACTGCCTATTTCCAGATCGGCCAGCTGGGCTTGTCCTTGGCTGATGTGGCCAAGACCCTTGCGCTAAACCCGCGCCACTTTGGCGCTTTGTCGGGGCTTGGCATGATCTTTGAAGAGCTCAACGAGCCTGACAAGGCGCTTGAGGTGTACCGCGAAGCGCTCAAACTCAATCCGCATCTCAAAGACGTGCACGCTGCCGTCACACGGCTAGACGCGCAACTTGGCGGACAGGAGCTGTAAGTGCACGAACCTTCACGGGTGACGGCGGTCCTTGGGCCGACCAACACCGGCAAAACCTATTACGCCATCGAAAAGATGCTGTCGCACCGCACCGGCGTGATCGGCCTGCCGCTGCGGCTTTTGGCGCGTGAGGTTTATGAGCGCATCGTCAAGCTGCGCGGGCCTTCGGTGGTGGCGCTGATCACGGGCGAAGAGCGTATTGTGCCCGACCGCCCGCTGTACTGGGTGGCCACGACCGAAGCGATGCCGCTTGAGATTGGCGCAGATATCGTGGTCGTCGATGAAATCCAGCTCTGCGCCGACCCCGAACGTGGCCATGTCTTTACCAACCGCTTGCTGCATGCGCGCGGATTGCTGGAAACGCTGTTCTTGGGGTCAGACACCATGCGCCCGGCCATTGCGGGCCTGATCCCGGGGGTGCAGTTTCTGCGCAAAGAGCGCATGTCGACCCTGACATTCGCAGGGTCAAAAAAGATCAGCCGCATGCCCGAACGCTCGGCCATCGTGGGATTTTCGGTGGAAAACGTCTATGCCATCGCCGAACTGATCCGCCGCACCAAGGGCGGCTGTGCGGTGGTGATGGGGGCCCTTAGCCCGCGCACGCGCAACGCGCAGGTCGCCATGTATCAAAACGGCGAGGTCGATTATCTGGTGGCGACCGATGCCATCGGCATGGGTCTGAACCTTGATATCAAACACGTCGCCTTTGCCTCGACCGCCAAGTTTGACGGGCGCAGGATGCGGATGCTGACCGTGCAAGAGATCGGCCAGATCGCAGGGCGTGCGGGGCGGCATACCGAAAACGGCACCTTCGGGGTGACAGGCGAAGCGCGGCCTTTTGATGAAGAAGAGATCGAGGCCATCGAAGCGCACAAGTTTGACCCCGTGCGCAAACTGATGTGGCGCAATGCAGAACTTGATTTTGCCTCGGCCGAGCGGTTGATCCGCTCGCTGGAAAAGCCGACCTTTGACCCGTGGCTGTCGCGCGCGCGCGATGCCGATGATGTCTTGGCGCTGAAATATCTGTCGGGCTTGCCCGAGGTGATCGAAAAACTCACCGGCCCGCAGCGGGTGCGGCTGTTGTGGGATGTCTGCCGTGTGCCCGATTTTCGCGGCGCATCCGATAACGAACACTTCACCCTTTTGACCCGCCTGTTCGAATTTCTGACCGGTCGCGGCCTGTCGCAAACGCGAATCCCCTCGGATTGGTTGAAAAAAGCCATCGAACGCATCGACAAACCGGGCGGTGACATTGACACCATCTCAAAACGTCTGGCCTATATCCGCACTTGGACATATGTAGCCCAGCGTAAAGGGTGGCTTGAAGATGAAAGCCATTGGCGCGACGAAACGCGTGCAGTAGAAGATCGTTTGTCAGATGGCCTACACGTGGCGCTGACGCAAAGATTTGTTGACCGGCGCACCAGCGTGTTGCTGCGGCGGTTGAAGCAGAAGGAGACCCTCGTGGCCGAGGTGAATGACAAAGGCGAAGTCACGGTAAGTGGCGAATTTGTGGGCAAGCTGGACGGGTTCCGGTTCCGGCAGGACGCGACCAAGTCGCCCGAAGAGGCGCAGACCCTGCGTCAGGCGGCACTTGGGGCGCTTAAGCCCGAGTTTCACCTGCGGGCGGACCGGTTTTATAACGCGCCAGACACCGAGATGGATTATTCCACCCAAGGTGGCCTGATGTGGGGCAGCTCTGCCGTGGGCAAGCTGGTCAAAGGGGCCGAGGCCCTGCGCCCGCAGGTTGAAGTCTTTGTCGATGAAGAGGCCGGCCCCGATGTGGCCGACAAGGTGCGCCGCCGTGCGCAGCATTTCATTGACCGTAAGGTGGCGGCCCTGTTTGAACCCCTCGCCGCCATGTCGCGCGATGAGGGGCTGACGGGCCTTGCCCGCGGCTTTGCTTTCCGCCTTGTCGAAGCGATGGGGGTGATCCCGCGCGAAGATGTGGCCGAAGACGTGAAAGCCTTGGACCAAGACTCCCGTGCTGCCTTGCGCAAGCACGGTGTGCGCTTTGGTCAGTTCACCATCTTCTTGCCCTTGTTGTTAAAACCCGCCGCCACGCGCCTGCGCCTTGTGCTGTGGAGCTTGTGGTCAGGCCTGCAAGAATTCCCCGAAAGCCCCCCGCCCGGTTTGGTGACTATTCCGAATCTGGCCGAAGTGCCGCGCACCCATTACACGCTGTCGGGCTATCACCCCTCGGGCACGCGAGCGATCCGCATTGATATGCTGGAACGTCTGGCCGATATCTTGCGCACCAAAGACAGCCGCGCAGGCTTTGAAGCCACGCCGGAAATGCTGTCGATTACGGGCATGACGCTGGACCAATTCGTCGATCTGATGGCCGGTTTGGGCTATAAGGGCGAAAAGGGCGAAAGGGCCAAGGCCAAAGCCGCGCCAGTGGTTGAGGTGAAGGTCGAAGAGCCGGTGTCGATGAATCCGGTGCCCGAAGAAGTGTCGCTGATCAACCCCGTGGTGGAAGACCCCGTGGGAGAGGTTGAGGCCGAAGCCGCGCCCGAGATGGAGATCTATTTCACCTTCACTTGGGCCCCCAAACCCCGCCCGCGCCCCGAACGCCCGGCCCGCCCCGAACGCCCGGCCCGCCCCGAGCGTGCCCCGCGCCCCGAGCGTAGCGCCGAACCACGCCCCGAGCGTGCGCCCCGCCCCGATCGTGGCCCCCGCCCCGAGCGCGGTGCCAGCAAAGACCCCGCCCCCGTGATTGACGGCGAAGGTGCGGTTGTTGATGCCGCCGCAACACCCGCCGCCGAACCGCGCCCGCGCCGCGACGGCGAACGTGGTGGTTACAAGGGCAACAAGCCCCGCGATGGCCAAGGCGAAACCCGCTCTGACCGCAAACCGCGCCCCAAGGATGGCGCGCGCGACGGCACAAAGCCCGATGCCAAACCCCAGCGCAGTTTTGAGGCCCGCCCGCCGCGCGTGGAAAAGCCCATAGATCCGGACAATCCCTTCGCTGTTCTGGCAGCACTTAAGCTGCAAAAGTGAATTTTCGCTAAGAACTCTAACGCAGACAGGACCTGTATCACAAAGCCAGCCCCGTGGGAGCATCGCGATGGACACACCTCAAAGGAGAATTACGCCAAAGGAAGCTGTAGCACTGGGATTTTCTGAATTCGAAAATCTCTTTGATAGAAAATCCTTAAAGCATGTTTTGCTGGAAGGGTTGGAACTTGTCGAAGAAACAGATCAGTGGCGCGTGACGATCGGTTTTGATTCAGGGAGCTTCAAGGAACACAGCGACCCCTTTGTCGTTCGTGGTTTGGGCGAAAAAATCAAAGAACCGATCCGCGCGTTTCGCTCTGTTTATATCCGCGCCGATGATGGCCGGTTTGTTCGGATGGAGCGCGATTGAAGAGGGTTCTGCTCGACACCAACCTTTTGCTACTTTACTTGGTCGGCATATGCATCCCGACCAAACTTGACTGGAAACGCCTTCAAGCTTTTGATCTGGAAGACTTTAATGTCCTAAGTCGAAAGATCGTAAACCACGCGCATGTGACCCTGCCGAACGTATTGACCGAGGCGTCAAACCATCTTGGGTCAGGCTATCAAGAAGCGTTCGGTGGGGCGAGTAGACTTCTTGGGTGGTACATGAAAACCACCCAAGAGGTTTATGTGCCGTCGACGGCCGTTGTGACAGGGCGCGACTATGCGAAATTGGGGCTGACGGACGGCGCGATCATCCAAAGATGTCTTATGGATAAGGTTGACGTCTGGACCGTTGATCATGACCTGTATGGGACACTTACCAGCAAGGGCGTGGTTGTGCATAATCTGCGGCACGAAAAGACCCCAAAGACGCGACGCAAATGACACTAGCGGCAAACCGTCCCAAACTGCGGCTGGACAAATGGCTATGGCAGGCGCGCTTCTTCAAGGGGCGCGACCTGGCCGCCGATGTGGTGCTGGGGGGGCATTTGCGGCTGAACGGCCAAAGATGCACAAAGCCCGGGCACGGCGTGGCGGTTGGCGATGTGTTGACCTTTGCCCAAGGTAACCAGATCAGGGTCGTGCGGGTCTTGGCCCTTGGCCAGCGGCGCGGCCCTGCGCCCGAAGCTCAAGCGCTTTTTGCCGACCTTGAAGCGCCAAGTGGGGCCAGCGGTGCATCCTCCCTTGAATGATGCGGGCACCTCGTTTAGTCAGGCTTTGCTGCGATTTAAGGATGGAATGCCCTCATGACCTATGTGGTGATCGACAACTGCATTGCCTGCAAATACACCGACTGCGTGGAAGTCTGTCCGGTGGATTGCTTTTACGAGGGCGAGAATATGCTCGTCATCCATCCTGACGAATGCATTGACTGCGGCGTGTGCGAACCTGAATGCCCTGCCGATGCCATCCGCCCCGACACAGAGCCGGATCTGGACCATTGGGTCACCTTTAACCGCAAATATGCCGAACTTTGGCCGGTGATCGTGACCAAGAAAGACCCGTTGCCCGACGCCACTGAACGGGACGGGGAAAAGGACAAGCTTAAGACCTATTTTTCCGAAGCCGCAGGCTTGGGCGGCTGATTCGCGCCGAAAAATCGGTGATATTCGGTCAGATTGACGAAAACTTTAACACGATTGCCCCAAAGGCCGCATTTCCACCGCATGCGGTTCTTGGAAATTCGCAAATTTTGTGTTATAGATTGGTTACAATCAATGAAGGAAGCCTGCAGCCCTGTCGCAGCCTTTGGCTGAGGGACGGTTTTTCCGACGAGCAAGAGAGTGTATGACAGCGGGACTTCGGTTCCGCTTCTCTCTTTTCGTCGGGTCAGGCTATGCCGCATAGGAATGACACCATGACCAAAAGCAAGAAGCCAGACTTTCACCCCAACGACTTTGTGGTCTACCCCTCGCACGGGGTGGGCAAGATCGTGTCGATCGAAGAGCAAGACATCGCCGGCATGCGGCTTGAGCTGTTTGTTATCTCGTTTGAAAAAGACAAAATGACCCTGCGCGTGCCCACGCACAAAGCGACCGACATCGGGATGCGCTCGCTGTCGTCGCCGGATCTGGTGTCAAAAGCGTTGGATACGCTAAAGGGCAAAGCCCGTGTCAAACGCGCCATGTGGTCGCGCCGCGCGCAGGAATATGAACAAAAGATCAACTCGGGCGATCTGATGGCCATCGCCGAAGTGGTGCGTGACCTGCACCGCACCGATGACCAGCGCGAGCAATCTTATTCCGAACGCCAGCTGTACGAAGCAGCCCTTGAACGTCTGACCCGCGAAGTGGCGGCGGTGGCGGGGGTTGATGAAGCGGGCGCGCAAAAGAAAGTCGGCGACGTGCTGGTCGGGCGCGCCGCCTGACCTGTACCGCACAAAGGCGGCCTGTCGGGGCCGCCTTTTGCATGTCGGGAAAGCCCCCCAAAGCGTCTGCTGCATCTGGCCAATCTTGCGCGATCAAGCTACCCCTTGCCCACCTGCACAGGAGGCAAGATTGACCCACCGGCCCGCCACACTCACCGATATTCGCGCCCTTTTGGCCGACTTGCCCGTGGCAGATGCCACCGCAACCCAAGCGGCTTTGGCGCGCAACGGGCAGTTGACCAAGCCACCCGGCGCTTTGGGCAGGCTAGAGGATTTGGCGATCTGGCTGGCGGGTTGGCAAGGCACCGACACCCCGCACATCAACGCGCCGCAGATTGCGATTTTTGCTGGCAATCATGGGGTTGTCGCGCAGGGCGTATCAGCCTTTCCGCCCGAAGTGACGGTGCAGATGGTGGCCAATTTCACCCACGGCGGGGCGGCGATCAACCAACTGGCCAAGACCTTTGGCGCGTCGATGACCGTCAACGCCATTGACCTTGACCGCCCCACCGCCGATTTCACCCAAGCCGATGCGATGACCGAGGCTGATCTGATGGCGGCCCTTCTGGTCGGATGGGATGCCGTTGACCCCAAAGCCGACCTGTTGGTGCCCGGTGAAATGGGGATCGGCAACACCACCGCCGCTGCCGCCATCGCCTGCGCCTTGTTCGGCGGTACGGCGCAAGATTGGGTCGGGCGCGGTACGGGGGTTGATGACGCAGGCTTGGGCCGCAAGGCCAAAGCCGTTCAGGCGGGCGTGGCGCGGTTGACTGCGCGCGATCCGCTGTCGATCCTCGCCGCCTTGGGCGGGCGCGAGATTGCCGCCATGGCAGGTGCCATGCTGCACGCGCGCATCTTGCGCATTCCGGTCATTCTGGATGGTTTCATCGCCTGCTCTGCCGCAGCTATTTTGCACGCATCCGCCCCAACGGCGCTCGATCATTGCGTGGCTGGCCATGCGAGTGCTGAAGCCGCCCACAGCCGTTTGTTGAGCGCCCTTGGCAAGCAACCCCTGCTGTCGCTGGGCCTGCGTTTGGGCGAAGGCTCGGGTGCGGCTTTGGCGATTGGCCTTGTGAAAGCGGCGGCGGCTTGCCATTCGGGCATGGCGACCTTTGCCGAGGCGGGCGTGGCCGCCGGATAAAGGCTTGGCCCCCAAGGGGCCAGCTTTGCCTTACCCTTGCGGCAAAGTCAGGGTGACTATTCTGCCGCCCTTTTGGTACTGCACGGCGTCTGCCGTCATGCCCGCGATCCGCCCGCCGTCGATCATATCGCCCACTTTCACCTTCTTCACCCGCCCCCCAGCCAGCCGGATCATGGCAAAGCGGCTGGTGGGCGTGCCAAACACCGCCAAAAGCGCGAGGCGGTTGGCGTGAAGGGCGGCTTTCTCGGTGGCTTGCTTGGCGACCGAGGCGCTGGTGGGCAGCGTCGGCGCGGGCGCTTCGGCCTTTGGCTGGTCGGCGGGCGCCTGATTCAGCGCTATGGTCACGGCACCGTCTAAGCCCGTCTTGATATCTGTCGGGCGCGGTTGCGGTTTGGGCGAGGTGCCCAGAAGCGTGGTATTTGGCTGTGCCGGTTGCGCTAGGGCGGGCGCATTCAAATCCTCCGGGCGGGGCTGCGGCTTTAGGCGGGCATAGCGGCTGTCCGGGGCCAGCGCATTCGCCCCAGAGGGCACGGCGATGACAGGCACCAGATCGGTCGGACGGATGAGAGGGCGTTTGCTCGCAAGCGTCAGATCCTGCGCCAAGAGAGGCGCACCCTTGGGGGCGGCTGGGGTCTGAAAGGCGGCGTCTGCCGGCGGGCTTGGCGCAAAACTCTGGGGCGGCTGGATCGGCGCAATTGGGGTGGGTTGCGCCATCACCAAAGCGCCGTCTGACAGGGGGGCACCTTCGGGCGCGGGCATCAAAGCTGCGGGCGGGCTTTCAAGCGGCAGATAGGGCGGCGGAGACTCGGGCAGAAATGGCGCAGCATCCGCCCCCACCTCAAGGGCGGGCAGGGCGATCGGGTCTAAACTTACGGGTGGGGTGTCGGCACTGGCGAGAAAGATTTCATCTTGGCCTGCGGTGTCTTGCATCGCGGCCGCGATGTTCTGGGTTGTGACCTCGGGGGGGGGCACGGGGTTTGGCGCGGCGGTTGGGGTCGTAGCCGGACCAACCGCCTGCGTCGGTGCCAAGGCTGCACTTTGGGCTGGCGACCCGGTGGCATTGCTTGTGACGCCAGATGGGGTTGATCCTGTGTGCGTGCTGCTCTCAGCTTGGGCCACCACAGCGGCGGGGCCCGCCGCACGGTTTTTCGCCTCTTTGGTGCCAAGGCTGAGGGCGACCCAAAGCGCCATCATGCCCAACAACAAGACCAAAACGGCTGTCAAGATCAGGATAATATACCGACGTTGTTGGGCTGGCGTGATGCGTTTTGGCTTGCCCGCGCGGTCAAGCGTGGCGCTGGTCTTGGCAAGATCGGCCTCGGTCTGCCCGGGCTGTGCAGCCTTTGGCCGACCCGCAGCCACCAGCACGGGCGGCGGTTTGGCCCCTGCCGGGCGCGGCACGGGGGCGCGTAGGGGCGGCGTCGGTCCGACTGCAGGCACGTCACGGGGCAGATATGCGGCCGCCACCGTCCTGTCGGGTGCTGTCGGCTCTGGCATGCGGATCTTTGGGACGATCGGCGGGGCCGCAGGCACGACGTCTTGTTCGACATCGACCACCATAGGTGCCTCTGGCACCTCGGGGCGCGGTGCTGCAGGAACCTTGGCTGTCGTGGCGCTGTGCGGCAAAGCCGCTGGCTTTGGCGGGGACTTTGTGGAATTTTCCGGCTGCGGCTCACGGGGGGGCGGTTTTGGGGCGTCGCGCGGCGCGGGTGGATATGAAATCTCTTGCGCTGGCGCAACGAGGTTGGACGGCGGCGGCGGTGTGGCGCTTGCGGGCGTCGATTGGGCGTCTTGCGGCGGGGGGGTGGGTTGGGCTTTTTGCGGTGTGATGGCGTCTGGTGTGGCGATGGGTGCTGCCGGAACGGGCGGGGATTGCGCCGGATCCCGCGCGACCACTTGCACCATTTCCGTGTCGCGTTCGACAGTCTCGTCCTTGGCCAACAGCGACTTTGACAGATTTGAGAGCCCAAAGAACGGTTCGCCCGCAAAGGTGGCCCCCTCTGGCACGGCGACAAAGCAGACGGGGTTGAACCTGTGCTCGCGGGCGAATGTTTCGGCTTCTTCCAGCGTTTCTTTGGCGACCACGGCGACTTGCAGGCCAGATTGGCTGTTGCACCAATCGTAGGCCAGCTCATCCAAACGGTAGGGGGTCAGGTCGGCCAAGGCCGCATCAATCAGATGTCTGGGAGACGCGGCGGCACCCGCGGGGGCTGCGACGCGGGTGTAAAGAATATGCGCATTGGGCAAGATCACCTTGGTGGTGATCCCTTTTGGCGACAAGTCAAGCGCTGTGGCGCGCATGACGCCCAAAGCCTCGACAAAATCGGGCGCGCCCATCGCCGCTTCGCCCACTTTGATCCAGCCCTGCGCCGTGCGGTGCAGCAAGGCGATAACGCTAAAGCGCAGATCAAGGGCGAAAGATGTTTTCATGCGATGTGTCTATAACAGCCATCAGACAGGCAGGAATGCTGCCAAGGGTTCCTGCCCCTCCTATAGCAGGAAATCGCCGATTGAAAGGCAAAGCCCAAAAGCCCACCTGCAAAAGCTTGGGCGAAGGGCCAAGGTTGGACAACATTTCCCGAAAAGGAGGACCCGATGCGCCTTTTGATCCCGTGCGCCCTTTTGGCGACGATGCTGTGGCCCTTGGCGGCAGGGGCCGAAGCCGCCGGCACCTTGACCGTGACGGGGGCTGCGACTGTCACCGCCGTGCCCGATCAGGCCACCTTGTCGCTGGGTGTCACCACCACGGATGCCACGGCAGCGGCGGCGATGGCGGCAAATAATGAAGCGATCTCTGCCGTGATCGCGCGGCTGATTGCCGCCAAAGTGGCCGACCGCGATATGCAAACCACGGGTCTGTCGGTTAACCCCAACTGGGGCAATAATGCCGCAGGCACGGCGCAAGAGATCCAAGGCTACACCGCCAGCACCACCCTGACGGTGCGCATCGCAGCACTTGATACCGCAGGCGCGGTGCTGGATGCCGCTATTGCCGAAGGGGCCAATACGCTTAACGGGTTGACCTTTGATCTGTCTGATCCCCGCCCGGTCGAGGATGCAGCCCGCAAAGCCGCGGTCGCCGATGCTTTGGCGCGCGCGCAAATCTTGGCCGAAGCTGCGGGGGAACATCTGGGGGCGATTCTGTCTATCACCGAAGGCGGGGGTGGCCAGCAGCCCATGCCAATGCTGTACAAGGCCGCCGCCGACAGGGCCGTACCTTTGGCGGCGGGCGAGGTCGGGGTTTCGGCCGAGGTGACGATTGTCTGGCAGTTGCTGCCGTAATGAAACGGGGCCGCCTGACCGGCGGCCCCAAGCCCAATTTTACGCCGTCGCAGCCGTCAAAGCCTGATCCAGATCGGCAATGATGTCGCGTACATCTTCAATCCCGATCGACAGGCGCACCACGTTCGACGAAGCTCCCGCCGCCGCGCGTTGCTCGTCGCTGAGCTGGCGGTGCGTGGTTGAGGCCGAGTGGATCACCAAGCTGCGCGTGTCGCCCAGATTGGCGACATGGCTGAACAGTTTCAGATGGTCGACCAGCTTGACGCAAGCGTCATACCCGCCCTTGACGGCAAAGGTGAACAAAGCCCCCGCCCCACCCGGCACGATCATCTTGGCCAGATTGTGGTAGGGCGACGATTTCAGGCCCGGATATGTCACAAAATCTACGCGCGGATCGGACTCTAGCCATTCGGCCACGGCTTGGGCGTTTTGCACATGACGCTCCATCCGCAGGGGAAGGGTTTCGATGCCCATCAGCGTGTAATGCGCCCCTTGCGGGTTCATCGTCATGCCCAGATCGCGCAGACCCACGGCGATAGAGTGGAAGGTAAAGGCCATGGCCCCCAAAGCGGCATGGAAATTCAGGCCGTGATAGGCCGGTTCGGGCGCGGCGAGCGAGGGGAACTTGCCCGAGGCCGACCAGTCAAACTTGCCGCTGTCCACAACCACACCGCCTGTGACCGTGCCATTGCCGGTCAGGTATTTGGTGGCCGAATGCACGACCAAAGTCGCGCCGTGTTCGATGGGGCGGCACAGGAACGGCGTGGCGGTGGTGTTGTCTACAATCAGCGGCAGGCCGTGGTGATTGGCCACGCGGGCTACGGCGTCAAGGTCTGACACAGCGCCGCCGGGGTTGCAGATGGTTTCGCAGAACAAGGCGCGGGTGTTGTCGTCGATGGCCGCAGCGATGGCTTTGGGATCGTCAAAATTCACCAGCTTGGCCGACCAGCCGAATTTGCGGATGGTGTTGTTGAACTGCTGGATCGTGCCGCCGTAAAGCTTGGTCGAGGCGACCACATTCGTGCCCGGCTGCATCAGCGGAAACAGCGCCATGATCTGGGCTGCGTGCCCCGAAGAACAGCACACCGCCCCCGCCCCCCCTTCTAACGCCGCCACGCGGTTGGCCAAGGCGGCCACGGTCGGGTTGGTCAGGCGCGAGTAGATATAGCCGACCTCTTGCAGGTTGAACAATTTGGCCGCGTGATCGGCATCGCGAAACACATAGGCCGTGGTTTGATAAATCGGCACCTGCCGCGCGCCGGTGGCGGGATCAGGCTCTGCGCCGGCGTGGATGGCGAGGGTGTTGAAGCCAAGGGTCATGGTGTCCTCCCTAGAATGACACCCGAACGCTATGGCAGGAGGGCCGATCGGGCAACTGGCAAAGGGGCGGTGCGCGGAAAAAGGGTCAAGCCCGATCGTCCTTGGGGCTGCCCATAACGACAAATGTGGTGATCGCCTGCACCTGCGGCAAAATGCCCAGCACTTCGGTGTGCCAGTGTTTGTAATGGGCCAGATCGGCGGTTTCGACCCGCAGCAGATATTCCACCGTGCCGGTCACATTGTGACATTCGCGCACCTCTACCGCGCGTGATATGGCGCGCTCAAACGCCTCTTGCGCGGTTTTTGTGTGGCTGTTCAGCCCGACCGTCACGTAAGCCAAAAAGCCGATGCCCGTCTTGGCCGGATCCAGAACAGCACGGTAAGACTTGATCACACCGCTGCGTTCCAATTCTTGAACGCGGCGCAGGCAGGCGGACGGCGATAGGCCGACCCGCTCGGCAAGATCAAGATTGGAGATGCGACCGTCCGTGGAAAGGACGCGCAATATTCGGGTGCTTATGTCGTCTATTTTCGTCATTTGTTGCAGAATAACTCTGAAAATTAGCGCATTTGCAATCCATCATCACAGTATTTGGTCAATAAATGTGATGACCTCTTCACGCTGAAAGCCATCTCATGACTTATGATATCTTCCTTGCCCTTCTTTCCTTTGCCTTTGTCACCTCGATCACGCCGGGGCCGAACAATTTGATGTTGATGGCCTCGGGGGCCAATTTCGGCTTTCGCCGCAGCTTGGCGCATATGTTTGGCATCAGTTTGGGGCATGGGCTGATGGTGTTCTTGGTGGGGCTAGGGCTGGCAGGGATATTTGAGGCTTATCCCCCCGCCAAGCTGGTGCTCAAGGGCTTGTCGGTCGCTTATATGCTGTGGCTGGCGTGGAAAATCGCCCATGCGGCGGCTCCGGGGGCGGGGAAGGCTGGGGGCAAGCCCATGACCTTTGTGCAGGCGGCGGCGTTTCAGTGGGTGAACCCAAAGGCTTGGGCCATGGCTTTGGGGGCGATCAGTGCTTATGCCACGGGCGGGATCGGGTCGGTGCTGATCGTCTGCGTCGCCTTTGCCTGCGTCAACCTGCCGTCGATTTCGGTCTGGGTGCTGGCGGGCGAGCAGATGCGCCATCTTCTGACCGATCCGCGCCGTTTGGCGGTTTTCAACTGGACGATGGCGGGGCTACTGGTCGCCTCGCTTTGGCCGGTTTTGTATATGTGACAGCGTGCCGGAGAGGGTTAAAGCGAAAAGGGCAGGGCCTGATAGGCCGCGCGCCCTGCGCAAAGGGTCAGGCGCACGGCGGGGGCCTCGCCCTCGGGCCAATCAAGCAGAACAAGGTCGGCGCGCTGGCCCACGCTGATCTGCCCACGGTCCGTCAGGCCAAGCGCGCGCGCGGGGTTGGAAGAAATCAGCGGCCAAAGCTGGGCCAAACTGCCGCGCCCTTGGGACAAAAGCCGCGCCATGGCGGTCAACATCGCGGGATAAAAATAGTCCGAGGCCAGAATGTCGCACAGCCCGCGTTCGATCATATCGCCTGCCCCGGGCGAGCCAAGGTGGCTTCCCCCCCGCGCGGCATTGGGGGCGCCAAAGATGATCCAATCGCCTAAATCGCGGGCGGTTTGGGCGGCGGCGATGTTCATCGGAAATTCACTGATCTTTGCCCCCAGATGATGATAAAAGCGGCGCGTTTGCGCTTGGCTGTCATCGTGGCTGAGCATGGGCGCCCCCGCAGCGCGGCCCAAAGCGGCGACTTGGTCCATCACGGCGGGCACTTGGGGTCGGCGCTGCCAGATGGATTGGATCAGCGCCACATAGTCGCTTTGCGCCAGACCCGACCGCTTGGCGCGGTCGGCCATTTTGGCGGCAAAGCCCGCGCTGGTCATATCGACCACGGGAAAGGCCGGGTCATGGTCAAAGGGGCGGTCTTGCAGGGCTGTGGCGGGGTGCAGCACGGCCATCGAGGTGTGGTCGTTAAACGCGATTGAGGGCAAAAGCGGGCCAGACAGCGCCTGTTCGATCAGGGCAAGCGCCTCAAAGCAAAAGGTTTCCCAGCGCAGTTGCAACCGGTTTTCGACCGTCAGGCGCGGGGCTAGGGCCAAAAGCCCGTCCAGCACCGCTTGGCCCATCGCAACAGAGCGCAGGCCCGGTTCCCACGACAGGGTCAGCGCGTGATAGGCGGTGGAAATGCCATTGGCGGCCAGTTGGCGGTCGGTTTCCAACAGGGCGGCGTGCAGGGGGAAATCAACCCCCGGGCGCGGCATCAGCTGCCGCTCAAACGCGTCGCCGTGGATGTCGACAAGGGCGGGGGCAAGGATCTTGCCGCGCCCGTCAATGATGCGCGCTTCGTCACGCGGGGTGTCTAGGCCGCTGATCTGGCCATCCTCGACCCGTACCGAAACCTGTTCCACGCCGTGCGGCAGAATGACGCGGGCACCTTCGATGACATAGGGTTGCATGCGGGCCTCGGGCGTTGAACGGTGCCTTACCTCTGACGAAAGCCTGTGACGGGCTTATGACACAGCGGGGGCAGGGCCTCAGGTTAGTCGGCTTTCTTGTCAGCCTTGGCCAAGGCTGCGGCTTTCATACGGGCCAAAAGCTGGTCCTTGGCTGCGCGACCTTTGTCGTCAGCATCCTTGGCACCTTTTTCCAGATGGCGCGGGATGCCCTTGCCGAATTTCGCGTTGCCGGATTTGCTGTAATCCATGATCTTGGCCTTTCACGTGGCGTTTGAGGCGCGCTTTTGCCTGAAGACAGCGCAGGCCACAAGGTGCAGTGCTTTTCAGCGCCGTTTGCCCAAAGCCCCCGCTGTCAACAGGCTGACCAGCACAAAGGGCAGGGCGATGCCATAAGCCGCCCTGATCCCCCAGCCGTGGGCGACATAGCCCAAGATCGGCGGGGCAAGCAGGAAGATCATGAACGAAAACTGCGCCAATGCCGCGATATTCAGCGCCGAGGCGCGGTCACTGCGCTGCGCTGCCGCTGACATGGCCAAAGGAAAGATGGCCGAGGTGCCAAGCCCCATCGCCGCAAACCCCACCAGCGACAAGATCGGCCAAGGCGACAGCACCACCGTCACGCAGCCCAGCCCAAGGGCCACAAACAACACCCGCGCCAAAGCGGCGGGCGAAAAGCGTTCCACCACGCCGTCGGCATAAAACCGCATCAAGCCTTGCAGCACCGCAAAGCTGGCCACGGCGATGCCTTGCCAAAACTCGTCCGCGCCAAAGGCGTCGCGCATGTAGATGGCCGACCAATCCATGCTGGCCCCCTCGAGCAGCATGGCGGGGATGGTGACGGCGACCAAAAGCAAGATCGCCAAGGTGGGGGCCACGAACAGGGGCGCTTTGCCCTCTGAAACCACCCCGCGTGGCGGCGAGGGGGTATAATCGTGCAAGGCCAGATAACTGCCCATGGCCACCAGCGGCACCACCAAGGCCAAATGCAGTTGCGGGCTGATGCCGAAACTTGCGATTTGTGCGCCAAACAGGCCGGCAGAAAAGAACCCGATGCTCCAAAACGCATGGGAGCGGTTCATGATGCGGCGGCCCAGAAGAAACTCTGTCCGGTCGGCTTCGGCGTTCAGCATGATCTCGACACAGCCGATCACCGCGCCCACGGGCAGCAGCATAACAAACAAGATCAGGGGCGAGGGCGCATGAACGGCCAGCGCATACAGGGCCGCCAACAACGGCAGCGCCCATGGCAGCAGCCGCCCGTAGCCGATTTTGTCCAGATAGGGGCTGGCGAAGGTAAACGACACCATCGTGCCCACCGGCGCGCCGATCAACCCCAAGCCCAAGGCCGCCGTCGTCACCCCCATGCCCGATTGCACATCGGCCAAGCGCGGAAAGATGTTGCCCATGGCAAAAGAATAGCAGGCAAAGCCCGCAAAGACGCGGTGGATGGGCGAAAGCGAGATCATGAACGCAGGCCTTTTGTGAGCGTAGTCCTTTTCGGTCGCGCCCTTGGTAATCCCTTGGCCTGCCACCGCAAGCCCGAATGGCAGTTTGGTGCGTCGCCGCGTTTCACGTCAGGAAGAAAAATTGACACTCAGCATAAGGTCTGGATAGGGTTGCGCCCAAGGCCAGATTCGCACGGCCCAAGCTTAGGGAGAGTTCCATGAAAAAAAGAGTTGCCGTCATCGGCGCGGGCCCATCCGGTCTGGCACAACTGCGCGCCTTCCAGTCGGCACACGCCAAAGGAGAGGATATTCCCGAGGTGGTTTGCTTTGAAAAGCAAGGCAATTGGGGCGGTCTTTGGAACTACAGCTGGCGCACGGGCTTGGATGAATACGGCGAACCGGTGCACTGCTCGATGTACCGCTATCTGTGGACCAACGGCCCGAAAGAGGGGCTGGAATTCGCGGATTACTCGTTTGAAGAGCATTTTGGCAAGCAAATCGCCTCTTACCCGCCGCGCGCGGTGATGGTCGATTACATCGAAGGCCGTGTGAAAAAGGCCGGCGTGCGCCCGTGGATTCGCTTCCGCCATCCGGTGCGACTGGTGAAGTATAACGCGGCCAAGGGCAATTTCACCCTGATGGCCCATGATCTGGTCGAAGACCGCATGTACGAGGAAGAGTTTGACAATGTGATTGTCGCCTCTGGCCACTTCTCCACCCCAAATGTGCCGGAATATCAGGGCTTTGGCATCTACGGCGGCCGCGTGCTGCATGCCCATGACTTCCGCGACGCGATGGAGTTTCATGACAAAGACATTCTGCTGCTCGGCTCGTCCTATTCGGCCGAAGATATTGGCAGCCAGTGCTGGAAATATGGGGCAAAGTCGGTGACTGTGGCCTATCGCAACGCGCCGATGGGCTATGACTGGCCGTCGAACTTCCACGAAGTGCCCGCCTTGGACCATGTGGACGAGACGACGGCCTATTTCATCGACGGCACGTCGAAAAAGGTCGATGCGATCATTCTTTGCACTGGCTACAAGCACCACTTCCCCTTCTTGCCCGACGATCTGCGCCTGAAAACCGCCAACCGCTTGGCCGCAGCTGACCTGTATAAGGGCGTGGTGTGGGTGAATAACCCCAAGCTGTTCTATCTGGGCATGCAGGACCAGTGGTTCACCTTCAACATGTTTGACGCCCAAGCGTGGTGGGTGCGCGATGCCATTATGGGCAAGATCGCCCTGCCAACGGACAAGGCCGTGATGCTGGACGATGTCAAAGACCGTGTGGCGCGCGAAGATGCGGGCCAAGACGCTCATGACGCCATTCATTATCAAGGCGATTATGTGAAGGAACTGATCGCCGAGACAGACTATCCGTCTTTCGACGTTGACGGGGCCTGTGAGGCGTTCTTTGAGTGGAAAGACCACAAAAAGGCCGGAATCATGGAGTTCCGCAACCATGCCTATAAGTCGGTGATCACCGGCACGATGGCCCCTGTGCACCACACGCCGTGGAAAGATGCGCTGGAAGATTCGATGGAAAGCTATCTGAAGAACTAAGGTTTTCAGCACCTTCCATAAGCCCGGCGCCGCTTGCGCCGGGCTTATTGCTGCGCATTTGGGCAAAACAGGGCGGCGGTTTCGACCATCGGGTAAACAATTTTTCCGCCAGATAAAATTTTGTAGCGTTGAATCATCCTTCGTGCTTCTAATGCGGCATCTGGGCTGAAGCCCGGTGCGAATGACCCTTGGCCATCCTCAGGCTATGGGCGAGCAAAAACATGACGGGAGAGGGTTAGACATGACGATGGAAACGAGCGCAGGTGGCCAAGGCCAACTGGTGCGCGCCTTGGATTGGAAGGGCGCTTTTTGGGTTGCGGCGGGTGTGCCGCCTTTGGTGTTGTTCTCGATTGGTGGGATCGCGGGCGTGGCGGGCAAGGCTGCCTTCCTTGTTTGGATCGTGTCGATGATCATGGGCTTTTTGCAAAGCTTCACCTATGCCGAAATGGCGGGGATGTTTGGCAGCAAGTCGGGTGGGGCTTCGGTTTATGGGGCGATGGCGTGGCTGCGCTATTCCAAACTGGTGGCACCTTTGTCGGTGTGGTGTAACTGGTTTGCGTGGAGCCCGGTTTTGTCGCTGGGCTGCGTTATTGCATCGGGGTATATCCTGAATGCGTTGTTCCCGATCCCTGCGGCAGACAGCCAACTTGTGCTGGATTGGCTGACGGCGAATGCGGGTAAAACCCCCGCCGATGCTGTTGCGGCCCTGACGCCTGCGATCCGCACGTTTGAGGCCTTTAGCCTGAATATCCCCGGCCTTGGCGCTTTGCACTTCAACTCGACCTTCTGCATCGGTGCCGTCTTGATGCTGATTATGTTTGCCATCCAGCACCGCGGCATCGCCTCGACCGCTTCGGCGCAAAAGTGGCTGGCGATCATCGTGCTGGTGCCGTTGCTTCTGGTGGGTCTGGTGCCGCTGTTCACCGGCGCTATTGACACAACGAACGTCAGCGGCATTTTGCCGCCCTCTGGCCCCTATTCGGGGGTGGATGGTGCGTGGAATCTGGGCGGATGGACCCTTATTCTGGGCGGCATGTATATCGCCGCTTGGTCGACCTACGGCTTTGAAACGGCTGTGTGTTACACGTCTGAGCTTAAGAACCCCAAGACCGACACGTTCAAAGCCATTTTCTTCGCGGGGCTTTTGTGCTGCGTGTTCTATTTCATAATCCCCTTCGCCTTCCAAGGCGTTCTGGGTCAATCTGGGATGCTCGCCACGCCGATTGTTGATGGCACCGGTGTGGGCGAGGCTTTGGGCAACATGATGGGCGGTGGGAAGGTTATCACGCAGATCTTCGTGATCTTGATGATCCTTGGCCTGTTCGTGGCGATCATGACCGCCATGGCCGGTTCGTCGCGTACCCTATACCAAGGCTCGAAAGACGGCTGGTTGCCCAAGTATCTGAGCAACGTCAACCACAACGGCGCCCCGACGGGTGCCATGTGGACAGACTTCTGCTTCAATCTGTTCCTTCTGGCCTTGGCCTCGGATGCGGGCGGGTATTTCTACGTTCTGGCGATTTCCAACGTTGGTTACATCTTGTTCAACTTCTTGAACCTGAACGCCGGTTGGATTCACCGCATGGACAGCGGCAATATCGAACGGCCGTGGAAAGCCCCGGCGATTTTGATCGGGTTCAACACGCTCTTGGCCTTTGTGAACGCGCTGTTTTTGGGCGCGGGTGCCAAGGTTTGGCAATCGGTCGGTGCCAAGGCCGATGCACCGCCCGCGCTTTGGGCAGGGCTGGTTTTTGCGGCGCTGATCATCCCGGTTTTTGCCTTCCGGCACTGGTACCAAGACGGTGGCAAGTTCCCGGCGCAAGCCATGGCGGAACTGGGGCTGAAAGACGGCGATATGGGCCAACGCAAGGCGGGGATTCTGCCCTACCTTGCCCTTCTGGCCGGTGCGGCCGTGGTGCTTTGGGCCAATTGGTTCTTTGTGCTGCCTGCTTAAGGCCAGAACCCACCCAACCGAAAGGGGCGCCCCTTTGGCGCCCCTTTTTTCATCTGGCGGTGGCTTTGTTTGCTGACAAGAAAATATGTTGCATTTGAGTATTGCTTTTTGCCCAAGCGCCCTACAAACTTCGCCCAAATCTGACCGCACGGGGGGAACTATGACGAATTCTTGGCGATTCTCGACTTTGGGCGACCGTCATCGGGCTTTGGGGTCCAATCTGGAAGATTGGTCTGGCATGGGCACGGCGTGGTCCTATGCGGGCGATCCGGAAGCCGAATACATGGCCATCCGCACCAAGGCGGGCTTGATGGATGTGTCGGGCCTGAAAAAGGTGCATATCACCGGCGCTGCGGCCAGCCATGTGATCGAGCGTGCCACCACGCGCAACATGGAAAAGCTGATGCCGGGCCGTGCGGTTTATGCCTGCATGCTGAACGATGCGGGCAAGTTTGTGGACGATTGCGTCATCTACCGCTTTGGGCCTGACAGCTTCACTGTGGTGCACGGATCAGGCCAAGGGCACGAGCAGTTGACGATGGCGGCCGCGGGGCGTGATGTCTCGGTGCGCTTTGACGACCAGCTGCACGACCTGTCGCTGCAAGGGCCGCTGGCTGTGGACTATCTGGAAAAGCACATCCCCGGCGTGCGCCAGCTGCCCTATTTCGGCCATATGGGCACCAGCCTGTTTGGCAAGCCCATCACGCTGTCGCGCACCGGCTACACCGGCGAGCGCGGCTATGAAATTTTCTGCCGTGGCCAAGATGCGGGTCTGATCTGGGACCGCATTCTGGAAGAGGGTGCCGCCATGGGGATCATCCCCTGCCGTTTTACCACGCTCGATCTGCTGCGCACGGAAAGCTATCTGTTGTTCTTCCCCTTCGACAATTCGGAAATGTATCCGTTTGAAAACGAAGGCCCCGGCGATACGCTGTGGGAATTGGGGCTGGATTTCACCGTCTCGCCCGGCAAAGTGGGCTTTAGGGGCGCAGAAGAGCATTACCGCCTGAAGGGTCGCGAGCGGTTCAAAATCTCGGGCCTGAAGCTTGAGGGTAAGAATGCCCCCGGCAACGGCGCGCCTGTCATGCAGGGCGGCAAGCAGGTCGGTGTTGTCACCCAAGCGATGTATTCGCCGCTGAACCACCACACTGTGGCCATCGCCCGCCTGCCGGTCGATTGCGCCAACAACGGCACCGAACTGGTCGTGAATTGCGGCACGCATGGGGCAATCAAGGCCGCCAGCCATTCGCTGCCCTTCTACGACATCGACAAAAAGCGCCGGTCCGTTCAGGGCTAAGGCAAAGGCCCATTCCCCGCCGGTGCGCGTTGCGCGGACCGTGCCTCCGGCGGGGATATTTGGGCACATATGAAAGACGTGAAGATAGGCAAGATATGAGCAAGACGATCTTCCCCCCCTCGATCAAAAGCCGCCCCGTTTATGCCACGCTCGAACCGCGCCCCGGCAAGGCCCATGTCGTCATTGCCGACGGCGAGGGGGCCGATGCTTTGGGCGAGATGTTGGATAAAGCCCCCGACCGCGCGGGGATGTTGGCGGCGATGCATATCCTGTACACGCCCGGCCCGAATGGCACCGACCTGTGGGCCAAGGTGCAGGGGTTTGGCGCGGCTCAAACCTACCGCGCGCCGACCATTCCGGCCATGTTGCCGCGCCTTGGCAAGGTGGTGAGCGAGGCGCATATGGGCACGCAGTTCTATGTGACCGGCACCGAAGGCCTGATGGGTCAGGCCGAGCGCGAGATCATGATGACCGGCTTGCCCTTTGACGCCGTCCAGAAAGAGCACCGCGGATCGACCCTGCGCCGCGTGCAATGCGTGCATTGCAAGGGCATCACAGAAAACGTCGCGATGGACCCCTTTGTGTGCAGCCATTGTGGCCTAAGCTTGTTTGTGCGCGACCACTACTCACGCCGGATCGCGGCCTTTCAGGGCGTCAATATTGATGCGGAAGACCCGGGCCTTGTGCCCGCAGCGGTGGAGCGGTTCAAATGAGCGGCGGGGCAAAGCTGGACGTGAAGGTGGCCGAAGTGGTCGTGGTCAACGACCTGATCAAGCGCTTTCGCTTTGTGTCGCGCGATGGGTCTGCGCTGCCGTCGTTTTCGGGCGGATCGCATGTCGTGGTGGAAATGGACGACCACGGCACCCGCCGCCTGAACCCCTATTCGCTGATGTCAGATCCGGCGGATACTTCGGGCTATGAAATCTCGGTCCGGCGCGATGATGCGGGGCGGGGCGGGTCTTTGTTCTTGCACACTCATGTGCAGGCGGGAATGGAGATGGTGTTAAGCCATCCGCTGAATTTCTTCGCGCTGGACACGCGGGCCAGAAAGCACCTGATGATCGCAGGCGGCATCGGGATCACGCCGTTCTTGTCGCAGATCAAGCAGTTGGGCCGTTTTGGGGCCAAGTTCGAACTGCATTACGCCGCGCGCAACCGTGCCTTGGGGGCCTATATGGGCGACCTTAAGGCCGCGCATGGCGACAGGGTGCATCTGTACTATGACGACGACGGCATGGTGATTGACCTTGTGGGCCTTTTGAACCGCCAGCCCATCGGCACGCATCTGTATGTCTGCGGCCCCAAGGGGATGATCGCTTGGGTGCGCAAAACCGCCCAAGCCGCCGGATGGCCGCCCCATGCGGTGCATTTTGAAGAATTCTTGGCCCCCGGCACGGGGCTTGCCTTTACCGCAGAACTGGCCGCATCGGGCAAGACCATCACCGTGGGCACGCACCAATCGTTGCTGGAAGCGATCGAGGCGGCGGGCGTGGATGCGCCCTATATGTGCAGGGGTGGGGCCTGTGGGCAGTGTGAAACGGCTGTGCTGGCCTGTCATGGCACGATTCTGCACCGTGACCACTGGCTTAGCCCGCAAGAACAGGCCGAGGGTGCCAAGATCATGCCCTGTGTTTCCCGGTTCGAGGGCGCGACCCTTGTGCTGGACCGATAGGAGGACCAGATGAGCCTGGATTTCAAACCCGACCTTGGCGATTTCTTCAAGGAAGAAACCTTCCGCGACGATTTCACCTTTAAGAACTCGCCCGCCGCCATCGCGCGCTTTCCGTTTCCGTTTGACCGCGACGACTATATGTATTCGGTCAATATGGAGCCGCACGCGCCCGGTCGCCCCGGATCGGTCTTTGAAAAGACCTTTGATGTCGACGAGCATTACGTGAGCGAAATGATCGACCGCGCCAAGGTTCTGGCCGAAGACCCGCTGCGCTGCCAAAGCCTGCCGCATATGACCTTGGCAGGCTGGGATTTGCTGGAACTGATCATGGACAGCAATGCCCGCGATTACCCGCAATGGTTTTCGCTGCATAAGAACGGCAACCAGTGGCACTGGATCAACCGCCCCCTTGGGATTGACCAAAAGTTTACCTTCTTGGACGAATCGACCCTGCCCTATGGGCCGATGGAATATATCACCCGCCAGATGCAGGGCGATTTTTCGCTGCAAGACGAACGCGACGGCAACCTGTGGATGGATGCCGGCATGATCACCACGCAGGCCGACTGGTCGCTGGATTTTGACGTGGGGATGAATTTCATGGAATGGCACGCGCCCGTGCCCTTGGCCCATGAAAAGCAAATCTTTGACCGCGCTTTGAAATTCTTGCTCAAGCTGCAAAACGGCGCGCCCGTGCGGCGGTTTAACTGGACGATGACGGTCAACCCGTTACTGGACACCGCGCCCGAGACCTATCCCAAATGGGGGCCGACCAAGACGACGCTGACGCAAGACAACCTAGGGTCCAAGCAGCACCTGCGCGTGGAATTGCAAGCCTTGTTCCGCCTGCCGCGCTCCAACGCCATCGCTTTTTCGATCCGCGCCTATCTGGGCAAGTTTGAAGAGCTGGTGACCATGCCCAAATGGGGTCGCCGCCTGCACCGCGTGCTGCGCGATATTCACCCCGATATTGCCACCTACAAAGGCTTTATCCGCAACCAACCCGCAATGGTGGAATGGCTGGCCAAACATGACGATGGCAAGCCGACCTCTCCGGGGTGGTGGCCAACGCCGGAATGATCTGACACAGATGACCAAGCCTTTGAAACTTGGGTTCTTGATGTTCCCGGGCTTTCCGATGGCCTGCCTGACCTCGGCCATCGAACCCTTGCGCGCGGCCAACGAGATCACCGGCACCCATGCCTTTGCGTGGGTGCTGCTCGGTGAGACGGGGGATCCTGTCCGGTCCTCTGCCGAGGTGCGCTTTACCCCTGACGATGTGCTGGATCAGGCACAGGGCTTGGATCAGGTCTATCTGCTCTCTCCCCCCACAGGGGCCTTTAGTGACGCCAAACACAGCCCCGCCGTGCTCCGCCGGCTGGACCGCGCCGGGGTGACGATGGGGGCGTTTTCGGGCGGGATCTTCCCGCTGGTGCGCGCAGGTTTGATGGAAGGCCACCGCTGTTCGGTGCATTGGTGCTACGAGACGGCCTTTAAGGCCGAGTTTGCCCATGTCGCCGCCGAAGAAACCGTGATCGTGCGCGACAGGCGGCGCATCACCGCCTCGGGGGCTGGCGCGGTGTTTGACCTGATGCTGCGCCTGATCGAGGAACGCTTGGGCCGCGAGACGATGACCGAAGTCGCCTGCTGGTTCCAGCACCCCTTTGTGCGCGATGAAGATGCCCGCCAGAAGGTGCCGGTCCAAGGTGCGGGTGGCACAGCCGACGCCCTGCCCCAGCCCATCCGCGAGGCGATCCGCCTGTTTGATGCCCATATCGAAGACCCTTTGCGCATTCCCGATGTGGCCGAAGCGGTTGATATGTCAGAGCGCAACTTTGAACGCCTGTTCAAGCGCGAAACCGGCCAAAGCCCGCTGCGCTATTACCGTTTGGTGCGCTTGGCCAAGGCGCGGCAAAGGGTGCTGTATTCAGACGATTCGCTGGCAGAGATTGCCGCTTCGGTGGGCTATCCGCGCTCTGGCCCGATGGCGCGGCATTATGCGCAGGCCTTTGGCGTCAGCCCGCAGAATGAACGCAAGGCCTTGGCAGGCTTGCGCGGCCTCTCGGGGGCTTTGCCGCCCGAGAGGTGATTTTTCGCAGAAAAATCGTTTTGGGGCTTACGATTTTTCTGCGAAAAATCAATGCCATGCCAACCGCGCAAGACCTATAAAGATCAAAGCAATCCCCGCCCCTTGGGGCAGTTTCACCCGCTCGCCCATGATGGCCCACGCCAGCAAGATCGTCACAACCCCGAACAAAGATGACGCAACCGAGGCATAGCTTGCCTGCGCCAAACCGCCTGCGGCGATCACAGACGACAGCGCCAGCCCGTCCAGACACCCCATCGCCAGCAAGACGGGCCACCGCTTCAGCGCGGCCCCGATGCCCTTGGGCCACATGGCCAGAATGACCAAGGCCAAGACCGCTCCGCCCGCCCGTGCCAAACTCGCCGCCTGCATCGGGTCGATGCGGGTGGCGGCCTCTTGTCCAAAGGCAAAGCTGGTGGCCATGCCTAGGCAGGCGGCCAAGGCCAAGGGCAGGGCTGCAGGGTGCGGGCGCTGGCTGTCACTTTGCCCCGTGATCGCCACCACTGCCACACCCGCCACAATCAACCCCGCCGCAAGCCATTCAGCGCCGCTGACCGGATGGCCGCGCAGCAGTTCAAACCCCAAGGCGGGCAGGGGGTAGGCCCCGATCACGGGGGCCACCAGTTTTGCCGGGGCGCGGGCAAAGGCCGCATACAGCGCCAAACTCGCCCCAAAATAGGCCCAGCCCGAGGTCAGCCCCAAGCCCAGCGTTGCCAGATCAGGCAGCGGTTTGGTCCAGCCAAAGGGCGCTGTCACCAGCGCGGCCACCGCCATCACCACCGCCAATTGTGGCAGCACCTGTGCGCCCGGCGCAATGCGGCGCACCAAAAGGTCATGCGTGCCCCAACCCAAGGCCGCGATCAATCCAAGTCCTAGGGCGAGCATCTCTCTCCTTCCTGCTTGTGCCGGGCGCAGCCCGTGTTATTCTTCACAATGAACAAGTTTTACGACGAATGAAATCGTTCCGGCGAGAGGTCCCATGCTCGACAGCCCCTATCCCAAGGTCATCCCCGGCCCGCCACGGCCCAGCAGCATCCTGACAACCCGCGATATGCAGCGCAAGTCGGGAATCGAGCGCTACGAAGTGCCCGGTGGCGGCGCTTTGATGGTGGCGATGGATGCGGGCGATCAGATCACGATCACCAACCTTGAAGGCGGCCAGATGGCCGAGCTTTTGGCGGCCGATGCCACGGGGCAGATTGACCCGATGCTGCTGGGTGTTGCGGGCGATTGTACCGGCGAGGGGCTAAAGGCCCTGATCACGGCGGGCGGGTCGGGCATGGGCCGTTTGCGGGCGGGTTTGGTCAAACGCGGCATAGATTTGGGCCGCGCCAAAGCGCTGCGGCTGTTTGGCGCTGAAACGCCTGCCAAAGAAGAGGCGCGCTTTCACGCGCAGCGCGCGGGCCATGTGATCCTTGCCGCACCGGGTGCGCCGATGTCGCCGCAGGACCAATCCACCCTGACGCCGCTGATCTTGACCATCCGCCGCGCCAATCCGGCCTGGGCCACGCTGCATGACCTGCCCGAACCCTTGGCCGACTCCACGTTGGATCTGCGCGTCTCTTCGGCCACGGCGCGGGCGTATCATGTCAAGGCGGGCGACTATATCCAGATCATTGATGTTGATGGCCGCCAATGCACCGACTTTCAGTGCTTTTCGGCCCGCAAGCTGGACAAGGGCATCCAGCACGCTTTGGATGTGACGACCTCGCGCACGCTGATGGGCCACGCCTATTCGATGCCCGGCTTGCATGCCAAATACTACGACCAAGATTGGGAACCCTTGGTCGAGGTGATCCAAGACACGGTCGGGCGCCATGACGCCTTTGCCATGGCCTGTGCCAGCAAATACTACGACGAAATCGGCTATCCCGGCCATGCCAACTGCTCGGACAATTTCAACGGCGCGCTTGCCGCGCACGGGATTGACGCGCGCCCCGGTTGGATGGCGGTGAACCTGTTCTTCAACACCGCCATTGACGCGCACGGCGTTCTGGTCAGCGACGAACCGTGGAGCCGCCCGGGCGATTATGTCTTGTTCCGCGCTCTGACCGATCTGGTCTGCGTGAACTCTGCCTGCCCCGACGATACCTCTCCGGCCAATGGCTGGTATCTTTCCGACATCCATGTGCGCACCTATTCGGGCGCTGAATCCTTTTCGCGCGCGGTCGCTTGGCGCGCCACACCCGAGGCAGAGCCCAAGATGACCAAAGAGACCGCCTTTCACCCCGCCACCGCTGCGCGCACCCGCAACATGATCGACTACCGCGGCTACTGGCTGCCCAATGCCTATGCCGCCGCCGGCCCGATCGAGGAATACTGGGCCTGTCGTCAGGCGGCGGTGGCCATTGACCTGTCGCCCCTGCGCAAATTTGAAATTACCGGCCCCGATGCCGAAGCGTTGATGCAATACACCCTGACCCGCGATGTCAAAAAGCTGGCGGTGGGGCAGGTGGTCTATTCGGCCATGTGCTATGAACACGGCGGGATGATTGATGACGGCACGTTGTTCCGTCTTGGGCGCGACAATTTCCGCTGGATCGGTGGTGACGATTTCGGCGGCATCTGGCTGCGCGAGCAGGCCGAAAAGCTGGGGCTTAAGGTCATGGTGCGATCAAGCACCGACCAGTTGCACAATCTGGCGGTACAAGGCCCCAACAGCCGCGAGATTATGAAGCGCATCATCTGGACAGCCCCCGCCCAAGCCACGATCGAAGAGCTGGGCTGGTTCCGCCACACGGTTGCCCGCCTGCACAGCTTTACCGGTGCACCCCTTGTGGTGTCGCGCACGGGCTATACCGGCGAATTGGGCTATGAAATCTTCTGCCACCCCAAAGATGCCGTGGCGGTTTACGATGCCGTGATGGCGGCCGGTGCCGATCTGGGCATTCGCCCGATGGGCCTGCTGGGTCTGGATATGGTGCGAATCGAAGCCGGTCTGATCTTTGCCGGCTACGACTTTTCGGACGAAACCGACCCGTTCGAAGCGGGCATCGGCTTTACCGTGCCCTTGAAATCCAAGCCCGACGATTTCATTGGCCGCGAGGCCCTGATCCGCCGCAAGGACCACCCCGCGCGCAAATTCGTCGGGATCGAGGTGGATGCTGCGACCGATGTTGGCCACGGCGATTGCCTGCACATCGGGCGCGCCCAGATTGGCGTGATCTGCTCGGCCATGCGCTCGCCTTTGCTGGGCAAGCAGATTGCGCTGGCGCGGGTGGATGTGGCGCATTGCGAGGTGGGCACAGCGGTTGAGGTTGGCAAGCTGGATGGCCACCAAAAGCGCCTGCCTGCGGTGATCACGGCCCTGTCGGCCTATGACCCCAAGAAAACGCGCCCGCAAAGCTAAGGGGTAGGTGCGGCTCACGTCTGGGTGATGTGGGCGGGATGGCCGGAAATAAGACTCGAATGGCGGAAATTGCGCTTTGCAGCCGGGCTGCCCGCGCTAACTTCGGCCCAAGCAAACGGAGATCAAGCATGCGCTATTCCGGGTTTCGGATCCTCAAAGAGGCGCTTACGGGGCACAAGGGCTGGGGCCACGCGTGGCGCGACCCTGAACCGCAGGCGTCTTATGATTACATCATCATAGGCGGCGGCGGGCACGGCTTGGCCACGGCCTATTATCTGGCCAAAGAGTTCAAACAGGCCCGCATTGCGGTGCTGGAAAAGGGCTATCTGGGCGGCGGCAATGTCGGGCGCAACACCACGATCATCCGGTCGAACTATCTGCTCGACGGGAACGAGCCGTTTTACGAATTCTCGCTGAAACTCTGGGAAGGGTTAGAGCAAGATTTCAACTACAACGCCATGGTCAGCCAGCGCGGGATTATCAACCTGATTCACACCGATGCGGCGCGTGATGCGGCCACTCGGCGCGGCAATGCGATGATCTTGAACGGGGCGGATGCCGAACTGCTCAACCGCGATCAGGTGCGGGCGATGTATCCGTTCTTGAACTTTGACAATGCGCGCTTTCCCATCAAAGGCGCATTGATGCAGCGGCGCGGTGGCACAGTGCGCCATGATGCCGTGGCTTGGGGCTATGCGCGCGGGGCCGATGGGCTGGGTGTCGATCTGATCCAGAACTGCGAAGTCACGGGGATGCGGATCGAGAATGGCAAGATCTTGGGGGTCGAAACCTCTCGCGGGTTTATCGGGGCCAAGAAGGTCGGCGTTGCGGTGGCGGGGTCGTCTTCTAAGGTGATGGCCCATGCCGGAATGCGCCTGCCGATGGAAAGCCATGTGTTGCAGGCCTTTGTCTCCGAAGGGTTAAAGCCGCTGATTGACGGCGTTATGACCTTTGGCGCGGGGCATTTTTATGTCAGCCAGTCGGACAAGGGCGGTTTGGTCTTTGGCGGCGACATCGACGGCTACAATTCCTACGCACAGCGCGGCAACCTGCCCGTCGTGGAGGACGTGATCGAAGGGGGCATGGCCCTGATGCCCATGATCGGCCGCGCCCGTCTGCTGCGCACATGGGGCGGGATCATGGATATGTCGATGGACGGATCGCCCATCATCGACAAAACCCATATCGACGGGCTCTATTTCAACGGCGGGTGGTGCTATGGCGGCTTTAAAGCCACGCCCGCCAGCGGGTGGTGCTTTGCCCATCTGCTGGCCAAAGACGAACCGCATGTGACGGCCAAGGCCTATCGCTTCGATCGCTTCCTGAAAGGGTTGATGATCGACGAAAAAGGCCAAGGCGCGCAACCGAACCTGCACTAGGAACCTGCCATGATCATTCATCATCCAATCCTTGGGCCGCGCGATGCGCAGGAATTTGTCTATCTGGGCGACGCCAGCCTGATCGGGCGGCCTGACGGGCTGACAGCCAGCATCGAAGACTTTCACAATTACACCTACCTGCGCGACAACCCCGCAGGCGCGCACCGCGAACTGTGGTATCACGAACAGGGCGACCGCTCTTGGCTGGTTGTGACGCGCAACACGCTAACGCATGAGATTTTGCAGGTAGAATTGGCCCGTGATGTGGCCCGGGCCGAGGGGCGTTCGAAATGAGCCAATCCAACCGCATATCCGGCGGCCTGATCGACCGCAGCCGAACCCTGCGCTTCCATTTTGACGGGCTGCCCTATCTGGGCCATCCGGGCGACACGCTGGCCTCGGCCCTTTTGGCCAACGGCGTGCGCCTGATGGGGCGTAGCTTTAAATATCACCGCCCGCGCGGGCCGATCTCGGCGGGGTCCGAAGAGCCTAACGCCTTGGTTGAACTGCGCAGCGGGGCGCGGCAAGAACCCAACACCCGCGCCACCGTGGCCGAGTTGTTTGACGGGCTGACCGCCCAAAGCCAGACCCGCTGGCCCAGCCTGAAGTTTGACGCGCTGGCGATCAATGACCGCTTCAACAGCTTTCTGACGGCGGGGTTTTATTACAAAACCTTCATGTGGCCGGCGTCTTTTTGGGAAAAGGTCTACGAACCGATCATCCGCCGTGCGGCGGGTCTTGGCAGCCTGACCAAGCTGGAAGACCCCGATAGCTATGACAAAGGCTTCTTGCACTGCGATATTCTGATCATCGGGGCTGGTCCTGCGGGCTTGTCGGCGGCGCTGACGGCGGGGCGGTCAGGGGCGCGTGTGATCTTGGCGGATGAAGACTTCCGCATGGGCGGGCGCTTGAACGCCGAAACGTTTGAACTGGGCGATCAGGCGGGCTTTGTTTGGGCCGATGCGGCTGTGGCCGAACTTTCAAGCCTGCCCAATGTGCGTTTGATGACGCGCACCACTGTGGTGGGGGCCTTTGACCACGGCATTTACGGCGCGGTCGAGCGGGTGTCAGATCACCTGATCGAACCCGCCCCCGGCAAGCCGCGCCAGACATTCTGGCGGATCTACAGCCAACGCGCGATCTTGACGGGCGGGGCCACCGAACGCCCGATTGCGTTTGAAAACAACGACCGCCCGGGCATCATGCTCGCCGGATCCCTGCGCGCCTATGCCAACCGCTGGGGCGTGGCCGTGGGCGAGCGGACGGCGATTTTCACCAACAACGACGACGGCCTGCGCACCGCGCGCGATCTGCAAGCCAAGGGCGTTGACGTGGTGGCCGTGATTGACAGCCGCGACGGTGGCGAGCTTCTTCCCGGCATCCGCCACCTGCGCGGGGCCGAGGTGATTGACAGCGCGGGCCGTTTGGGCCTGTCGTCCATCACGGTGCGCCACGCCAATGGCAAAACCGAGGTGATCAAGGCCACCGCCCTTGGCGTTTCGGGCGGGTGGAACCCCAATGTCAACATCACCTCGCACCACCGCTCGCGCCCGATCTGGCGCGACGATATCGCGGCCTTCGTGCCCGGTTCGGGCGAGATTGCCAATCTGTCCGTCGCAGGGGCTGCGGCTGGCACGCTGTCAACCCACGGCGCTTTGGTGACGGGGGATGAGGTCGCACGCACGGCGCTGGCAAGTCTGGGGCTGACGGCTACAGCCGCCAACCTGCCCAAGGCGGAAGATGCACCCGTGCGCATCACGCCCATGTGGTACGTAAAGGGGTCAAACCGCGCTTGGATTGACCCGCAAAACGATGTGACCGTCAAAGACATCAAACTGGCGCATCAGGAAAACTTCACCTCGGTCGAACATCTTAAACGCTATACCACCCTTGGCATGGCGACCGATCAGGGCAAAACCAGCAACGTGCTGGGGCTGGCCGTGATGGCGGGGCTGACGGGCAAATCCATTCCCGACACCGGAACCACGGTCTATCGCCCGCCCTATACGCCCGTGGCCTTGGGGGCCTTGGGTGGGCGGGGCAGGGGGCAAGAGTTCAAGCCGTTCCGCCTGACGCCCTCGCACAAATGGGCGCAAGAACAAGGCGCTGTCTTTGTCGAAGTGGGCTACTGGCTGCGCACACAGTGGCTGCCCAAAGCCGGTGAGACGACATGGCGGCAGTCTGTCGACCGCGAGGTTTTGGCCACGCGCAAATCGGTCGGCATTTGCGATGTGACCACTTTGGGCAAGATCGACATTCAAGGCACCGATGCCGGGGCATTCTTGGATAAGGTCTATGCCAACACCTTTAGCACACTGGCCGTTGGCAAATGCCGCTATGGCCTCATGCTGCGCGAGGATGGTATGGTGTTTGACGATGGCACCACGGCGCGGATGGGGCAGAATGAATATGTGACGACCACCACCACCGCCAATGCGGTGACGGTCTTCCGCCATCTGGAATTCTGCCGTCAGGTGCTGTGGCCAGATATGGATGTGCAGCTGATCTCGACCACGGAAGCTTGGGCGCAATTCTCGGTGGCAGGCCCCAATGCGCGCAAATTGCTGCAAAAGGTGGTTGATCAAGACATCTCGGATGCGGCGTTCCCCTATATGGGGGCGGGCAATATCACTGTGGGCGGCCTGCGGGCGCGGTTGTTCCGCATCAGCTTCTCGGGCGAATTGGCCTATGAAATCGCCGTGCCCACCCGCTACGGCGATGCGATGATCCGCAAGCTGATGGAAGCGGGGGCAGAGTTTGATGCCGTGGTCTACGGCACCGAAGCCTTGGGCGTGATGCGCATTGAAAAGGGCCATGTCGCGGGCAACGAGCTGAACGGCACGTCAACCGCGCTGAACATGGGGCTTGGCAAAATGGTCAGCCGCAAGAAAGATTCCATCGGCATGGTCTTGTCCCAGCGCGAGGGGATGACCCGCGACGATGGCTTGCGGCTGGTGGGGGTCAAACCCGTCAACCCTGCGGCAGAGCTGAAAGCGGGCAGCCATTTCCTGAAAACCGGTGTGGCAGCGAAAGCGGAAAATGACGACGGCTGGCTGACATCCTTGGTCTATTCGCCGCATCTGGGCCATTACATCGCACTAGGCTACCTGAAAGACGGGTCCAACCGCATTGGCGAAAAGATGCGCGCCGTCAACCTTTTGGCCGGGACTGACACCGAAATCGAAATCGTCAGCCCGCATTTCATCGACCCGGAAGGGGAACGTCTTCGTGCCTGATTTCATCCTAACCCCCATCACCGCCCTTGGCCACGCCACACCCGAGGTTGACATCATCGGCCCGTGGACAATCACCGAACGCGCCGATGTGGCGCTGGCCTCGCTCGCCGTGCGGCGCGGGCGCTTGGGCGATTTGCAAGCCGCGGCGGCGGGCGCGGGTGTGCCCTTGCCTGCCGCGGGGGCTGCGGCCCAAGGCATGCCCTACAGCTCCTTTTGGATGACGCCCGAGATGTGGATGGTCGAAGCGCCCTTTGCCAGCCACGAAGACATCCGCGCCCATCTGCTGCCCGCCTTTGGCGATGCGGCCTCGATCACCGAACAGACCGACGCTTGGGTGCGCTTTGATCTGGCGGGCGCAGACCTGCCCCGCCTGTTTGAACGCCTGTGCAACTTTGATCTGGCCAAGGCCCCCGCAGGGGCGGCCACCCGCACAGTGATGGAGCATTTGGGCTGCTATCTGATCAAACGCACCGACTCGCTGGTGACCGTCTATGGCCCGCGCTCGTCAGCGCAAAGCCTGCACCATGCCTTGGTCGTGGCGGCGCAATCGGTTTTGTGACGGTTTTTCTTGTCCCTTGCGATCTTTTTTCCCTATAGTGAAAAAAGCGATCGCAAAGGACGCACCCATGACCGATGACGCCCAAGCCTTTGTGCCGCGCGGCAAGCCCGCGCTAAGCCAAGACCCCCACAAGGTGCGCGACCTTTCCGAGCGCAACCTTGAGGCCGCGATTGGCCGCGAGGTGCGCGCCTTTCGCCGCCAACAGGGGCTGACGGTCGCCGATCTGGCGCAGGTGACGGGGCTGTCGATCGGGATGCTGTCGAAGATTGAAAACGGCATCACCTCGCCGTCGCTGACGACGTTGCAGGTGCTGAGCCATGCCTTTTCCGTACCCGTCACCGCGTTTTTCAAATCTTACGAAGAACGCCGCGAGGTGCAGCATGTGCAAGCGGGCGACCATATCGAGGTGGAACGGCGCGGCACACGCTCGGGTCACCAATACAATTTGCTGGGCCATATCGGGTCGAATAATTCGGGCGTGGTGGTGGAACCCTATCTGATCACCCTATCCACCGAGGCCGATATTTTCCCGACCTTTCAGCACGAAGGGTTGGAAATGCTCTATATGCTGGAAGGTGAAGTAACCTACCGCCACGGCGACAAGTTGTTCCATCTCAAACCCGGTGACAGCCTGTTCTTTGACGCTGACGCCCGCCATGGGCCAGAGGTGTTGAACAAACTGCCCGCCCGCTACCTGTCGGTCATCGCTTACCCGCAGGGGTGACTTACACCTTGGCCCAGATCGTCCAGCGCAGGCGGGCGGTGCGGTAGGCGTCGGGAATTGACAGGGCATAGACAAAAATCCCCCCCGCCAAATGCCCGATCAGCGATGCCGTGGGCGGGGCGGTGATAAAGGTGATCGTGCCCAACAGGGCTGTGAAAAACAAAAACATCAACCCGCGCATCGGTTGGCGGTTGAGCACTTGGCCGCAGCCGGGCAGCAGCACAGATACGGCCAGAACCAGATAGGGATGGGGCGGTTTTTTCATGGGTGGGCCTTAAGGGCTGTGTGAATGTCGGCCAGCGTGTCCAGCAGGCTTTGCAGGCGGGGCGCGGGCAGGGGGGTCAGGCCAAGTTCTGCATCGCGAAAGATCAGATAATTGGCGCGGTCGCCCTCTTCCGCCAGCACGACAAGGCGGATGCCTTTGGGCGACAGGACGGCTTCTTTCATCTTTGGGTCGCGAAATAAGGGGGCAAGCTGGGCCATGACAGCCGCCGAAGGCAAAGCGGCGGGGTCAGAGCAGCGCAGGGTGCAATCGGGCGCAAAGCCGTGGGGCAGGGCTACAGCATAGGGCATCTGCGCATGGGTGGAAAAGCTTTCCTGACCATTGGCGCGGGCCATGATACGCGCCTCAGCGGTCAAGGGCTGGGGTTCGGTGACGGTAACCATCACCCAAAGCGCGGGAAGTTTGCGAAAGCTTAAGGTGTCGGGCAGGGCCTGAAGGTCAAAGCGCAGGCCTTGATAGGTTCCTGCCATGCGGGCAAAGCCTGTGGCTTGAATTTGGCTTATGGTGCCAGACAAAAGCTGCGTTGCGGCGGCGAAGTAAGTGGCGCGCGCCCCAGCCCGACCACGGGCCGCGCGCAAAATCTGAACCAAGGTTTGCGCCAGCCACAGCCCCAATCCAAGCGCAATAAGCAGCGTGATCAGCTTGGACATCTTGGGCCTTTCCATAAAAAACCGGCCCGCTTTTGCAAGCGGGCCGGGGATGCGATTAGTAGCCTTTGGGCCGCGGCCACGGCATGGTGAACTGCGCCGCGCGGCTGACGAAACGGTAGCGCCAGAAGTGGAACCACAGCGAGGCGACGATGTAAAAGGCAATCATCGCCACAAGCTGCGTGCCGTAGCCCAGAAACACCGCAAAGAAGGTGATGGCGCACAGCGACAACAGCACGATCGAGGGCAGCGGGTGGAACGGATGTTCATACCCGCGCTTGATCGAGCCCATGGGCCATTTCTTGCGGAACAAGATCATGTTGAGCGGCATGAACGTATATTCCAACAGTCCTGACAAGATCGAGAAGGTCACCACCTGATCCAGCGGCGCTTTCAGCGCAAAGGCCAGCGCAATCGGCACCAAGAAGATGATGGACCGATAGGGCGTGCGGAACTTGGGGTGCACCGCGCCAAACCAACCCGGCAGATATTTGTCACGGCCCAAGGCAAACCAAGCCCGCGAAGCGTCATTGATACAGCCGTTGGCCGAAGCCAGCGTTGCAAACAGCGTGCCCACACCCAAAAGCCAAACCAAGGGCTGCGAGTTGGTCAGCAAAGCGGCGGTGAAGAGCGGTGCCACCGACCCGTTCAAGCCGTCGCCCAGATATTCCCACGGGATCAGGCCGGTGCAGACATACCATGTCAGCGTGGCGGCGATCAGCAGGGTCATAATCCCTGCCAGCGTGCCAAAGGGCAGCGCGCGGGCGGGCGAGCGGACCTCTTCTGCCGCTTGGGTCGTGCCTTCGATGCCCAGATAGTACCACAGGCCAAAGTGCATGGCGGCCAAAACGCCGATCCAGCCATAGGGCAGGGCGGCCGAGCCGGCAAACAGATCGGCGTGGTGCATCATTGACGGCGCAATGATCCCCGAGGTGGACAAGAACAAGATGATGATGGCCGCAAAGGCGATGGCGGTGATGACCAAGTTAAAGGTCAGTGTCGCCAGAACCCCGCGGTAGTTCAGCCATGCCAGAAACATGATCGACAAGATGATGAAAGGCCGCTGGTCCAGCGTGCCCGCATAGCCTGTCAGCCGCGCCACTTCTGAAATCAGATACCCCGCCGTGATGGCGTTTGCGGCCTCTAGCATGGTATAGGCAAAGACCAGATACAGGCCCACGTTAAAGGCCATCAGCGGCCCCACGATGTGCTTGGCTTGGGTATATTGCCCACCTGCCGCAGCCACCGTCGAGGTGACTTCTGAATCGATCATCGCCACGCAGGTGTACAAAATGCCCGCAAACCAGCAGGCCACCAGTGCAGCGTAAGCCCCGCCTTTGCCCACGGCAAAGTTCCAGCCCATATATTCGCCCACAAGCACAATGCCCACGCCCAAAGCCCACACATGGGCCGGCCCCAGCACGCGGAGCAGGCCAACATTGGTGCCATGCGGCCCCATGCCGTCACGCTCTTTCGAGGTGATGTCAAACTCAGCCATGATGCCCCCCTTGCGCTTCGGTCATCGCTTCCAATTCGCCTTCGCGCGACGAGGTGAGAACCTCTTCCGAATAGGTCGAATCCGTTTTCAGCCAGTCGATCACCATATAGGCCGCAAAGGCCGCCGACAGCGCCCAAGCGGCATATTCTGCATAATTCCAGATGCTCATCGCGCCCTCACTTGTCGAATTTTTCCGCGATGACTTCGCGGTATTCGGTTTCAGAGAATTTCAACATCAGCACGTAATAGGCCACGATGATCACCACCATCACCAGCAAAGCGGTGACAGAAAAGCTATAGTCGTAGCGGGCGTTGATGATGTCAGAAATGGCGGCGGGGTCGGTGAAGCCCGGTTTAGTCAGGCCAAGGGCATTGTATTGTGCGATTTGTGTCGCGTTCTGGCCCATGGCTTCCCATGTCTGGCCAGCCCCTTCGGGCACGGTTTTGACCCCTCCGGCCAGACCCATAAACATCGGGATGTAAAGCGCGCCGAAGGTCAGCGCCATCAGCACGATCACGTCGAACAACTGGCTGAGCTTGCCCTGTTTGGGCGGTACATAATGGGCCATGATTACCTCCGCGTCGCGCGGGCTTCATCAAGAAACTTGATGTCCAGCCCATACATGAAATCGCGGTCTTCGCGGTAATGGCGCAGCATGGCCAAGATGGCGGCCGTGTTGAACACCAAGATCGTCGCCCCCGCGATCAGCAGCAGCACGCGCGCTGTGCCGTTGGGCGCAAGGTTCCAAGTGGCGATGGCCACAAAGATCACCGAGAACCACAGACCCAGCACAAAAGCCCAAGCGACACGAATGTCACTTTTGTGCATGGCCTGAATCCTTTGACTAAGATCAGACATTTTTCCCTCCCTTTGGCCTTTCGTCGGACGGGCTGGCCGTGGCGCCCGTTTCCTTTCCCGACATGTTTTTTTCTTTCAGGAAACTCTGCCAAGGCGCTTGTGTCAAGAAAAGTCTTGATTGGCTGAAAAATAGCCGCTTTCGGGCTGTGGTTGGTGCAAAATCGCCCGCCTTGCATCTTGGTCAAAAAAGTTTCCTGACAGTTGATATGGCGAAATTTCAATGCTAGCGTGATCCAAACTTGCAAGGAGACTCACCATGTGTGGCATCGTTGGGCTGTTCCTAAAGGACGCAAGCCTTGAGCCGAAGTTGGGCGCAATGCTGGCGGATATGCTGGTCACGATGACAGATCGTGGGCCAGATTCGGCAGGCATCGCCATTTATTCCGGCGCAGGCGAAGGCCGCGCCAAGCTGACCGTGCAATCCGCCCATCCCGGCCGTGATTTCGCCAATCTGGACGCCGATCTGAAAGACGCCATCGGCACGCCCGTGCTGATGCTGATCAAAGACACCCATGCCGTGCTGGAAGTGCCCGTGGCCCAGTTGGAAGCAGCACGCTCGGCCCTGACCCACCTGCGCCCCACCGTAAAGGTGATGAGCGCTGGCGAAGGCATCGAGATTTTCAAGGAAGTCGGCCTGCCCAAGGATGTGGCGGCACGTTTTGGAATCTCCAAAATGGGCGGCACGCATGGCATCGGCCACACCCGCATGGCAACCGAATCCGCCGTGACCACCATGGGCGCGCACCCGTTTTCAACCGGCAATGACCAGTGCTTGGTCCACAACGGGTCGCTGTCGAACCACAACGGCGTGCGGCGCGAGCTAAAGCGCCTTGGCATGACGTTTGAGACAGAAAACGACACCGAAGTGGGTGCTGCCTTTATCAGCCACAAGCTGCAAAGCGGCGACACGTTGGGCCATGCGCTGGAAGCGACCCTGACCGATCTGGATGGGTTCTTTACCTTTGTCGTCGGCACCAA
>CANFSY010000013.1 GCA_947449875.1 Paracoccaceae bacterium
AGCCGGGCTGGACAGCTGGTATAAGCCCGCACAATAACACCTGTCGGGGGGCCAAGCGCCCCCCGCCTTTTTAAGCAAGCAAGGGAAATGTGATGGCGAAGGGTAAGCCTGTGCGCTGGCATATCGGGGTATTTTTGGCCCCTGCCGTGCTGGTTTATACCGCCATTATGATCATTCCGTTGTTTGGCACGCTGAACCTGTCGCTGTTTAATGTCACGCAAGCCCGCGAGACGGTCTTTGTGGGGCTTGATAACTTTCGCATCCTGTTTGGCGACCCGCTTTGGGCCGATGCCTTTTGGAACGCCTTGCGCAACAACCTGTGGTTTTTCGTGATCCACATGATCGTGCAAAATCCGATCGGCGTGTTGCTTGCAGCCCTTCTGTCCAGCCCGCGCCTGCGCTTTACCGCCTTTTACCGCACGGCGATTTTCATCCCGACGATTCTAAGCTTTGTGATCGTGGGTTTTGTGTGGAAGCTGATCTTGTCGCCAATTTGGGGCATAGCTCCGGGACTGCTGGATCTGGTCGGGCTTAAAGCGTTGTTTTCGCCGTGGCTGGGCAAAGAGGACTATGCGCTGACGGCCCTTGCCCTTGTGTCGGTCTGGCAATTCGTCGGCATTCCCATGATGCTGATCTATGCAGCGCTTTTGTCGATCCCCGATGACGTGATCGAAGCGGCCGAGATGGATGGCCTGTCCCCTTGGGCGCAGTTTTGGAAGATTAAGCTGCCGCTGATTTTGCCCAGTATCGGGATTATCTCGATCCTGACCTTTGTGGGCAATTTCAACGCCTTTGATCTGATCTATGTCGCCCAAGGTGCCCTTGCAGGGCCGGATTTCAGCACTGATATTCTGGGCACGTTCCTGTACCGCACTTTCTTTGGCTTTCAGCTGCAATTGGGCGATCCGCATATGGGGGCGGCGATTGCGACCGCGATGTTTGCGATTATTCTGTTGGGCGTGTGTGTTTATCTTTTCGCCATCCAGACGCGGCTGCGCCGCTATCAGTTCTAGGGGAATGCGATGAGGGCGACCCATCCCGCCAAACGCCAAAGCATCGCCGCCCATGCGGTGCTGCTGACCTATACGCTGATCGCGCTGTTTCCAGTGTTTGTGATTGTGATCAACAGCTTCAAATCCCGCCGTGCGATCTTTGCCGAACCTTTGATGCCGCCTTTGCCGGGGAATTTTGACCTTGTGGGCTATGCCACTGTGATGAAGCAGGGCGATTTCTTTCAGTATTTCTTGAACTCTATGACCGTCACCTGTGCTAGCCTTTTCTTTGTGCTGCTGTTTGGCGCGATGGCCGCTTTTGCCCTGTCGGAGTACCGCTTTCGCGGCAATATGCTGATGGGGCTGTATCTGGCCTTGGGGATTATGATACCGATCCGCCTTGGCACGGTCGCGATCCTTGAACTGATGGTGGCAACGGGCTTGGTCAACACGCTGACCTCGTTGGTTTTGGTCTATACCGCCCAAGGCCTGCCCTTGGCGGTGTTCATCCTGTCGGAGTTCATGAAAACCGTCTCGGACGATCTGAAAAACGCCGGCCGCATTGACGGGCTTTCCGAATACCGCATCTTTTTCACGCTGGTCTTGCCGCTGGTGCGCCCTGCCATGGCAACGGTGGCGGTGTTCACCATGATTCCGATCTGGAATGACCTGTGGTTCCCCCTGATCCTTGCACCCAGTGAAGAGGTCAAAACCATCACCCTTGGCTCGCAGGTCTTCATCGGCCAATTCGTGACCAACTGGAATGCGGTGCTGTCAGCCCTGTCTTTGGCCATCATTCCGGTCTTGGTGCTTTATCTGATCTTTTCGCGGCAACTGATCCGCGGCATCACGGCGGGGGCGGTGAAATGACGATACGGGTCCTTGTGGCGGGTTTGGGCAATATGGGGCGCAGCCATGCGCTGGCCTATCACAAAAATCCGGCGTTTCAGATCGTGGGGCTGGTCAACCGGTCTGCCGTAGATTTGCCCGCCGAATTGCGCGCCTACCCCCTAAGTGCCGATTTTGCCGAGGCCTTGACGCGCCTTAAGCCCGACCTTGTTTGCATCGCCACCTATTCCGACAGCCACGCCGACTATGCCGTCGCCGCGATGGAGGCGGGGGCGCATGTGTTCGTCGAAAAACCTCTGGCCACCACAGTCGCCGATGCCAAGCGCGTGGCGACGTGTGCCGCCCGCACGGGGCGCAAAGTGGTGGTGGGCTACATCCTGCGCCACCACCCCAGCTGGCAACGCCTGATCGCCGAGGCCCGCGCCTTGGGCGGCCCTTACGTCTTTCGCCTAAACCTGAACCAACAATCCACCGGCGCGACATGGGAGGTGCACAAGGCCCTCATGCAGACCACATCGCCCATCGTCGATTGCGGGGTGCATTATGTGGATGTCATGTGCCAGATCACCGATGCCAAACCGGTCGAGGTGCGCGGCATGGGCCTGCGCCTATCGCCCGAAATCGCGCCCGATATGTACAACTACGGCCATTTTCAGGTGCTTTTCGACGATGGTAGCCTTGGTTGGTACGAGGCGGGCTGGGGCCCGATGATGTCGGACACGGCGTTTTTCGTCAAAGACGTGGTCAGCCCGAATGGCGCGGTGTCGATCCGGATGCCCGATGATGCCCGATCCGATGATATCGACACCCATACCAAAACCGCCAAGCTGCGCGTGCACCGTGTGGGGCAGACCACCCAAAATCTGGATATGACCGACGAGCCTGACCATCAGGCGCTGTGCGAGCGCGAACAGGCCTTTGTCGCCCGTGCCATCGCCGAAAACCTTGATCTTGGCCGCCATTTGCAAGACGCCGTACAGTCGCTTGCGATCTGTCTGGCGGCGGATGACAGCGTTCGCCACGGCCACCCCGTCAAATTGTAAGAGGCCACCATGGGCGCGCTGCATCTTTCCAATGTTTCCAAAAGCTTCGGCAAGACCGAGGTGATCAAAGGTCTTGATCTGACCGTGCAAGACGGCGAGTTTTGCGTGTTCGTCGGCCCCTCGGGCTGCGGCAAATCCACTCTGCTGAGAATGATCGCGGGGCTAGAGGATCTCAGCGGCGGCGATGTGGCGCTGGACGGCAAAATCATCAGCACCCTACCGCCCGCCAAGCGCGAAATCGCCATGGTGTTTCAAACCTACGCGCTTTACCCGCACCTCACCGTGCGCCAAAACATGGGCCTTGCACTGAAACAGGCCGGAGAGTCGAAGGCCGCGATAGAGGCCGCCGTCACCCGCGCCTCGGCCATGCTGGAACTTGGGCCCTATCTGGACAGGCGGCCTGCCGAACTGTCGGGCGGCCAGCGCCAGCGCGTGGCCATCGGCCGCGCGATTGTGCGCCGCCCCAAGCTGTTCTTGTTCGACGAACCGCTGTCAAACCTTGATGCCGCCTTGCGCGTGGCGACCCGCATCGAAATCGCCCGCCTGCACCGCGACCTTGGGGCGACGATGGTTTATGTCACCCATGATCAGGTCGAGGCGATGACCTTGGCCGACAAAATCGTCGTCCTGCGCGCCGGAGTGGTGGAACAGGTGGGCTCGCCCATGGAGCTGTACAACAACCCCGCCAATACCTTTGTTGCAGGCTTTATCGGCAGCCCGCAGATGAATTTCCTTAAAGCCGACGCCTTGGGCGAACATGGCGCGACTTTGGGCATTCGCCCCGAACATCTGACCCTGTCGCCCCTGCACGGGGACATTGCCGCCAAAGTCAGCCATGTCGAAAAACTCGGCGGCGAAACGTTGGTCTATGTGCGCCATGATCATCACGGGTTGCTGACCGTGCGGCTGTTTGGCGAACACGACTTTGCCTATAACGCCGATGTGTTCGTAACCCCCGACCGCACCCGCGCCTTTCGCTTTAACGCCGAAGGCAAAAGGGTGCGGTGATCAAGCTAAACCGCTTGGTCTGTTGCTTGAATGTGTAACCTTCCTTCGGTCGAGATAAAGGCCTGACGCCTGACCACGCCGCATTGCGTCCCATCGGCGCGAAGGGATGGCCGGTTGATGCGGTTCAGGCCTTCGCTCCGATGCAAAAGCTAACCTTCCCTGATGATAAGACCCGTTCGCGACGGGCGGCATCACCTGTGCCTTGGTATCACAGCCAAAATGAAACCCAACGTTACCCCCGGCTCTGTTGCACAAATCACCTCAGGGATTCATCTCTTGAATCCAGCGTGGTAGCTGGACGGCATGAGCAGACCCACACCCCCCACCTACAAGACCAGGAACTGGCCGACGTATAACGAGGCGCTCCAACGCCGTGGCCCGCTGATGATCTGGTTCGGTCCCGCCATGATTTGGGAGGCCAAGCCCACCGGCAAACGTGGCCGACAGCCCGACTACAGCGATGCCGCCATCCAGACCTGCCTGACCATGACGGTGCTGTTCGGCATGGCGCTGCGCCAGACGAAGGGGTTTGTCGAAAGCCTCCTGGGGTTGATCGGCAGAGGCTAGAGGGTGCCGAACTTCAGCACCTTGAGCCGTCGCCAGAAGACCTTGAAGGTAAACATTCCCTACCGTGGATCAGGCGGTCCGTTGCACCTGTTGATGGACCGCACAGGTATCAAGGTCGAGGGCGACGGCGAGTGGAATGCCCGCAAGCGTGGTGGCACAAAGCGGCGTGTCTGGCGCAAGATCCACATCGGAATTGAGGGGAAGACACAGGAAATCCGGGCCACCGAGTTCACCACCAGCGATGTTGGTGACGCGCCCATGCTGCTCGAACTTCTGGACCAGATCCCACCAGATCAGGAGATCAGCAGCGTCACTGCCGACGGCGCGTTCAACACCCGCACGGGCCACAATGCCATCGCCGCCCGAGGTACAGCCGCGATCATACAGCCCCGCAAGAAGGCTTTGCCTTGGAAGCCCGACAGTCCCGGTGCCCTCGCACGCAACGAGGCCCTTCGCGTATCAAAACGCTTCGGTCGGACGATCTGGCGACGATGGAGCGGCCATCACCGCCGAAGCCGTGTCAAAACAAAGTTGCATTGTGTAAAGCTGATGGGCCAACGTCTGGCTGCCCGCGACTTCGACCGTCAGGTTGCCGAGTTCCAGATCCGTGTGGCCGTCCTGAACGGATTCACCGCGCTCGGCATCCCCGTCATTGAATCCGTGGGATGCGTCTGCCCGGCCAAGGGGAAACTCGGACCCCAGCCAATTTGTACAAAATATCCCCCCCGGAGGGTAAACCGACCTTTGCCGCCATGGCTGCCAATCCAGAACGCTGCAGTCTTCCCTCTTGAAATCGTTTTTATTCGCCGCTAGCCTTCGCAAACACCGGTAAGGCGCAGTCTATGGCAGACCATCCCATCCGCCCTACGATCAAAACCCTGTCCGAGATGACGGGCTTTTCGATTGCAACTATTTCCAAGGCGCTCAACGATTCGCCCGTGGTCACGCAGGCGACCAAGGCCGCGATCCGGCAGGCGGCGGGGCAGATTGGTTATGCGGCCTCGCTGCGGGGCATGTCGTTGCGCACGGGGCGCACCTACCAGATGGCGGTTTTGATGCCGGTGGCGGCACCGTCCGGGTTTGAATGGGACGGGGTGGATTATGCGCAGATTCTGTCCGGCATCGCGGCGGGGCTAGAGGGGTCGCCTTACCGCATGTCGGTGCATGTGGTGCGCGATGCCGATGAAGGCTTGGCCACGGCGCGGCAGGTGGTCGAAGGGCATCTGGCCGACGGGCTGATCTTTTCGGGCATACAGGCCCAAGACCCGCGCGTCGAATATCTGTGCGCTGCGGGCTTTCCCTTTGTCACGCTGGGCCGCTGCCGTCAGGATTTGACCTATGCCCATGTCGATGTCGACAGCGACTGGGCCGCTTGGGCTGCGACCGCACGGCTGATTGCGGGCGGGCACCGCCGCATTGCCCTGATCAACCCCGACCCGCGCTTGTCTTATGCGCTAGACAGGATCGACGGCTTCACCCGCGCCTTTGTCGATGCAGGTCTGCCCGTGCCGCAAGACCTGATCATGGCCGGAGACCTCAGCACCCGTTTTGGCAAACAAGCGGCCATCACGCTGGCGCGTTTGCCCGATCCGGCCACGGGCTTTGTCTGCGTGAACGAATCCACCGCCCTTGGCGCGCTGGCGGGCCTGCGCGATCTGGGGGTTGATATCGGGCGCGCGGCCTCGGTCATTGCGTATGACGATATCAACGCCTCGGCCTATTTTGCGCCGCCCTTAACCACCTTCTATCTGCCGATCGAAGACCTTGGCCGCCAATTAGGCGGCTTTCTGCTGCGCCGGCTTGCCGGTGAAGATCCTGCAACTTTGCAACAACTCACCCGCCCAGACCTTGTCGCCCGGCAGAGCGACCGGCTGGAGCGGGTTTCACCTTGGGAGGGTACCACATGAAAAAACTGCAACTCGCACTCGCACTTAGCCTGATGGCGGCACCGCTGATGGCGGCTGATCTGGGGGGTGTCACGCTTAAAGTCGGGTCCGACACGACCTCGCCGCCGATGGAGATGGTGGAAGAGGGCACGGGCAAGATCGTGGGCTTTGATGTCGACGTGGTCAACGCGATCTGCGCCAAGATCAACTGCAAGGCCGAATTTGTCACCACCGGCTGGGACGGCATCTTTGCAGCCCTTGGCGAGGGGCAGTTTGATCTGGTCGCCTCGGGCGTATCCATCACCGACGAGCGCAAGCAGACGATGGATTTCACCGAACCCTATATGATCAATTCGCAAGCCATTCTGGTGCGCGCCGAAGATCAGGGCCTGACGCTGGACGATTTCAAAGCTGGCAAGAAGCTGTCGGCCCAAACCAACACAACCGATGCCGAAATGGCTAAGTCGATCGTGGGCGAGGGCAATGTGTTGACCTATGACACGTTCAACGCCTCGGTTCTGGCGCTGAAGAACAAGGATGTCGACGGTGTGGTGATCAACGGCGCCAATGGTGCCGCCTATGAGGCGCAATTTGCCGGAGAGTTGGTGGTGGGCGTCACGGGCCTTGCCGCTGATCCTTTGGGGCTGGTGTTCCGCAAGGGCGACGCCAATGTTGCGGCCTTTGACGAAGGCTTGGCCGCCATTGTCGCTGACGGCACGCTGGACGCGCTGAAAGCCAAATACTGGACAGGGAACTAACCCCACCGTGTCGCTGCTCAAACACATCAGGCCCAGCAATCTGGTTATTTTGTTTGCGCTGCCCTTTATCGCCTATCTCTTCGCGGCCTCTAGCGATTACACCCGCTCTTTGGCCGCGATTGTGGGGGTAGAGGCGGGGGCGGGCGCGCAGGTGCCGGGGTTTGGCTTGGTGCTTGCGGCTTTTGCCGGCGGTTTGGGCAGTTTGCGCTGGCCTAGGCTGCGCTGGCCTTTGGCTTGCGTCAGTTTGGGGGCGGCGGTCTTGGTCGCCTTGGGCACGGCGCAGCCGTTTTGGGCGGCGGCGGTGGCCAATGCGGTGGATGGGTTTACCTCTGACCTTGTGGTGCGGGGCGAAAACCCGCGCCGCTTGACGGATGCCGCCTTTGCCGCGCTGGGCCTTTGGGTGCAGCGCGGCGCTTGGGCCTATGTGGCCTTGGGCGTGCTGGCACAGGTGTTGCCTGTGCGGGGGCGGTTTTGGCTGACCTTGGGCGTGAACGGGGCAGGGGCGGTTTGGCTGCTGCTGTTTGCCTATCTCGGCTTTGCTGCAGGGCTTGCGATCACGCTGCGGGCGGCGGTGCTGGCGTATCTTTTGGCCGTTGTGCTGGGCTTGTTCTGGATCGGCCTGTTAAACCTTGTGCCCGCTCGTCGCACCTTGCCGATCTTTGGCGCGCTGATCGTGCTGTGCTTTGGCCTTTGTGCGCAACATCTGCTGGCTCCGAAGCAAGGCTTCGCGCTCTACGGCACGCTGAACGGCAAAATTGCCGTCATCCCCGCCACGCCGCAGGCTGTGATAGAGGCGGTGCGGTCGGGCGATTTCCCCCAAGGCGGCGGGGTTGCGCGTGACCTTAAGACGTTCAAAGACGCGCCCGCCGCCCTTGCCGCCCTTGGCCCTGCCATCAGCGCGGCACTTTTGCCCGAAGGGCAGGGGACGGGCCCTGTGCTGTGGCAGGTGCAAACCCTGTCGGACGGCCGCAAAACGGCTGCGGCGGCGTTTGGGGTCTTGGGGCTGGTGCTGGCCCTTTTGACCCTTGGCGGGGCGATCCACCACCGCCACCCGATGTCGGTCGCGGCCGAGTTTCTGGTCGACACGCTGCGCGGCATTCCGATGCTGGTGATTGTGCTGTACGTCGGCCTGCCTTTGGCAGGCGCGCTTAAGGCCGGCACGGGCGGCTTTATTGACCCGCCCAATATGCTGCGCGGCATAGTCGCCATGGCTTTGGCCTATTCCGCCTATCTGGCCGAGATTTTTCGCGCCGGCATCGCCGCAGTGCCTGACGGCCAGATCGAGGCTGCGCGATCCCTTGGCCTGACGCGCTGGCAAACGGCGCGCCATGTGGTGATCCCGCAGGCGTTCAAGATCGTCATCCCGCCCTTGGGCAACGAGTTTATCGCGATTCTGAAAGACACCTCGCTGTTGTCGATCCTGTCGATCCGCGATGTCACCCAAAGGATGCGCGAATTCCAGTCGGCCAGTTTTCTGCCCTTCGCCCCCTATAACTCTGCCGCGATTTTCTATCTGCTGCTGACGCTTATGGCCGCCAGCCTGATTGCCGCCATCGAAAGGAAATTCCATGTCAAACGCTAAAGCCGCAGCCCTGATCGCGCGGGCCAAGGGGCTGCATCTGCCAAAGGATTTCGTCTTTGGCGGGGCCACGGCGGCCTATCAGATCGAGGGCGGCTGGAATGCCGAAGGCAAAGGCGAAAGCATCTGGGACCGCTTTTGCCGCAGGCCCGGTGCTGTGATTGATGGCAGTTCAGGCGATGTGGCCTGCGATCACTTTCACCTTTGGGCGCAAGATATCGCCCTGATGCAGGCGCTGAATTTGGATGCCTACCGCTTTTCCATCGCGTGGAGCAGGGTGCAACCCCAAGGCTCTGGCGCGCTGAACCCCAAGGGGATCGGCTTTTACGACCGCCTGATCGACGGCCTTTTGGCCGCAGGCCTTGCGCCCCATGTCACGCTCTACCACTGGGACTTGCCCCAAGCCCTGCAAGACAAGGGCGGATGGTACAACCGCGACACAGCGCACCGCTTGGCCGATTATGCCGGGCATATGGCACAAGCCTTTGGCGACCGGATCGGCCATTGGACCACGCTGAACGAACCATGGACCTTTTGCTGGTCGGGCCACGCCTCGGGCGAGGATGCGCCGGGCTTGACAGACGGCGCAAAGGGCGGGCTTGCTGCCAGCCACCACGCGCTTTTGGCCCATGGTCTGGCCGTGCCCCGCATCCGCGCCGCAGCGCCCAAGGCTCAGGTGGGGATCGTGTTGGACCTGAACGTGGCAGAACCCGCCAGCCCGTCGCCCCAAGACCAAACCGCCGCCCGCCACTTTGATCTGGCGCAGAACCGCTTTTATCTGGATGCGGTGTTCAAGGGCCATTACCCCGCCGAATTGTTAGACCTATGCGCCGATATCCTGCCCGATATCCGCGACGGCGATCTGGCGACCATTGCCCAGCCTTTGGATTATCTGGGGGTCAATATCTACCGCCGCTCGGTCATGGCCGCAGGTACCGAATGGCCCCCCCTGAACTTCGGCCGTGTCAGCCCGACGGGTGACTACACCGCCGTGGGATACGAAATCTTCCCGCGCTGCATTCATGATGTGCTGATCTATGTGCACGAAAACTATGGCCCCAAGGCGATCTATATCGCCGAAAACGGCATGGCCACGGCCATCGAAACCCCTGATGCGCAAGGCACGATCCTAGACCTGCAACGCGCTGCCTATTACGTCGACCACATCGCCGAGATGGAGCGTGCGCGCCGCAAGGGCGTGCCTGTCAAAGGCTATTTCGCGTGGACCTTGATGGACAATTTCGAATGGGCTTACGGCTACACCGTCCCCTTCGGGATCGTGCAGGTGGATTACGCCACCCAAGCGCGGCGGATCAAATTCTCGGGCGAGACCTACCGCGAGATCATCAAGGCGCGGCGCTGATGGCGGGCTTGGGGCGAACGGCGGTCGTCACAGGGGCAGGGCGCGGGCTGGGCGTGGCCTTGGCGCAGGCTTTGCGCCTTGACGGCTACGAGGTAATCGCGGCCACCCGTGGCGCGGGTCTTGACCTATCGCGCCCCGAAACCTTCGCACCTTTTGCGGCGACCTTGGGCCATCGCCCCTTGGACCTGTTGGTGCACAATGCGGCCATTCGCGGCGACACGGGCGGCCTTGCCTCGCTTCAGGTCGGCGATTTTGAAGCGGTGATGCGGGTGAATGTGCTTGGGCCTTTGCTTTTGACCCGTGCGCTCTTGGCTAATCTGCGGGCAGGGGCGGGGCAGGTGGTGATGATCTCTAGTCGGGCGGGGTCACTGGCGGAAGGGCGCAGCGACGAGGGGGATTATGCCTATAAATGCTCGAAAGCCGCGCTGAATATGGCGGGGTTGAAGCTGGCGGATGAAACCGGCCTGTCGGTGCTGGCGCTGCATCCGGGCTGGGTGCAAACCGATATGGGCGGACCAGAGGCGGATGTGCCCCCCGAGGTGAGTGCGCAGGGCCTGCTGGCCCAGATCAAAACAGCGCCGAGTGGCAGTTTTCGAGCTTGGGATGGGGTGGATATTGGCTGGTAACGCGATGATTTTGCAAGACTGCGCCGCTCTTGTGGCTGGCTTTGGGCTAAAGGGCGATCTGATCGCCTTGCCCGGCGAGCATGACCTGAACTTTCGCCTGTTTGGCCCGCAAGAGGCGCTGGTGAAGCTGCACGCGCCCGACAACGACCCCGCCCTGCTGGATCTGCAAATCGCCGTGCTGGATCATCTGCAACGTGTGGCGCCTGACCTGCCCGTCTCGCGCCAATTGCGGCATCAGGGGCGCGCTTTGATCCCTTGCGCGGGGTATCAGGCGCGGGTGCTCAGCTGGTTGCCGGGGCAGGTTTGGGCCAAGGCCACGCGCCATGCCGACAGTGCCGCAGGGCTGGGGCGGCTTTTGGGGCGGCTGGACCGCGCTTTGGCAAGCTTTGCACATCCGGCGGCGGCGCGGGTTTACGGGTGGGATATCGGGCAGGCTGACCAGCACATCCCGTCGCTTTGGGCGATTGAGCCGGCTGAGAAGCGCGCCGTTGTGGCGGGGTTGCTGGGTGATTTCACCGCACGGGTGCGGCCGATCTTGGCACGCTGCCCGCGTCAGGTTATTCACAATGACGCCAATGATTACAACGTCTTGCTGGATGACGCTGGCCATGTCTGCGGGCTGTTGGATTTCGGCGATATGGTCGAAAGCTGGCGCATTGTGGAACTGGCGGTGGCTTGCGCTTATGCGCTGATCGGCTCCGCTGATCCGCTGGCCGCGATCTTGCCTTTGGTGGCGGGGTATCATGCTGAAAATCCGTTGAGCATGGAGGAGATTGCGGTCTTATTCCCCCTGATCCAACTGCGCTACGCGGTGTCGATCAGCATGGCTGCGGTGCAAATCCGTGCCCATCCGGAAAACGCCTATCTGCTGATCAGCCAAGAGGATGTGTGGCGCGAATTGCAGCGGTTGGGTGACTTGACTCCAAAGCTTGCCACCTTGCGCCTGCGGGCGGCCTGCGGGTTTGATCCAGTGGCGGGGGCCAAAGCGGCAGAGCAGTGGCTGGCCATAAACGCCCATACCTTTGCACCGGTGTTAGACAGCCCGATGTGGCCAAACTGCGGGCAGGTTGCCCCTTACGGCGAGATGCGGGGCAAGGGTGCGGTTTCGCCCCATCTGGGCATCGACCTTTATGCCGCTGCGGGCACGCGGGTGCAGGCCCCCTTTGCGGGGCGGGTGGCGGGTTTGGCCAAGGATGCGGTGCTGCTGGCCCATGACGGCGCGGGCCAAGGCTTCTGGACGCTTTATGCCCATCTGTCGCCTGACAGCGCGACGGCGCTTCACTTGGGGCAAGAGATACGCGGCGGAGAGGTTTTTGCGACGCTGGGAGAGGCGGGGGACAAACCCGCCCACCTGCACCTTCAAATTGTCACCGATGATTTGGGCCTTGGCGCTGAAATGCCGCATCGCGCGGGCGACGGCGATTGGGCGGTGTGGCGGGCGATCTGTCCCGATCCCTCTGTCATCCTCGGCCTGCCCATTCCTGCGGCTGTCACAGTCCCGCGCCCTGCGGGGCAGTTGGTGGCAGAACGCCAACGGCGTTTGGGGCGCTCGCTTTCAACTGCCTTTGCGCCAGAGCCTTTGAAGATCGTGGGCGGTCAGGGCTGTTATCTGATCGACGATCATGGCCGCCGCTGGCTGGATATGGTCAACAACGTGGCGCATTGCGGCCATGCCCATCCGCGTGTGGTGGCGGCAGGGCAAGCGCAAATGGCGCGGCTGAACACCAATTCGCGCTATCTGCACGACGGGTTGATGGACTATGCCGCGCGGCTGACAGCCCTTTTCCCCGATCCCTTATCGGTCTGCTTCTTTGTCAACTCGGGCAGCGAGGCCAATGACTTGGCCATCCGCCTTGCCCGCGCCGCCACGGGGCAGCATGATCTGATCTGTGTGGATCACGCCTATCATGGCCATGTGACCAGCCTGATTGACGTCAGCCCGTACAAGTTCAACGGCAAAGGTGGGGCGGGGTGCCCGCCCCATGTGCGGGTGGCAGAAATGCCCGATCCCTATCGCGGGCGCTGGCGCTACGGCGATGCGGCGGCGGGGCAGTCTTATGCCCAAAGTGTCGCCGATCAGATCGCAGACCTGCACCGCCTTGGGCGGGGGCCTGCGCTGTTCCTGTCGGAAGGGGTTTTGGGCACCGGCGGCCAGATCGTCCCACCGCAGGGCTATCTGGCCGCAGCCTATGCCCATGTACGCGCGGCAGGCGGGCTGTGTTTGGCCGACGAGGTGCAGGTGGGCTTCGGCCGGATCGGCACGCACATGTGGGCCTTTGAGGCGCAAGGGGTGGTGCCCGACATCGTCACCTTGGGCAAGCCGATCGGCAACGGTCACCCGATGGGCGCTGTCATCACCACACCCGCCATTGCCGAGGCCTTTGCCAACGGGATGGAGTATTTTAACACCTTCGGCGGCAATCCCGTCTCTGCCGCGATTGGGCTGGCGGTGCTGGATGTGATCCGCGACGAAAGGCTGATGGCGCATTGTGATGCCATAGGCGCGCGGTTGATGGGCGGGGTGCGGGACTTGGCCGCGCGGCATGAGGCGATAGGCGATGTGCGCGGCTTGGGGCTGTTTAACGGGATAGAACTGGTGCAAGACCAAAGCACCCTTGCCCCCGCGCCCGACCATTTGGACCGTGTCATCCGCCGGATGAAGCAGGATCACCACATCTTACTGTCCAGCGAAGGGCCGCTGCACAATGTGCTCAAAATCAAACCCCCCGCCGCCTTTAGCGCCGAAGATTGCGACCGGTTCATAGACGCCTTGGATCACGCCTTAGCGGCAGGATAAGCCAAGCCCCAAACAAAAACGGCGCGCCTGTTGGGCGCGCCGTTCAAAGGATGATCGCAAAAATCAGGCCTTCAGGATCGAGCGGCCGGCATAAGTGCCGATATCGCCCAGCATTTCGTCAATGCGGATCAGTTGGTTGTACTTGGCCAAACGGTCCGAGCGCGACAACGAGCCGGTCTTGATCTGCCCGCAGTTGGTGGCCACGGCCAGATCGGCAATGGTGCTGTCCTCTGTCTCGCCCGAGCGGTGCGACATCACGTTGGTGTAGCGCGCACGGTGCGCCATATCCACAGCGGCCAGCGTTTCGGTCAGCGAGCCGATCTGGTTGACCTTGACCAGCATCGAATTGGCGCAGCCGCCCTTGATGCCCATTTCCAACCGCTTGGGGTTGGTGACAAACAGATCATCGCCGACCAGCTGGAGTTTCGATCCCAAGGTGTCGGTCAACAGCTTCCAACCGGCCCAATCGTCTTCCGAACAGCCATCTTCAATCGAGATGATCGGATAATCCGCGGCCAAACCTGCCAAGAAGGCCACGTTTTCTTCGATGGACAGCGATTTGCCTTCGCCCTTCATCTCGTAGCGACCGCCTTTGAAATACTCGGTCGCCGCACAGTCCAGCGCCAAATAGATGTCTTCCCCGGGGCGGTAGCCTGCCTTTTCGATGGATTTCAGAATAAAGTCCAAGGCATCGCGGGCGGACGACAAGTTGGGCGCAAAGCCGCCCTCGTCGCCGATGCCGGTGTTGTGGCCTGCGGCTTGCAGCTCTTTTTTCAGCGTGTGGAACACTTCCGAACCCATGCGGATCGCGTCGCGCACGTTTTCGGCCCCGACTGGCATGATCATGAATTCTTGAATGTCGATCGGGTTGTCGGCATGTTCGCCGCCGTTGATGATGTTCATCATCGGCACAGGCAGCACACGGGCCGAGGTGCCGCCGATGTAGCGATACAGCGGCTGACCGGTGAATTCGGCAGCCGCTTTGGCCACCGCCAGCGAGATGCCCAAGATCGCATTGGCCCCAAGGCGGCCCTTGTTGGGGGTGCCGTCGAGCTCGATCATGGTCATGTCGATGCCAACCTGTTCGGTGGCGTCAAAGCCGATGATCGCCTCGGCCAGCTCGCCGTTCACGGCGGCCACGGCTTCCAGCACGCCCTTGCCCTTGTAGCGGGCGGCGTCGCCATCGCGGCGTTCCACCGCTTCGTGCGCACCTGTCGAGGCGCCCGAGGGGACGGCGGCGCGGCCCATGGCCCCGCTTTCCAAAATCACATCCACCTCGACGGTGGGGTTGCCGCGGCTGTCAAGAATTTCGCGGGCGTGAATGTCGATGATCGTGCTCATGGAAGGCTCCAATGGCAAAAGGGGGGTGCTCTCGCGCCCCCCTTTACCCGTGGATTGTAACAAGGGGAAGAGGGGGTTAGGCCTGAATGCGCTCTGATCCCTTCCGGATGCCTACTTATCGTTCGGATGTAACCATATGATTTGTATAATATTTTCGACGAAAAATCTGTCATTTGCGTCGTTATAACTTTCGGTATAAGATGGGGCCTGACCATTTACACCGCTTACTAGTATTGTATATAGTATCATGAACGAGAAGCAGATTTCGAGGATTCGAAGAGAACTAACGTCCATGCGACGCAATCCGCAAAAGGCGCGGGATTTGGAAAGGATTGCAAAGCAATTGGGTCGTGAAAAGGGAAATCGTGGAAAAGAGCCCGTCTGGGTTAATCCAAGTCTTGGTGTCTTCCCGCTGTCTATCCCTCACCACGGGGGACAAGATTTACCGATTGGGACGCGCAACAGCATTCTAAATGTCTTGGAAAATGATGTGTTAGCATGGGAAGAGCGTCTGGGAGAGTGATGAATATGGCAAATAGTGAGATCAAAGTCGTGGAGAAGTTGACTGCTGAGGATCACGCGCGGCAGCCCTACTCGCGTTGCGTAACACCGCAGACCGACGGAAGTTATCACGCTGAAATTGTCGAACTGCCCGGGTGTTTTGCCACGGGTTTGACAGCGGGTGAAGCCTATGAACACCTTGAGGAAGCCGCTTTATCGTGGATCGCTGCTGCCTTAGATGCTGGCCAGAGTATCCCGCCGCCGATGGACGAAAATGACTACAGCGGGAAAATTGTTGTTCGTATGCCGCGCAGTCTGCACCGCAAGGCAGCTTTTTATTCAAAGCGAGAAGACGTGAGCCTGAACCAGTTCATCGTCGCTTGTATTGCTGAAGGGGTTGGAGTGGCGAGAAAACCTGCAGCACCTGTCATATCCTTTACTCAAGTCTACTCTCCAAGGACGGAAAAACTCTCCACGGTGACGCAGCCGGCAGATAGTTGGAAAGTGGTTAAACATCATGACTGACATTAGCAACTATACCTTTGACTTAAAGGAAGTTACCGAACTCTTGGTCAAAGCTGCCGGTCTTCACGAAGGATTGTGGATGTTGAATGTCGGCATGAATTTCACGGCGGGAAACTTCCAATCCGCCTCTGATGCAGCGCTCCCTGGCTCTATGGTCTCCCTGAGTAATCTTGGTTTGTCGAAGGTCGAACCTTCGGCGTCTCCAGCGAACCTTACGGTTGATGCCGCAGTGGTCAATCCGAAGCCGAAAAAGAAGCAGGTCAGCGAGGCCGGCGCGTAGCAGACGCATGATTTGTAAGCTATGCCCTCAGGTTCGTGATGTCTTGGTCTCCTAAGAATAGGAGCGTCTGATAAGACCCGCGTTTTTTATGGATGTTCGGGTTCGCCTTGGACGCTTGCGTTTCGGTTTGATCGAAATTTCAAAGACACCTAGCCCCGCTTGGCCTTTGCCCGTGCGCGTTCGCGGGCAAAGGAATACAGGCCTGATCCGATGATGATGGCGGCACCCAGCAGCGTCAGCCGGTCGGGGAATTCGGCGAAGGCGACCAAGCCCAGCAAGATCGCAAAGACCAGTCGGGAATAGCGAAAGGGCGAGACGACCGACACTTCGCCCGTGCGCGCCGCCGATGTGATGGCCCAATACCCCGCCGTGCCCACCACCAAAGCCCCCAGCATCATGCCCGATTGTTCCAGATCAGGCATGACGGGCTTTTGAAACACCACCATCCCCGCCCCCAAAACGGCAACCGAGGCCACACCCCACGCCGACACCTGTGTCGTCGAAAACGTCGGCGGCACCATGCGCGAGGCCAGATCGCGCAGGCCCAAGCCTGCCACCGTGACCAGAACCCACAAAGCCGCAGGGCGAAAGCCGTCTAACCCCGGGCGGATCACCAGCAAAACGCCGCAAAAGCCCAAGGCAATCGCACTCCACCGCCGCCAGCCGACCTTTTCGCCCATAAACAGCGCCGCCCCCATCGTCACCGCCAAGGGCATCGCCTGCAACACCGCCGAAACCGTGGCCAAGGGCACCGAGGCAAGGGCTGTGATGTAGGCAATCGTGCCCACCATCTCGCCGGCGTTGCGCGCCATTACCCACGGGTGCAGCGCGTCACGGGTGAAGGTGCGCTTGCCTTCAAACCGCGCGAGGGCGGCGAAAAAGGCCCAACTGAACAGGCACGTGACCAGAAGGATTTCACCCGTCGGAATATCGCGGGCGGCGAATTTGAGGAACATATCCTCTAGCCCGAACAGCGCCATAGATCCCGTCATCAGGCCAATGCCGCGCAGATTGTCGGCGGGGGTCATTTGGCCTGTTCCCCTGACCCATCGGCAACGCTGCGGGGGGTGCCTGAGGTCAAGTTGCGCGGAGGGGTGGCTGTCATGGCATGTCCTTTTGCTGATCGCGCTTTAAGCCAATCGCGCCCGCACGGCCAGCGGATTGAGCAAAGCTTTGGGATTGGATGCTTGACGCTGGCGGTCAACGCAGAAAGGGTGGCGGCGAAATCGGGGGGCGAAGATGCGCAAAGACAGGTTGGACGGCTTGGGGTTTGGAACGCTGCTGGCGGTGGCGGGGATATTGGCTGCCAACCAGATCATCATCAAGATCGTCGACAAGGGGTTGCAGCCGGTGTTCTTTGCCGGCGCACGCTCTGCCCTTGCCATTTTGTTTGTCGCTGCGTGGATGGCCTATCGGGGGGTGTTGGGCCGGATGCGCTGGGCTGATCTGGGGCCGGGGGTGCTGATCGGCACGGTCTTTGCGATTGAGTTCATCGGATTGTTTCTGGCCCTTGACCTAACCACGGTCGGCCATGCGGCGTTGATCATGTATTCCATGCCGGTCTGGATGGGCATTTTGGCGCATTTCTTCATCCCCGGTGAACGCGCGACATCGCTGAAAGCGGCAGGGCTTGCGCTGGCCTTTGCGGGCACGGCTTGGGCGATCACCTCGCGCGGGGGGGCCAGTGCGGGGCAGGTCAGTGCGGGGCAGGTCAGCTGGCTGGGCGATGCTTTCGCGCTGGTGGGGGCCTTGGGCTGGGCGGGCACGGCCTTTATCGCGCGCACCTCGCGGCTGCGCCATGCGGGGCCAGAGGCGCAGTTGTTTTGGATGGTGCTTGTCTCAGCCCCGATTCTTCTGGCCGTCTCGCCGCTGTTTGGGCCGTTGATTCGCGATGTCACGCCGATGGATTGGGTGTGGTTGGTGATACAATCGGGCGTGGTTGTGGCGGGGGGATTTGTCACATGGATGTGGCTTTTGTCGGTCTATCCCACCTCGACCGTCGCGTCGTTTTCCTTCCTGACCCCGATTCTGTCGATTCTGCTGGGGCATCTTTTGTTCGGCGAAGTGCTCAGCATCACACTTTTGGGGGCGGCCACGCTGGTGTCGCTGGGCATTATCTTGATCAACCAAAAGCCCCGCGACCCGCCCAAGGCCTGAGTCTAATCTCACCTTGTGGAGGATCATGGGCCGCCCAAAGTGTTTGCCAAGTGGGCGTTTCGCTTGGCAATTTTGGCCGCACCGCTCAACGCTGCACAGCCCATCCCCCGCTTTGTCCACAAGCCCTTCGCCGCCTGCCAGACGCCACAGCTAGACAAGCTTTTTGCGTCAAGCACAAAATATGGATGATTTGGCAATAATTTTATTGCCCAACCCTGCATCTTGCGTCACTTTGGGTCAGTCAGGCCAAAGCCCAAAAAACAGGCGGGGCGCTGACGGGGACACGTTCGATTGCGCCACAGAGATTTGTGTAAAGACCGCACCTTGCGAGGGGTGCGGCCTGTGGTGTGGTGCCGGTGTCTCGGGATCAGCGAAGGACGGGGCCGCACGAGCCTCGCCACAAAAAGGAGTGACGGGGTCATGAAAATCGAGCGCAAGTTTACCTCTGCCGACACCGGAGCCTACGGGGCGATGGCGTTTCAAATCACGACATCCGAAATCCGCAACCCTGACGGCAAGATCGTGTTTCGCAACGACGCGGTCGAAGTGCCCGACGGGTGGAGCCAAGTCGCCGCCGACGTTCTGGCGCAGAAGTATTTCCGCAAGGCCGGCATTCCGGCCGTGACCAAGCGCGTGTCTGAAAAAGGCGTGCCGCGCTTTTTGTGGCGTCAGGTGCCCGATCTGGAGGCGCTGGACCAACTGCCCGAAGACAAGCGCTATGTGGGCGAAACCAGTGCCAAGCAGGTGTTTGACCGTTTGGCGGGCGCTTGGACCTATTGGGGCTGGAAGGGCGGCTATTTCACCACCGAATCCGACGCCAAAGCCTATTTCGACGAGATGCGCTTTATGCTGGCGCGCCAGATGGCAGCGCCCAACTCTCCGCAGTGGTTTAACACGGGCCTGCATTGGGCTTACGGCATTGATGGCCCCGGCCAAGGCCATTACTACGTCGATCACCAGACCAAAGTGCTGACCAAGTCGGACTCGGCCTATGAACACCCCCAACCCCATGCCTGCTTTATCCAGTCGGTGCGCGATGATCTGGTGGGGGACGGCGGGATTATGGACCTGTGGGTGCGCGAAGCGCGTCTGTTCAAATACGGCTCGGGTACGGGGACCAACTTTTCCTCGCTGCGCGGCGAGGGGGAAAAACTGTCAGGTGGCGGCAAATCGTCCGGCCTGATGGGGTTCTTGAAGATCGGCGACCGTTCGGCGGGGGCGATCAAATCGGGCGGCACCACGCGCCGCGCGGCCAAGATGGTGATCTGCGATATGGATCACCCCGATGTGGAAGCCTTTATCAACTGGAAAGTGATCGAAGAGCAAAAGGTCGCCTCGCTGGTGGCAGGTTCCAAGGCGCATGAGGCGCGCCTGAACGAGATTTTCACCGCCATTCGCACATGGGATGGGTCTTCAGAAGATTCGGTTGATCCGGCCAAGAACCCCGCGCTGAAAGCCGCGATCAAATCGGCCAAAAAGGCCATGATCCCCGACACCTACACCTTCCGCATTCTGCAATATGCCAAGCAGGGTTTCACCTCGATCGAATTTCCCACCTATGACACCGATTGGGATTCCGAAGCCTATATGACCGTGTCGGGCCAGAATTCGAACAACTCGGTGCGCGTGACGGATGCGTTCCTGAAGGCCGTCAAAGACGATCTGCCGTGGGAACTGATCCGCCGCACCGATGGCAAGGTCGCCAAGACCATCTCGGCGCGTGAGCTGTGGGACCAAATCGGCCATGCCGCTTGGGCTTGCGCTGACCCCGGCATCCAGTTTCACGACACGGTCAATGCGTGGCACACCTGCCCCGAAGACGGGCCGATCCGCGGGTCAAACCCGTGTTCGGAATATATGTTTCTGGATGACACGGCCTGTAATCTGGCCTCGATGAACCTGCTGACCTTCCAGAAAAACGCCAAGTTCGACGCCGAAGCCTATATGCACGCCACACGGCTGTGGACGATCACGCTGGAAATCTCGGTCATGATGGCGCAGTTCCCGTCCAAGGAAATTGCCCAGCTGTCTTATGATTTCCGCACGCTGGGCCTTGGCTATGCCAATATCGGCGGTTTGCTGATGACCATGGGTTTAGGGTACGACAGCAAAGAGGGCCGCGCGCTCTGCGGGGCTTTGACGGCGCTGATGACGGGCGTGTCTTATGCCACCTCGGCCGAGATGGCCAAGGAACTGGGGGCATTCCCCAGCTATGATCGCAACGCCAAGCACATGCTGCGCGTGATCCGCAACCACCGTGCGGCAGCGCATGGCACGGCCGCTTACGAGGGGCTGAATGTGGACCCCGTCACGCTGGATCATCGCAATTGCCCCGACCAGACGCTGGTCGCCTTGGCCAGATCGGCGTGGGATGAAGCGCTGGCCTTGGGCGAGGCGCATGGCTATCGCAACGCCCAAACCACCGTCATTGCCCCCACCGGCACGATCGGGCTGGTGATGGATTGTGACACCACCGGCATCGAGCCGGATTTTGCGCTGGTGAAGTTCAAGAAACTGGCGGGCGGGGGCTATTTCAAGATCATCAACCAATCCGTCCCGGGTGCCTTGGAAACCTTGGGCTACCCCAGCCACCAGATCGCCGAAATGGTGGCCTATGCGGTGGGCCACGGCTCTATCGCGCAGGCCCCTGCGATCAACCACACCGCCCTGATCGGCCACGGCTTTGGCCCGCGCGAGATTGAAAAGATCGAGGCAGCCCTGCCTACGGCCTTTGACATCCGCTTTGTCTTTAACCAGTGGACGCTGGGCGAAGATTTTTGCAAGGGCACCTTGGGCATTCCCGCCGACAAACTGGCCGACCCCGGCTTTGACCTGCTGCGCCATTTGGGCTTTACCAAGGCCCAGATCGACGCCTGCAACGACCATGTCTGCGGAACGATGACGCTGGAAGGTGCGCCGTTCCTGAGGCAGCACCATTACAGCGTGTTTGATTGCGCCAATGCCTGCGGCAAGCGGGGCAAGCGGTATCTGTCGGTGGAAAGCCATATCTATATGATGGCGGCGGCACAGTCCTTCATCTCGGGGGCGATTTCCAAGACGATCAACATGCCCAACTCTGCCAGCATTGCCGAAACGCTGGCGGCTTATGCGCTGTCGCATTCCTTGGGCATCAAGGCCAACGCGCTGTACCGGGATGGATCAAAGCTGAGCCAACCTTTGGCCTCGGCCCTGATCGAAGATGACGAAGAGGCCGAGGAAGTTATGGCCACCGGCTCGGCGCAGGAAAAGGCCGTCGTTCTGGCTGAAAAGATCGTCGAGCGGATCATCATCAAGGAAGTGATCCGCACCAACCGCGAAAAGCTGCCCGAACGGCGCAAAGGCTATACGCAAAAGGCCATTGTCGGCGGGCATAAGGTCTATCTGCGCACCGGCGAATACGGCGATGGGCGCTTGGGCGAGATTTTCATCGACATGCACAAGGAAGGTGCGGGCTTCCGCGCCATGATGAACAACTTCGCCATCGCGATCTCGGTCGGGCTGCAATACGGCGTGCCGCTGGAGGAATATGTCGAGGCGTTTACCTTCACCCGCTTTGAACCGGCGGGCATGGTGCAGGGCAACGACTCGGTCAAGAATGCCACGTCGATCTTGGATTACATCTTCCGCGAACTGGCGATTTCCTATCTGGACCGCACCGATCTGGCGCATGTGAAGCCCACGGGCCATTCATTCGACGATCTGGGGCGCGGCGACGAAGAGGGCAAGCGCAATATCGCGGATGTGTCTGAAACGGCTGCCACACGCGGGCTAGAGGTGATCAAGCAAATCTCGTCGACCGGATATCTGCGCAAGCGCGTGCCGCAGGATCTGGTGGTGCTGCAAGGCGGCATGGGGATGACGGGCTTTTCCGGCATGGGCGCTGCGGGCGATACCACGGCGCTGTTGATGTCCGAAACCGTGCGGGTGGCTGTGGGGGGCGGTGCTTCTACGGCGCTGGCCTCGGGCACGGTGAGCATGGACCAACGCTCGAAGGCCAAGATGCAGGGCTATGAGGGCGACCCGTGTGGGGAGTGCGGCAACTACACGCTGGTGCGCAACGGCACCTGCATGAAGTGCAACACCTGTGGTGGGACCAGCGGGTGTAGCTGACAGGCTTTCAGCGGTGCAGGATTGGGGGGCAGGGCCGGAATGGTCTTGCCCCTTTTGCTTTTGGGGCGGGCGTTGCAGCCTCCGGCGGGGATATTTGGGCAAGTATGAAAGGGCGGTTAGGGGGCTTGGCGCAGGCGCCAGACGGCGTGGATGACGAGCGCTGACAGGATCACCCCGCCGCCGATCAGGGTGAGGGGGCCAGGGGATTCGCCCAGCACGGCCCAGACCAGCAGCGGCGAGGCCACGATTTCCAGCATGGTGATCATCGACACTTCGGCGGCGGGCAGATGGCGTGGCCCGATCATTTGCAGCGCGCAGCCAAGGGCAAGCCCGATCGCGCCGTTTAGGGTGACAAGGCCGATTTGTGCTGAATCAAAGCTGTGATGCGGGGCGAAGGGATAGGCCAGCAGGGCCGTGGCGAAAAACCCCAGCGCCGCCGAGACGATCAGGCTTTGCGCGCCGGTTTTGCGCAAGATGACATAATAGGCGGCGGCTGAGCCTGCGTTGAGGAGGGCAATCACATCTCCCCACAGGTGCCCGCCGCCGAGCGACCCGCTGGCGATGATGACCACGCCGGCAAAGACGGCGGCCATGCACAAAAGCGTCATGCGCGCGATGCGTTCTTTCAGCACGCCAAAGGCCAAAAGGGCCGACAGGAAGGGCGAAGAGGCGTAGAGCAGCATGGTATTGGCCACACTCGTCTGGCCCAAGGCCATCAGATACAAGAAAGACCCAAGCCCCTGCGCCAAGATCAGCAGCAGCGACGGCCACGACAGCAATTCGCGCCATGACGGGATCAAATGCCGCGCAAAAAGCGCGGTTCCGCCCAGCGTTGCCACCCCGCCGATCATGCCGCGCCAAACCGCCACATCCATCACATCGCCGCCAATCATCCGCACCAGCAGGGCGTCAGGCACAAAAAGGGCGGCTCCGGCCAAAGTATAGGCCAGACCAAGACGGGGGTTGGGAACGAACGGTTTGCGCATGCTGCCACAAATCAGGTCTTGCCGCGAAAGGGAAGTGTTGACGCAGCCGCACAGATCGACAAGGTTTGCCCAAAGCGGAGGGTCTGATGGAGTTCGTGCATTTTCTATCCAGCCATATGCTGGACCCCGCCTTGGGCGGCAAGGCGCTGTACCGCAACATGGTGGCACAGGCTATCCATGCCGAGGGTGTGGGCTATGACGGTGTGGGCCTGCCGGAACATCATCTGGTCAATATCCTGCTCATCCCCTCGCCCTTGCAAATGGCCGTCAAGATTGCAGCACACACCAAACGGTTGCGGCTTGTCACCTCGGTTTGCCAATTGCCTTTGCGCGACATGCGGGTCTTTGCGGGCGAGGTGGTACAGGCCCAAGCCTTGTGCGACGGGCGTTTGATGCTGGGGGTCGGCAAGGGGGCCTTTGGCTTTGAAACCGACCTGATGGGCGTGCCTTTTGGCGAAACCAAGCCGCGCTTTGAAGAGGCGCTTGGCGTGCTGGAGGCCCTGTTGACCCGCGCCGATGTGTCTTGGGACGGGGCGCAGTATAAGTTTGACGCGCTGACCATCATGCCGCGCCCCGAAGACCCGATTCCCCTGATGCTGGGTGTTATGCTGCCCGCAGGGATCGAGGCGGCTGCGGCCAAGGGCTATCATGTGCAAACCACGCCGCTGGGGGCGGCGCATGGCCAGCTGGAAGCGCAGGTTTCAGCCTTTCACCGCGGCAAGGCGGCAGGTGGCCATGCCAACCGCCTGTCGTTGCAGCGCGGGGTCTATCTGGTGCAATCAGAAGCCGAACGCAGCCGCATGGTGGCTTTTGCGCACCGCTATTACAGCAGCTTTGACAATGTGTTCGGCGGGCCGGGCCTTGTCGATCAGGGCATCATCCGCCCGCTGCCGCGCGCCCAAACCGCGGAAGAGTTGGGCCAGAACATCCTGATCTGCCAAAAGGACGAGATGATCGACCGTCTGGCCGACTACGCCGCCCTTGGCATTGACGAGATCATCGTCACCTCGAACTTCGGCCAGCCTCAGGACGAGACGCTGGCCATGATGACCCAATTTGCGGCCGAAATCATGCCGCAATTTCGCCCCCATCCCATCGCCGCCTAAGGAGAAGCCATGCCCGTGATCCGTATCGAAATGTTTGAAGGCCGCAGCATCGACCAAAAGCGCGCCTGTGCGCAGGCTGTGACCAAGGCTTGGGTTGATACCTGCGGGGGCACGCCCTCGTCGGTGACGATCATCTTTGACGATGTGGCCAAAAGCGATTGGGCGACGGCGGGGCACTTGGCCTCTGACCCCAAGGAATAAGCGATGCGCAGCGCCTATTCGGTGGCGGGGGAAGGGCCAGCCTTGTTCTTGATCCACGGCATCGGGGCAAGGCGGGCCACGTTTGACCGGCTGGTGGAGGGTTTGCGCGACCGGTTCACCTGCATTTCCTATGACCTGCGCGGGCATGGGCTGTCACCTTTGCCGGATGCGCGGTTTGGCTTGGATGATCTGGTTGATGATCTGGAAGAGCTGCGCGCCCGCCTTGGCATCGAACAGGCGCATTTTGCGGGCCATTCCTTGGGCGGGATGATCGGGCCGCGCTATGCGCTGCGCTATCCCGATCGGGTGCTGTCTTTGGGCCTTTGGTCGACGGCGGCGTTTCGCACGCAAGATGACAGCGCCAAGGTGATGGGCGTGGTGAAATTGATGCGCGAAAAGGGCATCGGGCCGGTGCTGGATACCTTGACCGCCCGCTGGTTCACCGATGAGTTTTGCGCCACGCGCCCCGATGTGATCGACTGGCGCAAAGCGCAGGTGATGAGCACGGATGCCGACGTTTTTCTGAACGTCTTTGACATTTATGCCGAAACCGAAATGGCCCCATGGCTGTCGCAGGTCAAAGCGCCGTGCCAGATCATCACCGGAGAGTTGGACGGCGGTTGCAACCCGCGTCTGAACCGGCTGATCCAGCAGGCGCTGACGGGATCGGAACTGGTCATCCTCGACAAGCTCAAACACGCGATTTTCATCGAAGCGACCGAGGCTGTTCTGCCCCATGTGCGCCGCTTTTTGCTGGCACAGGGCGGGTAAGGGGGGCCCTGTGCTCTTGGCTTTTGCGCCCGTCTGACGCAGAAGGGCAGGCAAAAGGGAATGGCCCATGACCGAACGGTTTGCTTTTGACATTCACGCCACAGACGGAAAAGCCCGCACGGGCGTGATTTCCACCCCAAGGGGGGATATCCGCACGCCGGCCTTTATGCCGGTTGGCACGGCCGCCACGGTCAAGGCGATGCTGCCAGACTCGGTCCGCGCCACGGGGGCGGATATTTTGCTGGGCAACACCTATCATCTGATGCTGCGCCCCACGGCAGAGCGCATTGCAGCCTTGGGCGGGTTGCACACATTCATGAACTGGTCCCGCCCGATCTTGACCGATTCCGGCGGGTTTCAGGTGATGAGCCTGTCGGCATTGCGCAAACTGACCGAAGAGGGGGTGCGCTTTTCCTCGCATATCGACGGGTCAAAACACATGCTCACCCCCGAACGCAGCATGGAAATTCAGCGCCTGCTGGGGTCTGATATTGTGATGTGTTTTGATGAATGCCCCGCTTTGCCTGCAACCGATGCGGCGGTGGCCCAATCTATGCGCATGTCGATGCGCTGGGCCGAGCGCTCGCGCCAAGCCTTTGGCGACAGGCCGGGGCATGCGCTGTTTGGCATTCAGCAAGGCGGGGTGAACCGCGATCTGCGCGGCGAAAGTGCCGATGCGTTGCGCGCCATCGGCTTTGACGGCTACGCGGTGGGCGGTTTGGCCGTGGGCGAAGGGCAAGAGGCGATGTTCGGTGTGCTGGACTATGCGCCCGATATGCTGCCCCAAGATAAGCCGCGCTATCTGATGGGGGTGGGCAAGCCCGATGACATCGTGGGCGCTGTGGAACGCGGCATTGATATGATGGATTGCGTCCTGCCCTCACGCTCTGGCCGCACGGGCCAAGTCTGGACACGCCGTGGCCCCGTGGCCATCAAAAACGCCCGCCACCAAAACGACCCCCGCCCGATTGACGAGGCCTGCACCTGCCCCTGTTGCCAAAGCTACAGTCGCGCCTATCTGCACCATGTGTTCAAAGCGCAGGAAATCATCGCCAGCATGCTGATGACATGGCACAATCTGCACTACTTCCAAGAACTGATGCAGGGCCTGCGCACCGCCATCGCGGCAGGCAACCTTGCGGGCTTTGTGGCCCAGTTTCATGCCCAGCGCGCGCAAGGGGATATAGAGCCGCTCTAGCCAGCCCTAAGCCGATCTTTCCGCCTTGCGCGCCCCCCAATCTGGCCCTTGCACCTTGGCCCCCCGCGCCGCATGATCGCGCAAATGAGACGGGCAGGGATGGTTGACATGCCCCCCCCGCCACCCCAGATACAGTCAGCGAGCAGGGGAAGACCCATACGTTGCCGACGATCGGGACGGGGCCTTCCTGCTAGAAAGGAACGAAAATGACGGACAAGTTGTCCCCCAGTTACCCCGTGTTGCCGCTGCGCGACATCGTGGTGTTTCCGCATATGATTGTGCCTTTGTTCGTGGGCCGCGAAAAGTCGGTCCGCGCGCTGGAAGAGGTCATGGCGGATGACAAGCAAATCTTGCTGTCCAGCCAGATTGACCCGTCGGTGGATGATCCGGGCACCGATGGCATTTACCGCGTGGGCGTTCTGGCCAATGTGCTGCAACTGCTGAAATTGCCCGATGGCACCGTCAAGGTGCTGGTCGAAGGCAAAGGCCGCGTCAAGATCACCGAATTTGTCGAGAACACCTCTTTCTTTGAAGCCCGCGCCACGCGGCTGACCGAAGTGCCCGGCGACAAAGCAGCGTCCGAAGCCATGCTGCGCTCGGTCACAGACGAATTCGAGCGCTACGCCAAGATCAAAAAGAATATCCCCGAAGAGGCGCTGCAAGCCGTGGCCGACACCACCGAACCGGCCCGTCTGGCCGATCTGGTCGCAGGGCATCTGGGGGCTGATGTTGCGCTGAAACAAGAGATTCTGGAAACGCTGGATGTGGCCGAGCGGCTGGAAAAGATTTTCGGCCATATGCAGGGCGAAATGTCGGTGCTGCAGGTCGAGAAAAAGATCAAATCGCGGGTGAAAACCCAGATGGAAAAGACCCAGCGCGAATATTATCTGAATGAGCAGATGAAGGCCATTCAGAAGGAACTGGGCGACGGCGAAGATGGCCAAAACGAGCTGGCCGAGCTGGAAGAGCGTATCTTCAAGACCAAGTTCAGCAAAGAAGCCCGTGAAAAGGCGGAAGCCGAGTTCAAAAAGCTCAAATCCATGAGCCCGATGAGTGCCGAGGCCACCGTGGTGCGCAACTACCTTGATTGGCTGTTGTCAGTGCCATGGGGTGTGAAAAGCCGCGTGAAAAAAGACTTGATCGAGGCGCAAAAGGTTCTGGATCAAGACCATTACGGGCTGGAAAAGGTCAAAGAGCGCATCGTGGAATATCTGGCGGTGCAGGCGCGGTCGGCCAAGCTGAAAGGCCCGATCCTGTGCCTTGTTGGCCCTCCGGGTGTGGGCAAGACCAGTCTGGGCCGCTCGGTTGCCAAGGCCACGGGGCGCGAGTTTATCCGCATCTCGCTCGGCGGGGTGCGCGACGAATCGGAAATCCGCGGCCATCGGCGCACCTATATCGGGTCGATGCCGGGGAAGATCATTCAGGCGCTCAAAAAGGCGAAAACCACCAACCCGCTGATCTTGCTAGATGAAATTGACAAGATGGGTCAGGATTTCCGCGGCGATCCAGCATCGGCCATGCTAGAGGTGTTGGACCCCGAACAAAACGGCACCTTCACCGACCATTACCTAGAGGTCGAATACGATCTGTCCAACGTGATGTTCATCACCACGGCCAATTCCTACAACATGCCCGGCCCCCTGTTGGACCGGATGGAGATCATCCCGCTGTCGGGCTATACCGAAGACGAAAAGCTGGAAATCGCCAAGGGCCACTTGCTGCCCAAGCAGATCAAGGCCAACGGGCTGAAGCGCGGCGAATTCGCCGTATCTGACGCCGCCTTGACCCATGTGATCCGCTACTACACCCGCGAAGCGGGCGTGCGAAACCTTGAGCGCGAAATTGCCAAGCTGGGCCGCAAGGCGATCACGGATATTCTGAAAGCCAAAACCAAGTCGGTCGATGTCGACGAGGCGAAGGTGGAAGACTATCTGGGCGTGCAGCGCTATCGCCACGGGCTGGCGGAAAAGGAAGATCAGGTCGGCGTTGTCACCGGATTGGCCTGGACCTCGGTTGGCGGCGAGATCTTGCAGATCGAAGCCCTGCGCCTGCCCGGGAAGGGGCGGATGAAGACCACAGGCAAGCTGGGCGATGTGATGAAGGAATCCATTGATGCAGCGGCGTCTTATGTCCGGTCGGTCAGCCCCGAATTGGGGGTGAAGCCGCCCAAGTTTGAAACGATGGACATCCATGTGCACGTCCCCGAAGGGGCGACCCCCAAGGATGGCCCCTCGGCAGGCTTGGCCATGGTGACTTCGATCGTGTCGGTGATCACGGGCATTCCGGTGCGCAAAGACGTGGCCATGACGGGCGAAGTCACCCTGCGCGGCAACGCCTTGCCCATCGGCGGCTTGAAGGAAAAGCTGCTGGCAGCCTTGCGGGCGGGGATGACGACAGTGCTGATCCCGCAAGAAAACGCCAAGGATCTGGTCGATATTCCCGACAATGTGAAAAAGGGATTGAAGATCATTCCCGTCAGCCATGTGCGTGAAGTGCTGAAAATCGCGCTGGTGCGTGACCCCGTGCCGGTGGAATGGGACGAGGCAGCGGAAGAAGCCGCAGCCCTCGCCCGCCAAGCCAAGCGCGACGAAGTGGCAACCCCCACCGCACATTGACCCAAAAGGCGCCCTTCGGGGCGCCTTTTTTTGATTTTTCGCAGAAAAATCGGTCTGGCGGCCACGATTTTTCTGCGAAAAATCAACACTTGGCGCAGGCTTTGCCCCTCAGGGGCCTTGCAGAGCATTTCGAACCCGACTATTCAGCCCCCATCGGGCGATTAGCTCAGCGGTAGAGCGCTTCGTTCACATCGAAGATGTCAGCGGTTCAAATCCGTTATCGCCCACCATCCTTCGCCAAGCGCGCCCCCCAAAGGGCGCGCTTTGTGCGTTAAAAAGGGGTTGCGGTCGCCGCAGACCTTGGCTAGATCGCGGCGTACGGGTTGTTAGCTCAGTTGGTAGAGCGTCTCGTTTACACCGAGAATGTCGGCGGTTCGAGTCCGTCACGACCCACCATCTCCTTCGATTTGGTCTTATGAACACCGGCTGTGCGCGGGTGCGCCTGTGTAAGCTGCGCGTGGCATCTATATACCCCCAAACACAGGAGCCTTCAGATGAGCTGGAACCCCGACCTTGACCATTCCATTCCGCTGGGCGACGGCGTGGATGCCATTGAAACTGTCATCGTCCCGCGCGCGCGCGATCTGGGCGGGTTCGAAGTGCGCCGCGCTTTGCCTTCGACCCAGCGGCAGATGGTGGGGCCTTTCATCTTTTTCGATCAAATGGGTCCGGCCGAGTTTCTGACAGGTCAGGGCATAGATGTGCGCCCGCATCCCCACATTGGTCTGGCGACGGTCACTTACCTGCTCAAAGGCCGCATCCATCACCGCGACTCGCTGGGGACGGATGCTTGGATTGATCCGGGTTCGGTCAACCTGATGCTGGCAGGGCAGGGGATCACCCATTCCGAACGCATGGACGGCCCCGCCCGCCAAGCGCCGCAAAGCCTGTTTGGCTTGCAAACGTGGCTGGCCCTGCCGCTTGACCGCGAAGACGCTCCGCCCGCCTTCACCCATGTGCCAGAGGCTGACCTGCCCCTGTTACAGGCCGAGGGCAAAGAGGTGCGCCTGATTCTGGGCGCAGCTTGGGGTTCTAAGGGGGCCGATGCCCCGTCAGAGGCGCTTTATGCCGATGCCACCTTGGCCGCGGGGGCCGTTTTGCCCCTGCCCGACACGCACGAAGACCGCGGCGTCTATGTCTTGCAGGGTGATGTGACGGTCGGCGGGATCACCCATCACGCCGGAGAGATGCTGGTCTTTCGTCCCGGCGACCGGCTTGGGGTCAAGGCCGGCGTGCAAGGCGCGCGGTTGATGGTGCTGGGCGGGGCCACGATGGACGGGCCGCGCCACATTTGGTGGAACTTTGTCGCCTCGTCAAAAGAGCGCATCGAGGCTGCGAAAGAGGCGTGGCGGGCGGGCGATTGGCAACATGGGCGCTTTCAATTGCCGCCCGGAGATGCGGCCGAATTCATCCCCGCCCCCGACCGCTGACCATGTTGGCACAGGGCGGTCGAACGAAACGGGCTTTGGGGCAGAATTTTGCCCTAGGGCGCTTGACGCCGCTGTCATGCTTCCGTAATACCGCCACACGTTCGGGCGGGCCCGGATGGCTTTGCGGTGGTAGCTCAGTTGGTTAGAGTACCGGCCTGTCACGCCGGGGGTCGCGGGTTCGAGCCCCGTCCACCGCGCCAGCCATCCCCGCCCGCCCCGAACGTGAAACCCCCGCAAGGGGGAATGCAAATGTGCGGTGGTAGCTCAGTTGGTTAGAGTACCGGCCTGTCACGCCGGGGGTCGCGGGTTCGAGCCCCGTCCACCGCGCCATTTGCTCAAGTGAAAACGCCCTCCGGTACCCGGGGGGCGTTTCGATTTTGGGGCCGCTTACAGCGTCAGACGGTAGCGGATATGGCCATCGGTGGGCACAAAGCTGTCGTATAGCTTGCGGGCGGTCGCATTGCCCTGATCGGTGTGCCAATAAAGCCGATGCCAGCCCCTTGCGCGGGCCAGCGTTTGCAGATCGGCTATTAGCGCACGGCCCAAGCCTTGGCCCCGCGCGGCGGGGGCGACGAACAGATCCTCAAGATAGCAATCCTCGCCCATCACCCAGCTGGAGGGGTGATGGTTGTGCAAGGCAAAGCCCAAGACCACGCCGTCCACCTCGGCCAGCCGCAGCTTTAGGGGGCTGGCAGGGTCCATCAGGCGCGCCCATGTGTGGGCGGTGATGGCTGGGTCCAGCGGGTGCTGGTAATAGTCCAGATAGCCCTGCCACAGCCCCTCCCAAGCCGCCCGATCAGACGGGGCTGCATCGCGGATCATGCCAGTTTCTCCAACAGGCGGGCCCACGAGCGGATGCCTTTGTGAAAGCTGGCCACATCGTATTTTTCGTTGGGCGAGTGGATCTGGTCGTCATCTTTGGCAAAGCCCATCAAGATGGCATCCATCCCCAGATAGGTCTTGAAATAGCCCGCCACGGGAATCGATCCGCCCGCGCCCACAAAGGCCGCCGAGATGCCCCATTCGTCGGTCAGTGCCTGACGGGCGGCGCCAAAGGCGGGATGGGTGATTTGCATGACAGAGGCGGGCGAATTGCCGTGGCCTTTCCAATCTACCGTGCAATCGGCGGGCAACTGCGCTTGCACCCAAGCGCGAAAGGCTTGGCGCAGCTGGTGGGGGTCTTGCTCGCCCACAAGGCGGAAGCTGACCTTGGCATGGGCCTCGGCGGGCAACACGGTCTTGAACCCGTCGCCGGTATAGCCGCCCCAGATGCCGTTCACCTCGGCTGTCGGCCGCGACCACAGCTTTTCCAACGGCGTGCGGTCTTGTTCGCCTGCGGGCACCGATAGGCCCACATCGCCCAAGAATCGCGCATGGTCAAAGGCAAGGTTTTGCCATTGCGACCGCAGATCATCGGACAATTCGCCCACCCCGTCATAAAACCCCGGCACGGTAACGTGGCCTTCACCGTCATGCAGACCAGCCAGAATGCGGGTCAGAATATGAATCGGGTTTTGCGCCAGCCCGCCATACATGCCCGAATGCAAATCGCGGGCAGCGGCGCGAATCGTGAATTCCTCGCCCAAAAGCCCGCGCAGCATGGTGGTGATGGCCGGGGTGCGCCCTTCAAACATGCCGGTGTCACAGATCAGCGCGACATCGGCGCTGAGTTCGGGCGCATTGGCCTTCAAAAACGGGATCAGGGACGGGGAGCCTGATTCTTCCTCGCCTTCCAGAAAGATTGTCAGCTTGCCGGGCAAGGTGCCGTGCACGGCCTTCCACGCGCGGCACGCCTCGATAAAGGTCATCAGTTGGCCCTTGTCATCAGAGGTACCGCGCCCGCGCAGCACTTGGCCCTTGGGCGTTTCCTCGATCGCCGGATCAAAGGGATCGCGCGTCCACAGCGCCAAGGGGTCTACCGGTTGCACATCGTAATGGCCATAAAACAGCAGATGCGGCCCCGATCCGGTGCCGCCATGCGCCACCACCATTGGATGCCCCGCTGTCGGTCGGGCCGAGGCGGCAAAGCCCAGATCGGCCAAGTCGCGCACCAGCCAATCCGCCGCGCGGGCGCAATCGGGCTTATAGGCCGGATCGGTGGAAATCGACGGAATGCGCAACAGGTCGATCAGCCGCGCGATGGCTTGGGGCAGATCGGTGTCGATGCGGGCTAAAACGGCGTCAAGATGGGCGGTTGTGGGCATGTTTCCCTCTTTTTCTAAACAGATTGTCCAACCCTAACAGTCACGCAGGGACTGTCCAGCCACCGATTTTGACGCTAAAAAGAGGTCAGAATGCACAGGAGGGGGCCTGCATGCGAACGACTTGGATGGTTTTGGGGATGGCAAGCGCGTTGATGGGGGGTGCTGCAACGGCGCAGGACGTGCCAGTCGAGGTGAGCACGCTAGACGCCTCGCAAGTCACGCTGCACCTATACCCGTTCCTGAAACCCGAAGAACTGGCCACGCTGCGCCTTGTCGCCACCAACCGCGATGCGCTGAGCGTGTTCTTGCCGTCGAAAAACGCCAGCCATTTCGCAGCCCTCGCCTTGGCCCCTGCCGACGGGTTCTTGCAAGACGGCTCCCCTGCGGGAAGCGCGAGTGCGTTAAGCGACTTTGCCAGTGCCGACGCAGCGGCTGCCGCGGCCCTCGCTGACTGTGATGCCAAACGCGACCAAAAGACGCCCCCATGTGTCGTCGTCCTAGAAGTCGGCCCCGCCGGATGATTCGGGGCGCGTTTGCCAAGTTCACGCGAACGGCCCGTCTGCGTTAATTTAGACGGCTGGAATGCCCCTAATTGCGAAAAAATCCTGCGCGAGATTGCGCTTGGGGCAAAGTTTCTCTGCAAAATGCCTTGCCATATGGTAGAGATTGCGAAATAGCGAAGAAAACGAGTCGCCCAACGAGGTGGCTCACGAAAGGCTCTGGGGCAGAGATGGGACAAGGCGCATGATCGGGCGGAGCATCCGCAGACCGACCGTAGAGGTGGATAAGCCCAAGGGTTTTGACGCGTTCGAATTGCGGCTTGGCGATCTGATGCGCGGAGAGCGCGCAACCTTGGGCAAGTCTTTGCTGGACGTTCAGCGCGATTTGAAGATCAAGGCCACCTATATTGCCGCAATCGAAAATGCCGATGCGTCGGTTTTTGAATCGCCGAGTTTTGTGTCGGGATATGTGCGCTCTTATGCGCGCTATCTGGGCATGCAGCCCGATGAGGTTTTCGCCCATTTTTGCCGCGAATCCGGGTTTGAAGTGGCGCATGGCATGTCGGCTGCCGCCTCTGGCCAGATGATCAAGGCGGCGCGCAACCGTCCGCCCTTGGAAAGCCACGATCCGTTTGTGCATGCCAATTTTGTGCCCAAAAGTGCTGGAATGTTTTCAAAGGTCGAGGCGGGGGCGCTGGGGTCGTTTGCGGTCTTGATCGCTTTGGTTGGCGCTTTGGGCTATGGGGGTTGGTCGCTGTTGCAAGAGGTGCAGCGCGTGCAATTGGCCCCGGTCAATGAAGCCCCTGTCGTTGTGGCCGAAATTGACCCCTTGGCCGACGTAAAGCTCGTGGAGCCGTTGGCTCAATCGTCGGCTCTGTCGGCTCAAAGCACGGGCCAAACCGCCAGTGCAAGCAGTTCTGCAGCCGATATGTTGTATCGTCCGCAGGCTTTGTCTGTCCCCGTGATGACACCGCGCGATGGACCGATCGCTGCGATTAACCCCAGTGTCGAAGTTCAACAGGTCCAGATGTCGGTGGATAAGGCGGTCGAGCAGGCCGTGGCAAAAGACACGCCCGTGCAAGTTGTGGCCGATGCCGCCCCCAGTGTTGAGATTTTGGCCGTCCGGCCCAGCTGGGTGCGCGTCTCTGCCGCTGATGGCACGGTTTTGTTTGAAAAGATCCTTGATGCGGGCGAACGCTACAGCGTGCCCGCTTTGGCGCAGGCCCCGGTGCTGCGTGCGGGCAACTCTGGTTCGGTGTATTTTGCCGTCAATGGCACGACCTATGGCCCCGCCTCGCCCGGATCGCAGGTGGTCAAGAACCTGTCCTTGGCGGCGTCTGATCTGACAACGGCGTTCCAAGTGGCGGATTTGACGGGCGATGCCGATCTGGCACGGTTCGTCGCTGTGGCCGAGGCAACGCAGGTGCCTGCCCCCGCCGCCGATCCGGCCCTTGCCGCGCCGCAAAACTGACAATTCTAGCGGTCTTGCGTTGCAGGCGCGCATCTGTGCGCTTATCGTGGTTTGGCAAAGCATGAGGCCCCCATGACCCACAATCCGATCCGTCCTTGGCGCAACATCGAACGCCGCGTCAGTCGCCAAATCCGCGTGGGCCGTGTTCTGGTGGGGGGCGATGCGCCGATTTCAGTGCAGACCATGACCAACACGATCACCTCTGACGTGAAGGCGACGCTAGAGCAGGTGCAACGCTGCGCCATCGCCGGCGCCGATATCGTGCGCATCTCGACCCCTGACGAAGATGCCACCCGTGCGCTTAAAGCCATCGTGGCCGAAAGCCCCGTGCCGATCGTGGCCGACATCCATTTCCACTACAAACGCGCGATCGAGGCGGCAGAGGCGGGCGCTGCCTGTCTGCGCATCAACCCCGGCAATATCGGCGACGCCAAGCGCGTGGCCGAGGTGGTCAAGGCCGCCAAGGACCACGGCTGTTCCATCCGCATCGGAGTGAATGCAGGGTCGTTAGAAAAGCATCTGCTGGACAAATACGGCGAGCCGTGCCCCGACGCGATGGTTGAAAGCGGGATGGATCACATCAAGCTGTTGCAAGACAACGACTTTCACGAATTCAAAATCTCGGTCAAAGCGTCGGATGTGTTCATGGCGGCGGCGGCTTATCAGCAACTGGCGGGTGTCACCGATGCGCCCATCCACCTTGGCATCACCGAGGCGGGGGGCCTGACCTCGGGCACGGTCAAGTCGGCGATTGGCTTGGGCAATCTACTGTGGTCGGGCATCGGCGACACGATCCGCGTCAGCCTGTCCGCCGATCCGGTGGAAGAGGTGAAGGTCGGGTTTGAAATCCTCAAAAGCCTTGGTCTGCGCCACCGCGGTGTCACGATCATCTCATGCCCGTCTTGTGCGCGGCAGGGGTTTGACGTGATCAAAACGGTGTCAGCCCTAGAAGACCGCTTGGCCCATATCACCACCTCGCTCAGCCTGTCGATCATCGGCTGCGTGGTCAATGGCCCCGGCGAGGCGCTGATGACCGACATCGGCTTTACCGGCGGCGGCGCGGGAAAGGGCATGGTCTATCTGGCCGGCAAACAGGCCCATACTTTGGGCAATGACAAAATGATCGACCACATCGTTGAACTTGTGGAACAAAAAGCAGCCGAGCTGGAAGCGGCCAAAGCCGACTAAGCCGCGCTTAGGGGGGTGTGACACCCCCCAGCCGTGGCCGCCGCGCGCCCTTTGCCTTGTCAGCCTGCGCGCGCTTGGTCGACGATTTTCTGCATATCCGCTTCGGGCACATACCCGCGCAGCATTTGGTCGCCGATCACAAAGGTCGGGGTGCCTGTGATGTTCAACTGCCCCGCCAAGGCGTGATTGGCTTGGATCACCGCCATCACCTCGGGGCTTTCCATCTTGGCTGTAAGCTCGGCGGCATCAAACCCCAAGCTCGCCGCCAAGCGGCCCAAAGTGTCGGCATCGGGCGATCCGCGCAGGCCGATCAGCCCGTCATGCGCCGCCTTATAGGCATCGTCGCCGTGCAGGATCCGCATCGCGATGGCGAATTTCGACGAAATCACCGAGTCGTCCCCCAGAATCGGGAACTCCTTGACCACAAAGCGGATATTGCCGTCGGTTTTGACCAGATCTTCCACCTCGCCGTAGGCTTTGCGGCAATAGCCGCAGCGATAATCCATGAATTCCACGATCGTGACCGTGCCATCCGGATTGCCGCCGACCCAACTGGCCGGATCCTCGAAAATCGCCTCGGCATTGGCGTGCAGCATGTCGATATCAGCCTGTGCTGCCGCCTGCGTCTTGCGGTCTTGTAGCACCTGCATGGCTTCAACAATCACGTCTGGGTTTTCCAACAGGTATTGGCGCACCTCGGCGCGAAAGGCGTCTTTTTCGGCGGGCGTCATCTCGCCCAAGCCTCCGGCCACAGCGGCAAAGGGCATGAGGCAGAGGCTAAGGGCAAGGGCGATGCGGCGCATGAAAAGACCTTTGATAGGTGCAGCGTCAGTCGCAACGCTGCGCACGATTGGCACCCAAGATGCGGCAGGATCCCGCCAAGCGCAA
>CANFSY010000014.1 GCA_947449875.1 Paracoccaceae bacterium
AAGGCATCTGTCACGGCCAAGATCTTGCTCGTCATACCGCCACGAGAACGTCCGATGGCCTGGCTTTGAGTCCCCCTTTTGCGCCCTGTCCATGGCGGTGGACTTTGGTGATGGTGCCGCAGGTCATGGTATATTCGAAATCCGCGTCCTCGGCTAATGCCTTGAACATACGGTAGAATGCATCCGCCTTCACCCATCGCCGGAAGCGTTTGAAGACGGTGTTCCAGCGACAGAACTCCGCCGGAAGATCGCGCAAAGGGCAGCCCGTGCGGGCAATCCACAACACAGCCTCGACGAACAATCGAGGATCAGGTCCAGTCCGACCGGGATCACATTCCCGGCCAAGGCAGTGCGGGGCAATGATATCCCATTGAGTGTCAGTCAGTGTCGTGCGGATCAAGGTGACCTCCCATTTGGCAACCTTGAATCACTCAATTCACGATTTGGGAATCCTCAAACGGCAACACAGCCTAGATGCAAAGCAAATTTATCTAGGGAACCCATCGCTGATAGCTGGCCCAGATGATCCATTTGACGTCGAACACACAAACGCCTTGGTTGGTCTTCTTCCTGCCAACGCCCAGTGGATTAGCTTGTGTATCCGGCCGAACGCAGACTGAATGTCGTTGTTGATTGGTGTCGATGGAATGGAAAGGTTTAGCGCGAGGCCGTGGGCGTCGTGGTATCTTAGCGGCCTATCTGGCGGGGCGCGACGAAGACACCGCAGCGGCCTTGGGCCTTATTCTCCTGGCCGCTTATATGGCAGGGAGCCCGCGCGGGCTTGCTAGCGACAGGACTCGTTCTCGTTTCATAGCCAGCGCATGACGGTTGCGGCGAGGGCTGAGAGGAAGACTTTTCGACATCTGTCGTAGCGGGTGGCAACAGGTCGACCGTCGTTCATCCGACAGCCGATGGGCATGCTGCAGATAAAGCAGCCCCGCCACCAATCTGGGAGGTGTGGCCGGCCGGCCGGTCGCCGACGGAAAGAACCCCAACCATTCCCGCTCGAAGACTTCCCAGTCGATCAGGGCCGTCAACTTCACCAATTCGTGGCGGTGATCGAAGATGTCGACCAGCCGCGGGCGGAGCAGGTCATCTTGTTAAGACGGGCGCGTGCGGTGCTTCATTTGGATACCGAACTTGCAGGGTTCTGAATGAAATCATAGAAAGCTTGCAGGCGGAGGCGAGAAAAAACGTCAGATTATTGCGCAAAAGCAATGGGACGGAGGTTGTTCAGGGCGAACTAAACAGGATAGACCTTTGGCAGGCTTTCGTTCTTTACTGCATGCATATCGTTTATCGTTCACAACTTGTCAGCACCTGAACACAAGCCATACTCAAATGCGATCAATCACACAGGAATTTCTACGCTCATCCGGTTCGGACAGCGAACTTTTCTTTAAATTTAAGGGCAGGGGATTCAATCCACCGATAGGATGCGCACGAAACTATATAGGTTAGCGGGATTAAGATAAATAGATCAAGGGTGTGCAATACATTAGGTTTAAAGCTATCCTCGCCAACAGTCATCCAGAACAGCTTGTAGATTGGATAATGCCAAAGATATAGGCCGTAGGAGACTTTTCCGACCAAGCGAAGACATTCATTGCGAAGCATCAAGTTGATCATGCCGTTCCCGCCACCCACTGCGTTGGAAATAATGCAGGCTGTAGCTACTGCCACACCGGTGGTGCCGGTTTGATAATACCAATTGGGTTCGCAGACTAGCACAAATAGCAAGAAAGAGGCTGCTATTGCCGCTGCGGATCCCAACCAGGCGAACGAAAGCGTCTTATGAGAACCAAACGCACCGAGTGCTGCGCCGATCAAGATGGTGTCGGCCCGCGTGTCGAAGCCATTACTGATCCGACTGGCTGTTGCGCCACCGTCGAGCACGCTGAACCTGTGCGCAATAATCATGACTGCCAATGCTAAACAAAACCAAACGATTTTCTCAGTTCGAATGAGTCTATTAGCAGCGATAAGGATTATTGGCCAAAGAATGTAAAACTGCTCTTCAATTGAAAGGCTCCACGTGTGGCCCAACGCGGCGAGGTTCCACAAATCAAATGCACGCACCCAATTAGAGAAGTATAACAAAGCTGGAATCGAGAACGAGGCTACCGTTCGGATTGAAATGCCAAACGCTAGGTAAAACGCTGACACGAATATAACTACGGTGACTAGACAAGGGGCTAGCCTTAACATTCTTCGGGCGTAGAAATTTAATAGGTTAATCGATGATGTAGTGCGAAGTTCAGACAGTAATATCCTTGTCATAAGAAAGCCACTCAAGGTAAAGAAGATGTCAACACCCAAAGCGCCGTGATGGAAGCCAAACATACCGTGGAAATGCGAGAAAATAACTATCACAACGGCTACACCGCGCAGTCCGTCTAGTTCTTGGGTCTGGGAAATCATTAAAGTTCGCGTTCGTGAAGTTTGTAAAATCTGAACGGCACTTGAATTTACCCCCTGTGTTTAATAAACATGTGCAACGATAAGAAGTAGACATGGCGCTTTATATATTTCCGCGGCTGAAATAGCGCTTTTTCGGTACCACGAAGCTAAGCTCAGAGCAAACGTTTTTTGGCCGCCAACATTCCGATTTTCGCCCGACCTGCGACGCCACGCCAGATGAGGAGTGTGCGTGAGTTTCTCAGGGACTGGGGGGTGGATAGTCTGTTCCTGACCGATGGGCCTGTGGCCATAGACACCAACTCGGCCGAACGCGCCCGACGCGCTGTTGGAACCCGACGCCCTATGGAATCTGCAGGAAAAATTGGCTCTTTCCAGAGGCCAATACCAGTGGAGAAACCCTCGCACGGGCGATGACGGTCATTGAAACCGCAAAGATCAACGGTCTCGATCTGCTGGCCTGCCTCGCTGAACTCCTCAACCTCAGCCATGATCACAAAATCAAAAGACTGGGTGCACTGCTCGCGTGGAACGGGTCGCCCGCGGCAGTCGCAATTGCCAGTCAAGCCGCATCAACTGCGGTAGAAACGGGGCTGTGGCTGTCAGCATAACATGTTCGATCTTAGGGGTCAGGAAACCCTTGATCACGTCTAGGACCAGCACTTTCTTTGCGACACTGGCCTCTCACATACGACCCCTCTTGGGCTTTTGAAATACGATAAAAGGTCTGGGGATATGTTCGCCAACAAGAATATTATATAACCCTAAAAACAATAGTATACCTGCCCAAAACAATTAACGTTACGCGGAGTTTGAAAGACTCCGGAAACCTTCAGGAGAACGGTGTGCGCGCAGACCAAACTGCCCCCCGCCCTTCCCCGCATCAGCCCATGCCGCCGTCGATCAAACGGCGGGCAAGGCGGATATAGGGTTCGGCCAAGGGGCTGTCGGTGGCGGCAATCGGTGTGCCCGCATCGCCGGCAACCCGCACCGCAAGATCAAGGGGCAATTCGCCCAAAAACGGCAGGTTCAGCTTCAAAGCCTCGGCAGCGACACCGCCGTGGCCGAAGATATGCGCCTCATGCCCGCAGTTAGGGCAGATATAGGTCGACATGTTTTCGATCAGGCCCAAGACAGGCACCTTAAGCTTGTCAAACATATCCAGCGCCTTGCGCGCGTCCAGCAGCGCCACGTCTTGCGGCGTCGACACCACGATGGCCCCTGTCAGATGGGTGCGCTGTGCCAGCGTCAGTTGCACATCGCCCGTGCCCGGCGGCAGGTCAATCACCAGCACATCCAACCGCCCCCACGCCACTTGGTTGATCAGTTGCTGCAAGGCCCCCATCAGCATCGGGCCGCGCCAAATCACGGCCTCGTCCTCTTTCAGCATCAGGCCGATCGACATCATCGTCACGCCGTGCGCGTGCAAGGGTTCAATCGTCTTGCCATCGGGCGAGGCGGGGCGCTTGGACACGCCCATCATGCGCGGCTGCGAGGGGCCGTAGATATCAGCATCCAACAACCCCACCCGCCGCCCCTGCCGCGCCAGCGCGACGGCAAGGTTCGACGCCACGGTGGATTTGCCCACCCCCCCCTTGCCCGAGGCCACAGCGATAATCCGGTCCACCCCTGACACCCGCGCAGGCCCGCCCTGATGCGGCGTGGGATGGCCGCCGACCTTCAACGAGGGCGGTTCGGCCGCAGTGGGTTTGGCGGCAGGCGCGGGCTTGGCGGCGGGGCCGTGGGCGGTCAGCACGATTTGCACCGATGTCACCCCGGGCAAAGCGCGCAGTGCGGATTCGGCCGCCTGCTGCACCGGCCCAAGGCTGCGCGCATGATCGGCTGAGGGCGATTCGATCACAAAACGCACAGAACCGCTCTCGATCACCAAGGCGCGGATCAGATCGTCGCCCACCAGCGTCCCGCCCCCGGGGGTGGCAATCTGCGCCAAGGTCGCCATCACAAGATCGCGTGTCGGTTCCATGTCATTCTCCTGCGTTCAAAGCGTAGCTAACCTGTGGCGCTTTGGGCCAAAGGGCAAGCCTGTCTTCGCATATCGCTTAAGAAATGGGCGACGAACCTGATAAATATGAAGATATTTTGACGCCAAGCCATGCGCAGAGTGCATGGCGGCATTGAAGGATGGGTGGATTGTGCAGGTGCAGCATTTGCCCCATGTTTGCCCTAACAGCGCCGGACCCGATCAGACAGTGACAGACAGGGGCGGCGGTGTAGAAAGAATGTGAGGCTGAAAATGGCATATATGAATTCGACTCGTTCCGCGCATCTGAGCTTTTATGATCGTTTCGCGGCTTTGGCTGCGGCGGCAAAGGATATGATCGCGCGTCGCCGGGTGTTCAATCAAACGCTGTTTGAACTGAGCCATCTGTCCGACCGCGACCTGTCGGACCTTGGCCTGAGCCGTGCGAATATCACCGAAGTGGCCCGCGAGGCTGCGTATAAAGTTTAATCTTGCCCCAAACTTGCAACCTCCTCCCTGCAAGTCGTTGGTCAAGTGCGGCGGTGCTCTCCTCCTCTCTGGCATCGTCGCTTTTCTACACGGTCCGCACGCGGGCCAGACTTCGGCGGCCCGGATCTCCTCCCCTGGGTCATCGGACAGGCGGCACCTTCAACCTCCTCCCTGAGGGTGCCGCATCCGTTTTCGTCTGACCCCGACCTCCTCCCCGGGTGATGACATTTGCGGCGGTGCCCGGTCTCCTCCCCCGGTCATCGCCGCGCCAATCGGGCGCTGGTTATCGCGCCTTACGGTGTACGCGGGCCTTGTCCTCCTCCCTGAGGCCCCCGGACCAGCGGCGACCTCGACCTCCTCCCCGAGGTCGCCGCACATCCTTTCCAAGCAAAAAGCCCGCTGTCACCAGCGGGCTTTTTGTTTGGGGCAAGGCCGGGGGGCTGCGCGCCCCCCGGACCCTTGCGGCGCGGTTAACGCGTGGCGCGGATCAGGGCGAGGATGTCGGCAGCGGCTTTGGGGATATGGGTGCCGGGGCCGAAGATGGCCTTGACGCCTTTGGATTTCAGGAATTCGTAATCCTGCGCCGGAATAACACCGCCACAGATCACAAGAATGTCGCCTGCACCTTTGGCAACGAGGGCTTCGATCAGCTTTGGGGCCAGCGTCATGTGGCCTGCGGCTTGCGACGAGATGCCGATGACATGCACATCATTGTCGATGGCGTCTTGTGCTGCCTCTTCGGGGGTTTGAAACAGCGGGCCCATGTCAACGTCAAAGCCCATATCGGCAAAGGCCGTGGCGATAACTTTGGCACCGCGATCATGGCCGTCTTGGCCCATTTTGACCACCAGCATCCGCGGGCGGCGGCCTTCCTCGGCCTCGAACGCCAGAATATCGGCTTGAATCGCTTCGAACCCTGCATCGCCGTCATAGCCTGCGCCGTAGACACCGGCGAGGGTTTTGACCTCGGCCCTGTGGCGGCCAAAGACGTTTTCCATCGCGGTCGAAATCTCTCCAACCGTAGCGCGGGCGCGGGCGGCTGTGATGGCGGCGTCTAACAGATTACCGTCAGAGCGGGCGGCGGCTTCCAAGGCTTGCAAGGCGGCTTGGGCTGCGGTTTCATCGCGCGCGGCGCGGGTGGCGTGCAGGCGGGCGATCTGGGAATCGCGCACGGCGATGTTGTCGATCGACAAGATATCAACCGGCGTGTCGGTTTCGGGCTGGTATTTGTTCACCCCCACAATCACATCGGTGCCGCGATCAATCAGCGATTGACGGCGCGCGGCACTTTCTTCGATGCGCAGTTTGGGCATGCCAGAGGCGACGGCCTTGGTCATACCGCCCAAGGATTCCACCTCTTCGATCAGCTTCCACGCCTCTTCGGCCAACTGCGCCGTAAGGGTTTCGACATAATAGCTGCCCGCCAGCGGATCGGCGACATGGGTGATGCCGGTTTCTTCTTGCAAAATCAGCTGCGTGTTGCGCGCAATGCGGGCAGAGGCTTCGGTGGGCAGGGCCATCGCCTCGTCAAAGGAATTCGTGTGCAGCGATTGGGTGCCGCCCAGAACAGCCGACATCGCCTCATAGGCCGTGCGGATTACGTTGTTGTAGGGGTCTTTTTCCTGCAACGACACGCCAGAGGTTTGGCAATGCGTGCGCAGCATCAGGCTTTCGGGCTTTTTCGCGCCAAATTCGGCCATGATGCGGTGCCACAGCAGGCGGGCGGCGCGCAGTTTGGCGGCCTCCATGAAGAAATTCATGCCGATGGCGAAGAAGAACGACAGGCGGGGGGCGAAATCGTCAACGTTCATGCCGCGCGCCAGCGCCGTTCGGACATATTCGCGCCCATCGGCAAGGGTAAAGCCCAGTTCCTGCACCAAATTCGCGCCCGCTTCCTGCATGTGGTAGCCAGAGATCGAGATCGAATTGAACTTGGGCATCTCGCGCGCGGTGTAGTCAATAATATCGGCCACGATCCGCATCGAAGGTTCGGGCGGATAGATATAGGTGTTGCGCACCATGAATTCTTTGAGAATGTCGTTCTGGATCGTGCCCGACAGGGCCGCGCGCGCCACCCCCTGCTCTTCGCCGGCCACGATGAAATTGGCCAGAATCGGGATCACCGCGCCGTTCATGGTCATCGAGACCGAGACTTTGTCCAAGGGAATCCCGTCAAACAGGATCTTCATATCCTCAACCGAATCAATCGCCACACCGGCCTTGCCAACATCGCCGACCACACGGGGATGATCGGAATCGTAGCCACGGTGGGTGGCCAGATCGAAGGCGACGGACACGCCTTGTTGGCCCGCCGCCAGCGCCTTGCGGTAAAAGTTGTTCGATTCCTCTGCCGTGGAAAAGCCCGCATATTGCCGGATCGTCCAAGGGCGGCCCGCATACATCGTGGCGCGCACACCGCGCGTGAAGGGGGCAAGGCCGGGATAGCCGCCCATATGGGGCAGGTTTGCGGTGTCTTCCGCCGTGTAAAGCGGCTTGACCGCGATGCCTTCCAGCGTGGCCCACGTTAGGGTATCGGGCGACTTGCCCTTAAGGTCACGGGTTGCGAGGGCTTCCCAGTCAGCGCGGGGGGTCATGGCGATGTCCTTTTTGCGGCGGCGGAACCGGGGGCTGTCGGCCCCCGGACCCCCGAGGATATTTGGGCAAGTATGAAAGGGTCAGACGAATTCCAAAATGATCTCGTCGACTTTCAGCGAGGCACCGGGCGCGGCTTTGACAGCTTTGACCACGCCCGCGCGGGTGGCTTTGAGGATGTTTTCCATCTTCATCGCCTCGACAGTGGCGAGGGTTTGGCCTTCTTGCACCTCGTCCCCCACAGAAACGGCGAGTGTGACCAGCAACCCGGGCATCGGGCAAAGCAGGTATTTCGACGTGTCCGGCGGGGTCTTTTCCAGCATGTGTTGCGAAAGTTCGGCGGCGCGGGGCGAGCGGACCAGGACTTTGAGATCAGAACCCCGCAGGCGCAGGCGGAAACCCATGGGGATTTTGGCAACCTTCATCACCAGCGCATGGCCATCCACCGTCAGGCGCGCCAAAGCTTGGCCCGGTTGCCAGTCTGAACTGACGCGCAGATGGGTGTGATCGGCGAAGGTGATGGTCGATCCGTCATGGTCGGCCGCAATGTGCAAGGCGATGCGCTCGCCTTGCAGATCCACCACCCAATCGTCACCGACCTTGCGTTTGTGATTGTCCATCGTGCCGGAAATGCGGGTGCGGCGAATCTCGGCGACGCGGTTCATGGCGGCGGCGGCGGCGGCCACGCGGCGGATCAGGTCGGGGTCAAGCGTGGCCCCTTTGAAACCGTCAGGGTATTCTTCGGCGATAAAGGCCGTGGTGATATTGCCAGAGGTGAAGCGCGGGTGATCCATCACGGCGGCAACAAAGGGCAGGTTGTGGCCGATGCCTTCGACTTCGAACGTATCCAGCGCCAGACGCATTTCCTCAATCGCCGCAGCGCGGGTGGGGCCCCAAGTGCACAGCTTGGCGATCATCGGGTCATAATACATCGAAATCTCGCCACCCTCGAACACGCCGGTGTCGTTGCGCACGATGCCACCGCGGTCGGTGGCCCCTTCGACCGGCGGGCGGTAGCGGGTCAACCGACCGATCGAGGGCAGGAATTTGCGGTAAGGGTCTTCGGCATAAAGGCGGCTTTCCATCGCCCAGCCGTTGATTTTGATATCGCCTTGGGCGAAGGGCAGCTTTTGCCCATCCGCCACGCGGATCATCTGTTCGACCAGATCAATCCCTGTGATCAATTCGGTCACAGGGTGTTCGACCTGCAAACGGGTGTTCATTTCCAAGAAGTAAAAGTTGCGGTTGCCGTCCACGATAAATTCGACCGTCCCCGCCGAGGTGTAGCCCACAGCCCGCGCCAAGGCGCAGGCCTGTTCGCCCATGGCCTTGCGCGTGGCTGCATCAAGAAAGGGCGAGGGGGCTTCCTCGATCACCTTTTGATTGCGGCGCTGGATCGAACATTCGCGTTCGTGCAGATAGACTGTGTTGCCGTGCTGGTCGGCCAGAACCTGAATTTCGATGTGGCGGGGTTGGGTGACGAATTTTTCAATGAAAATGCGGTCGTCGCCGAAAGAAGCCGCCGCTTCGTTCTTGGACGATTGGAACCCCTCGCGCGCCTCTGCCGCATCCCATGCAATGCGCATCCCCTTGCCGCCACCGCCGGCCGAGGCTTTGATCATGACCGGATAGCCAATCTCGCCCGAGATTTTCACCGCTTCTTCGGCATCGGCAATGATGCCCATATAGCCCGGCACGGTTGACACCCCCGCCGCTTGGGCGATTTTCTTGGAGGTGATCTTATCGCCCATCTGTTCGATGGCCGAGGACGGCGGGCCGATGAAGGCCACGCCTTCCGCCTCTAGCGCGGCGGCAAAGGCGCGGTTTTCGGACAGGAACCCGTAGCCGGGGTGCACGGCCTGCGCACCTGTGGCGCGCACCGCCTCCATAATCTTGTCGATCACGATGTAGCTTTGGGCGGCGGGCGCGGGGCCGATGTGATAGGCCTCGTCGGCCATTTTCACATGCAGCGCACCGCGATCCGCGTCGGAATAGACGGCCACGGTTTTGATGCCCATCTTGCGGGCGGTCTTGATCACGCGGCAGGCAATCTCGCCGCGATTGGCGATCAGGATCTTGGTGAACATGGGTATTCCTTCGCAAGTGGGCTGTCCGCTGACGCGGTCGCAAGTCGATCATTAAAGCGGGGGGCAGGCATCTTAATCTTCCCAATCCTCGTCGCCGCCACCCAAGGCATCGGGGGCGTCTTCGGCGAAAACCTCGGGAAAAGACGCACGTGCACGCGCGGCGTCAATTTTCAGCAGGGCGTCGTAAGAGGCGGGGTTGAACGGGTCTTCGGCGGGCACCACTTCGCGGCCAAACAGCCACGAGAGGCGGCCTGCATCCAGATTGCCACGCTCAAAGGGCTCTTCGCCGAAATACTGCCAAAGGGCGGCCATAAAGCCCGCATCGGCCATGCGGTCCACATGTTTGCGGTCGCGAAAGCGTTCGCGCTTGGTGATTTTGGTGGCCCCGTCTTTCATATTCGCGCGTCGGATGACGAATTGAAAATCGGATCCGGGCAGACGTCCGGGAAAGCCGCGGTGTTTCAGCATAGGTCGGTCTTTCTTATCAGGCGCGGCATTCAGAACATCTCCCATAGGCAGACGCCATCTTCGATTTTGTAGGAATTGAAGAATTGCGTCGCGTCGGGGTCGTCTTGGCCCAAGGGCACGTCGCGGTCAGACAACGAGATGATGATTTGGGCCGGTTTAGGCGCGGTCTTGGGCAGGTGTTTGATCGCAAAATCGTTGCACAGATAATCCATATCAAGGCCCGCGGTGTCGGCGTCAATGCTGCCTGTGTCGCGCGCGATGGCGGGGGCCAGAAAGCGAAAGCGCAGCGCGGGGCCGTCGTCGCCGGGCACATCCGCGACGGTTTCGAGCAGCGTTACAGCTTGACCAGAGGGCACCTTGATAGAATCACCCGCCCACAAAGGCAGTGGCAGGACAAAACCAAGAAGGGCGGGCCAGCGCGGCATAAAGCTCATCTGTGCAAAGGGTATCAAAGCGGGATATTGTCGTGTTTTTTCCAAGGATTGGATTGTTTTTTCCCCCGAAGCGAGGCAAAGGCCCGTGCCACGCGCTTGCGGGTGGATTGCGGGTGGATCACCTCGTCGATAAAGCCCTTTTCGGCGGCGACAAAGGGGTTGGCAAAGCGGGTTTCATAGTCTTTGACCCGTGCGGCGATCTTGTCTTTATCGCCCAGTTCCGACCGATACAGAATTTCGACAGCGCCTTTGGCCCCCATCACCGCAATCTCTGCCGTGGGCCAAGCATAGTTGAAATCACCGCGCAGGTGCTTTGACGCCATCACATCATAGGCCCCGCCATAAGCCTTGCGGGTGATGACGGTCACTTTGGGCACAGTCGCCTCGCCGTAGGCAAACAGCAACTTAGCCCCGTGCTTGATCACCCCGCCCAATTCCTGCGCCACACCGGGCAAAAAGCCCGGCACATCGACCAAGGTCAGGATCGGAATTTCAAAGGCATCGCAAAACCGCACAAACCGCGCGGCCTTGCGGGAGGCGTCGATATCCAAACACCCTGCCAGAACCATCGGCTGATTGGCCACCACGCCGACCGTCTGCCCTTCCAGCCGCACAAAGCCCGTGATGATATTGGCGGCGTAATCGCGCTGGATCTCGAAAAAATCCCCCTCGTCGGCGACTTTGTGGATCAGCTCTTTCATATCGTAGGGCTGGTTTGGGTTATCGGGAATCAGCGTATCAAGGCTGGATTCCAACCGCGCCGGATCGTCGAAAAACGGGCGGACAGGGGCTTTTTGGCGGTTGTTAAGCGGCAGGAAGTCAAACAGCCGCCGCGCTTCGGCCAGCATTTCGATATCGTTTTCATAAGCACCGTCAGCGACCGAGGATTTCTTGGTATGGGTCGAAGCCCCGCCCAAGTCTTCGGCAGACACCACTTCGTTGGTGACGGTTTTGACCACGTCGGGGCCGGTCACAAACATATAAGAGCTGTCTTTGACCATAAAGATAAAGTCGGTCATGGCGGGCGAATAGACAGCCCCCCCCGCGCAAGGCCCCATGATCAAGCTGATCTGCGGCACCACGCCCGAGGCCATGATGTTGCGCTGAAACACCTCGGCATAGCCCGCCAAAGATGCCACGCCCTCTTGAATACGCGCCCCGCCCGAATCGTTGATGCCAATCACCGGCGCGCCGTTCTGGATGGCCATATCCATGATCTTGCAGATCTTCTTGGCATGGGTTTCTGACAAAGACCCGCCAAAGACCGTAAAATCTTGGCTGAACACATAAACCATGCGCCCGTTGATCGTGCCCCAGCCGGTGACCACGCCGTCACCGGCGGGCCGCTCGGCCTCCATCCCGAAATCGATGCAGCGGTGGGCCACGAACATGTCAAACTCTTCGAACGACCCTTCATCCAGCAGCAATTCCACCCGCTCGCGCGCGGTCAGTTTGCCTTTGCCATGCTGCGCTTCGATGCGGCGCTGACCGCCACCCTCGCGGGCAGTCTGTCTGCGCTTTTCAAGTTCAAGCATTACATCCATGGCACGGGTCCTTATCTCTTCATGTCGCCCGTATGACAGGCTTTGTTCACGCAACATAGATGTGCCGCGCCGCAGCGGAAAGCAAAAATGTTGCGCGGGGCCGCAATAAAATGACTTTAAGGGGCCAAAGCTTGGGCGAGCGGGCGCTGCGCCCCCTGCCCTTGGCGGAGTTTATGCGCTAACGGTCGGCAAAAGAGTTGAGGGACCCATGCCATTTCTTGCCCCCCCTGCCGCAAGCGTTCTACATTTGGTCAGCGCCCACTGCGGTAAACCGCTGCGCTTTGGCGGGCTGAGTCGTAAAGACGGTGCGCGCAGTGCCGCGGCTTTGGCTTTTAGCACCTGCTTGGTTTTGCCCAAATGGTAAGCCCCCTGTCCCAAAGCGTTTTCTTGAACCGCGCCACCCCGCCGCGTCTGGTGACGCTGACGTTGCTGACGGGGCTTTCGGCGCTAACGCTGAACCTGATGCTGCCGTCTTTGCCGCAGATGGCGCTGTATTTCGATGTGCCCTATGGGCTGATGCAACTGGCGGTGTCGTTGTATCTGGCGCTGTCGGCGGTGTTGCAGGTGGTGATCGGGCCGATCAGCGACCGCTTTGGCCGCAGGCCAGTGGTGCTGGGGGCCTTGGCGATCTTCCTGTTGGCGACGGTCGGCACGCTTTTGGCCCCCAATGCCACGGTGTTTTTGGCCTTTCGCATGGTGCAGGCGGTGGTGACGGCGGGGATGGTTCTCAGCCGTGCCGTGGTGCGCGACATGGTTGACGGGCCGCGCGCCGCTTCGATGATCGGCTATGTCACCATGGGGATGAGCTTGGTGCCGATGATCGGCCCCGTCTTGGGCGGCACGCTGGAAGAGGCGTTCGGCTGGCAATCCACCTTTGTGATGCTGCTTGTCTTGGGGCTGGTCGTCACGGCGTTGACCTGGGCCGATATGGGCGAGACAGCCACCACCGCGCAGCGCAGCTTTGCCCAGCAGGTTCGCCTGTACCCCGCCTTGTTGGGCGCGGGGCGGTTTTGGGCCTATTGCGGGGCGGCCACCTTTGCCTCGGGGTGTTTTTACGCCTTTTTGGGCGGGGCCCCCTATGTCGGGGCCAAGGTGTTCGGGCTGCAGCCTTCGGCCATCGGCTTGGCCTTTGCGCTGCCCGCCATTGGCTATGCCTTGGGCAACTTTATCGCAGGGCGCTTTTCGGTGCGCTTTGGGATGAACGCGATGATTGTGGCGGGCACGATGGTGACAAGTTGCGGAATGGCGGTTTTGGCCCTTGTGACCTTGGCGGGGATCTCGGGCCCTATGGCGTTCTTTGGGGCGATGGTGGCTTTGGGCGTGGGCAATGGCATGGCCTTGCCCAATGCCAATGCAGGCATGCTGTCGGTGCGGCCCGACCTTGCGGGCACGGCCTCGGGCCTTGGCGGGGCGATTGTGATTGGCGGCGGGGCGGCTTTGTCGGCACTGGCTGTCGCCTTGTTGCCCGACGGATCAGGCGAGATGCCGTTGATCGGCCTGATGCTGGCCTGTTCTGTCTTGTCGACGCTATCGGTCATCCCGCTTTTGGCGCGGGCGAAAGGCTTGTAAAACATCGCAGCGCCCGTATAAAAAGAAAACACAAAAGTTATTAGGTGCCCAATGAAACTGAACGGATCCATTCCCACCCAATGCCCGCCTTCCACCCTATTGCCGCTCTTGCACGACCCAGAGGCCTTGGCCAAAATCGCCCCCGAGGGTTTTGTCTTTGCCAAACGGGTGGCAGATACGATCCCCTTCACCTTCCGGCGGCGGATCGGGGTGATTTTGCTGACCCTTTCCGGCCAATTGACCCTGCGTCAGGGAACCGGCGGCCCCGAAAGCCGTGTCGATATTCTGGCCGAGCACCGCATTGGCGGCAGCGTGTCGATCGGGCTGGATGTGACGCCAAAATCAGACCCCGACGGGGCGCATAGTCTGGCATGGTCCGGCACGATGGAAGCAAGCGGCCTGACCGCGCGCATCGTCAAACAGCGCGAGGCCGAGGCCCACAAGATCATCACCACCCTGTTTGAACGCTTGGCCGAGCAAGCCGCCGCAGCTTAACGCTGCGACGTGCGCCAGTTGGGGTTGATCCACGGCTGCTGGTTTGACCGCGCCAGCATACCCTTACCCAAGATGTGATCTGCGGCCTTTTCGCCCGTCATGATCGACGGGCCGTTCAGGTTGCCATTGGTCACTTGCGGGAAGATCGAACTGTCGACCACGCGCAGCCCTTCGACCCCGATCACCCGCAGCTCTGGGTCAACCACGGCCATCGGATCGTCGCGCCGCCCCATGCGAGACGTGCCGCAGGGATGATAGGCACTTTCGACATGGGCGCGGATGAACTCGTTCAGATCCTCGTCCGACTCCACACCTGCCCCCGGTTGGATTTCAGATTTCACATAGGGCTTAAAGGCGTCTTGCGCGAAAATCTCGCGCGTCAGGCGAATGGCGGTGCGAAAATCCTGCCAATCGGCGGGGTCTGACATATAGTTGAACACAATCTTCGGCGGTGCCAAAGGATCGGCCGAGCGCAGCGTGACCGCGCCGCGCGACCGCGACCGCATTGGCCCCGTATGCACCTGAAACCCGTGCCCATGGGCCGAGGCTTTGCCATCATAGCGCACGGCAATCGGCAAGAAATGATACTGGATGTCGGGATAGTCGATCCCTGCCCGCGAGCGGATAAAGCCGCAGCTTTCAAACTGGTTGGATGCGCCAAGCCCCTTGCCTGTCAACATCCACTGCGCGCCGATCAGCGCCTTGCCCCACAGGTTCCAGTATTTGTACAGCGTGACAGCCTGGCTAGCCGCAAATTGCAGGTAGAGTTCCAGATGGTCTTGCAGATTGGCCCCCACCCCGGGGCGGTCGGCGATCACGCCAATTCCCATCGCGGCCAAATGGTGCGCAGGGCCAATGCCTGAGTGCATCAGGATCTTGGGCGTATTGATAACGGATGCCGCCACAATCACCTCGCGCGCCGCGCGGATCACTTCGATCTTGCCGCCGCGCTGCACCTCGACCCCAACGGCGCGACCGTCTTCGATGACGACCTTGCGCGCCAAGGCGTGATACAGCTGCACATTGCCCTGTTTTAGCGCCGGTTTAAGATACGCATTGGCGGCAGACCAGCGGCGACCCTTCCAGATCGTCGCCTCCATCGCGCCAAAGCCTTCTTGGGCTTGTCCGTTGTAATCGGCGGTGGTGTTGTAGCCCGCTTGGCGGCCAGCGGTGACAAAGGCGTCAAAGAGCGGGTTGTTGCGCGGGCCACGGGTGATGTGCAACGGGCCATCGGTGCCGCGAAAATTAGACGGCTGCCCGTCTTCGCCGTGCCAGTTTTCCATGCGTTTGAAATAGGGCAGCACATCGGCATAGGCCCAGCCTTGCGCCCCCATCGCCTCCCATGTGTCGTAATCATGGGCATGGCCGCGCACATAGACCATGCCGTTGATGCTGGACGATCCGCCCACCACCCGCCCGCGCGGCGTGGCCAGAACCCGCCCGCCCAAATGCGGTTCGGGTTCGGAATGAAAGCCCCAGTCATAGCGCGGCATGTTCATCGGATAAGACAAAGCCGCAGGCATCTGGATCAAGGGGCCCGCATCGCTGCCGCCCGCCTCGATCACAATCACACGGTGGCCCGCCTGACCCAAACGATAGGCCAAGGCCGACCCTGCCGATCCTGAACCGATGATCACATACTCTGCCTGCATATCCCTTCGCCCCCTGCGGTGCGCCTTTGCTGTTTTGGGGCCTTAACGACCCTATAGGTTGTGGTCCTGCGGCGGTGTGGCCAAATGCGCCGACAGATAATCGCGCGCCATCTGCGCCGCCGCCGCCCCATCCGGGGCACCCGGGCGCAAGACTTCGCGCAGATAAAGCCCGTCGATCAAGGCGCCCAAGCCTTCGGCAATCGCCTCAGCCCGCGCCCCCACCAGGGGCCGCAGCCCCACCAGCAGGTTCGATTTCAACCGCCGCTGATAAACGGCGACCAGTCGCTTGGCCTGCGGCACGGTTTGGGCCAGAACCCAAAAGTTCAGCCAAGCCCCCACCGCCTCGCGCCGGAAGTTCGCCGCACTGAAAGAGGCCACCACAATCGCATCAATCCGCGCCATGGGGGTTTGTGCCACGCCCAAAGCCCCGCGCACCTCGGCCCCGTAAATCGTCATGATGTGGCGCATCGCGGCCAAAAACATGTCTTCTTTCGATCCAAAGTAGTGATGCGCCAGCGCGCTGGACATGCCAGCACGCTTGGCAATCTGGCTGACCGTCACATCCAAAGACCCCGTCCGCCCGATCTCGGTGATCGTGGCTTTGACGAGCGCATCTTTGCGTATAGGCTCCATCCCAAGCTTCGGCATGCTGTCCTGAACGGGTGCGGTGAAAAACACTTGCTTTTTGCAGCTAGCTTGAAGTTTATTGACTCGTCAATCAACAAAAAACAGGGAGCCCCCATGACCTTCAAATCCACTCTGCTTGCCACCGCCGTGGCTTTTGCCTTCAGTGGCTCTGCCTTTGCGGCGGGCTGCGACAAGGTGACCTTTTCCGACGTTGGTTGGACAGACATCACCGCCACCACCGCTGTGTCGAGCCTGATTTTGCAGGCTTTGGGCTATGAAACCGAAACGCAGGTTCTGTCGGTTCCGGTGACCTATGAAGCCTTGGCCAAGGGCGATGTCGATGTGTTCTTGGGCAACTGGATGCCCACGATGGCGTCAAACATCCAACCCTATCTGGATGCCAAAACCGTCGAATCGCTGACCGCCAACTTGGAAGGCGCCAAATACACGCTGGCGACCAACGCCGCAGGGGCCGCCCTTGGGATCAAAGATTTCAAAGACATCGCCGCCCATGCCGCCGATCTGGATGGCAAGATCTACGGCATCGAAGCGGGCAATGACGGCAACAAGCTGATCTTGGACATGATCGACAAGAACGCTTTCGGCCTGAAAGACGCCGCGATCGAACTGGTTGAAAGCAGCGAGCAGGGCATGTTGGCCCAAGTCGCCAAAGAAGATCAGGCGCAAAAGCCGATCATCTTCTTGGGCTGGGAACCCCACCCGATGAACGCCAATTTCCAGATGACCTATCTGACCGGCGGCGATGATTTCTTTGGCCCCAATCTGGGCGGTGCCACCGTGTATACCAACACCCGTGCGGGCTATTCGGCCGAATGCCCCAACACGGGTAAGCTGTTGTCCAACCTCGTCTTTTCGCTTGCGATGGAGAACGAGATCATGGGGGCGATCCTGAACGACGGCGCAGAGCCTGCCGTGGCGGCCAAGACTTGGCTGGCAGCCCATCTTGATGTCATCACGCCTTGGCTGGCGGGTGTCACCACCAAAGACGGCGGCGATGCTGTGGCGGCTGTGACGGCGGCATTGCAGTAAGCGTCAAAGGCCCCGGCTCAGCTTCGGGGCCTTATTTCTAAAAGGGAAGAGCGGGATGGAGTGGTTGACGGCAACAAAGATCCCGGTGGGATCGGGGGCGAATGTGCTGTTTGTGTGGATGAAAACCCACATGACGGCCATTTTTGATGCCATTTCTTGGGCGCTGGAAGGCTTGATTGCAGGCTTTTTATGGCTGCTGCAAGCGCCCAACCCCTTAGTGCTGATCGCCCTGTTTGTCGCCCTTGCTTGGGTTTTGCAGCGCAACTGGAAAATCTGCGTCGGTGTGGGCTTGGGGTTCTTGTTTGTGGTCAACCAAGGCTACTGGAAAGAAACCACCGAAAGCCTGACGCTGATTTTGTCGTCTTGTGCTGTGTGCATGGCGATTGGCGTGCCCGTGGGCATTGCCTGCGCCCACAATGCGCGCCTGAACGCCGCCCTGTCGCCGGTGCTGGACCTGATGCAAACCTTGCCAACCTTTGTCTATCTTATTCCCGCCATTATCTTCTTTGGCATCGGCATGGTGCCTGGCCTGATTGCCACGGTGATTTTCGTGTTGCCCGCCCCGATCCGCCTGACCGAACTTGGCGTGGCCTCTACCCCAACAGCGCTTTTGGAAGCCGCAACCGCCTTTGGCGCCACCCCGCGCCAGCGGTTGTGGAAGGTGGAACTGCCTTGGGCCTTACCGCAGATTATGGTCGGGCTGAACCAAACGATCATGCTGTCGCTGTCGATGGTGGTGATCGCCTCGATGGTGGGGGCCAACGGGTTGGGGGTGCCGGTCATGCGGGCCTTGGCCTCGGTCAACGCGGCCAAGGGGTTTGAATCGGGCTTTGTCATTGTCGTGGTGGCCATAGCGCTGCGCAGCATTTTCCAGCGCGAGGTGAAATGATGACCGCCGTTGTCTTTGACCGCGTTTCCATCGTCTTTGGCGACAAACCCCATCTGGCCCTGCCCCTGATGGATCAAGGGATGAGCAGGGCAGACATTCAAAGCCAAACCGGCCAGATTTTGGGCGTGCATGAGTGTTCGCTGACCGTGGCCGAGGGTGAGATTTTGGTGCTGATGGGCCTGTCAGGGTCGGGCAAATCCACCCTACTGCGCGGGGTGAATGCGCTGAACCCCGTGGTGCGCGGCGAGGTGCTTGTGTCAGACGGGGCCAAGATGGTGTCGGTGACCAAGGCCGATGCCCCCACCCTGCGCCATTTGCGGTTAAACCGCATTGCCATGGTGTTTCAACAGTTCGGCTTACTGCCGTGGCGCAGCGTGCGCGAGAATGTGGGCCTTGGGCTGGAACTGGCGGGCCTTGATGCCACAGCGCGCAGGCCGCGTGTGGATGAACAACTGGCGCTGGTGAACCTGACCCAATGGGCCGAGCGCAAGGTAGGCGAATTGTCCGGCGGGATGCAGCAGCGCGTGGGGCTGGCGCGCGCCTTTGCCACCCAAGCGCCGATCTTGCTGATGGATGAACCCTTTTCCGCCCTTGACCCTTTGATCCGCGCCCGCCTGCAAGACGAGCTGTTAGACCTGCAAGCCAAGCTAAAACGCACGATCATTTTTGTCAGCCATGATCTGGACGAGGCGTTCAAACTGGGCAACCGCATCGCCTTGATGGACGGGGGCCGCATCGTGCAAATCGGCACCGCGCGCGAGATCATCGCCAACCCTGTCAGCGCCTATGTGGCCGATTTTGTGGCCCATATGAACCCTTTGGGCGTTCTGACTGCGCAAGATGTGATGGAGCAGGGCCACACCGACACCGCCGCCAGTGTTTCAGCCAACCTGCCCGTCAAAGAGGTCATGGCCCTTTTGGCCAAGGGCGCGCCGGAATTGGCGGTGACCTTGAACGGCGCACGCATCGGTCTGGTGCGCGCAGCGTCCCTGATGGGACGCCTGATCGACCCGCGCAACGGCTAGGGTTTAGCTTTCAACCGCTTTTGCCGGCGCTTTCTTGACAGCGGGCGCTTTCTTGACAGCCGGCTTTTTCGCGTCAGCCTTGGCCGCAGTCGTCTTGACCGCTGCCGCCTTTGGCTTTTCAGCGGCCTTGGGCTTCGCCGCAGCCTTCGGCGCTGCCGCTTTGCGGGCAGGCTTCTTAGCGGGCGCTTTGCCTGCCTTCTCAGTAATCAGGGCCAAAGCGTCTTCAATGGTCAGCGCCTCTGGATCAATCGTTTTGGGGATCGTGGCGTTGACCTTGGCCCATTTGACATAGGGGCCATATTTGCCCGGCATGATGCTGATCGCCCCACCGTCCGGATGATCGCCCAACTCTTTCAGCGCCACAGCCACAGCCCCACGCCCCGGACGGCCCGCCAGCTTTTGCGCCAAAACCTCAACCGCGCGGTTCATGCCGATGGTGAACACCTCTTCCACATCGGGCAGGTTGGCATAGGTGGAGTTGTGCTTCACGTAAGGGCCAAAGCGGCCAATTGCGGCCTCGATCGGGGCGGCATCGTCGGGGTGCTGGCCCACAAGGCGCGGCAGGTTGAGCAGATCAAGCGCGCGCTCCAGCGTCAGGTCTTCGGGCGGCCATGTCTTGGGCAGGCTGGCACGCGGCGGTTTGGGCGCGTCGGTGGTCGCTTCGCCCTTTTGCACATAGGGGCCAAAACGCCCCGTGCGCAGGCTGATTTCAAGGCCGTCTTCCAACCCCAAAACGCGCCCTTCGACCGAGCCGCCCTCTTCGTTGCCCGAAATGGCGCGGGTATAGCGGCACTCGGGATAGCTGCCGCAGCCGATAAAGGCCCCGCCGGACCGCGCCGTTTTCAGATGCAAACGGCCCTTCCCGCAGGTCGGGCAAATGCGCGGATCAGAGCCGTCAGCGCGGATCGGGTACAGGTGAGGGGCCAGAAATTCATCAATCTTATCCAACACCTCGCCAATCCGCAGATCGGCGGTTTCGGCGATGGCGGCGTTGAAATCCCGCCAAAAGCGGGTCAGCACATCGGTATAACTGCGACTACCGGCCGAGACATCGTCAAGTTCCGTCTCTAGCCCTGCGGTAAAGTCGAAATCGACATAGCGGCGGAAATAGTTGGTCAAAAACGCCGTCACCAGCCGCCCCTTGTCTTCGGGGATCAGACGGTTTTTGTCTTTCTTGACATATTCGCGGTCTTGGATCGTGGTGATCACCGACGCATAGGTAGAGGGGCGGCCGATCCCCAATTCCTCCATCCGCTTGACAAGGGTGGCTTCGGTGTAGCGCGGCAAAGGCTGGGTAAAGTGTTGTTCCGGCGTGACTTTGCGCTTGTCGACCTTATCGCCCGCATCAATCTGCGGCAGACGGCCTTCGTCGTCGCCCTCGTCATCGCGGCCCTCGTCATAGACTTTCAAGAACCCGTCAAACAGCACCACTTGCCCGTTGGCGCGCAACCCCACCTGCCCGTCGGGCGAGGCGATGTCGACCACCGTCCGTTCCATCCGCGCGGCTGACATCTGGCTGGCGATGGTGCGCTTCCAGATCAGATCGTACAGCTTTTTCTGATCCGCCTCGATCAAGCGCAGCTTGTCGGGAGAGGCCGCCATATCCGTCGGGCGAATACATTCATGCGCTTCTTGAGCGTTTTTCGCCTTGTTTTTGTACATGCGCGGGCTGTCGGGCACATAGGCGGCGCCAAATGTGGCTTTGATCACATCGCGCGCCGACATGACGGCTTCGGGCGCCATGTCGATGCCGTCGGTGCGCATATAGGTGATATGCCCCGCCTCATACAGCCGCTGCGCTGCCGACATACAGGCCTTGGCCCCCATGCCATATTTGCGGCTGGCCTCTTGTTGCAGGGTGGAGGTCATAAAGGGCGCATAGGGGTTGCGGCTGGCCGGTTTTTTTTCCGCCGACACCACCTGAAAGCTTCGGCTGTTGATGGCAGACACCGCCAGTTCAGCGGATTCAGCCGTTGGAATATCGAACTTGTCCAGCTTCTTGCCGCCCAGAAGAACCAAGCGCGCCTCAAACTCTTGCCCGCGCGGGGTGGCCAGAACGGCAGAAACGGTCCAGAATTCTTGGGCGCGAAAGGCTTCAATCTCCATCTCGCGCTCGACAATCAGGCGCAGGCAGACCGATTGCACACGGCCCGCCGATTTCGCCCCAGGCAGCTTGCGCCACAAAACGGGCGACAGGGTGAAGCCCACCAGATAATCCAACGCGCGCCGCGCCAGATAGGCTTCGACCAGCGGTTGGTCGACTTGGCGCGGATGGGCCATGGCTTCGGTGACGGCGGATTTGGTGATGGCGTTAAAGGTGACGCGGCTAACCTTTTTCTTGCCCTTGGCGATCACCGAGGCCAGCGCCTCGGTCAGGTGCCACGAAATCGCCTCGCCCTCGCGGTCGGGGTCGGTGGCAAGGATCAGCTCGTCATCGGTTTTCAGCGCGTCGGTGATGGCCTTGATATGCTTGCGGCTGTCGGCGGCCACTTCCCATGTCATGGCGAAATTGTCGTCGGGGTTGACCGAGCCATCCTTGGGCGGCAGGTCGCGGACATGCCCGTACGAGGCCAGAACCGTGTAATTGCTGCCCAGATATTTGTTGATCGTCTTGGCTTTGGCCGGGGATTCGACAACGACAACGGGCATGGAATTCCTTTCAAACGTGCCAAGCGATCACGGCAAACGGCCCTGATCTGCACAGCGGCGCAAGATGTGGGCGGTTGGCGCGAAATGTCAACCTGCGCTTTGGCAAAGGGTCAGCGCCGCGCGATCAACCCGCCGGCATGGCGTTCGATCTTGTCGTCCAGTTCCAGCGCGACCAGCGCGCTGGTCAAGGCGGCGGCGGGCAGGGCCAAGTCGCGGATCAACTGATCCTCGGCCAAGGGTGATGGGCCAAGCCGTGCCAAGATTTGCGCATGCAGCGCCGCCGTGTCGCCCAAAGGGCGGCGGGGCGGAACGGGGCCGGGGGGCGGGTCGCAAAGGGCTTGATCGGTGGGGTCCGGGGGCTGCACCGCTTTTGCGGCGATCCCCAATCCCTCGAACAGGTCTTGCGGCCCGCGCAGCAGCGTTGCGCCGTCGCGGATCAGCCGGTTGCACCCTTCGGCGCGGGCGTCAAAGGGGTGGCCGGGCACGGCGAAGACCTCGCGCCCCTGCTCCAACGCGGTCTCGGCGGTGATCAAAGAGCCTGATCTTGCAGCCGCCTCAACCACGACCACGGCCCGCGACAGGCCCGAGATGATTCGGTTGCGCAGCGGGAAATGGCGGGTTTGGGGCTGCAATCCGATGGGCTGTTCAGAAATACGGCACCCTTGCGCCAGAATTTGCGCAGCAAGGTCGGCATTTTCGGCGGGATAGATCACATCGACCCCGCCCGCCTGCACCGCAACCGTGCCCGTGGCCAGCGCTGCGTCGTGCGCCGCCGCATCAATGCCGCGTGCAAGGCCCGACACCACCACCTGCCCCGCCCCGCCCAAGGCCAAAGCCAGCCGCCGCGCCATCCGCAGCCCCAAGGATGATGCATTGCGCGCCCCCACCAAGGCCACCGCAGGCCGGTTCAGCCACGACACATCGCCTTGCGCCCAAATCACCGGCGGCGCATCGGGCAGCGTTAGCAAGGCCTGCGGATAATCCGCCCCGCCAAACCGCAACAGCCGCGCTTTGGCAGCGCGGCCTTGGGCCAGTTCATGGCGCACCACGCCAAGGGGGCAGATTTCATACCCCTCAATCCCCGCCGCTTTCGCAATCTCTGGCAGGGCGGCAAGGGCGGCTTCGACGCCGCCATGTTCGGCCAAAAGCCGGTGAAACGTGACAGGCCCGATCCGGCGCGAGCGGATCAGTTGCAGCCAAAGGGCGGGGTCTTCATGGGCAGGCAAGTAGGACATGAACGCTCCGATCACGCACACTGTGCGTTCAAAGCGGTTAAAGAAGCGTAAAGCGGCCAAGACCCTGCGCAATCGGGTCGCGCCCGTGACGAAAAAAGCCGCTGATGGGATTGAAGCCGCAGGCAAACTTCGTGCAAATAGCGTCAAAGCCGCAGGGGCAGGCCCTTTCCCCCGATGCGGAGCACAGGAGAGCAAGATGAAGAACGCAGATGTCGCCCTTCGCCGGACTGATTCGATTGCCCGTGGCGTGGGCATGCAAACCCAGATCTATGTCGACAAAGCCCTGAACTCGGAAGTTTGGGATATTGAAGGCAACCGCTACATCGACTTTGCCGCTGGCATCGCCGTGGTCAACACCGGCCACCGCCACCCCAAGGTGATCGAAGCCGTGCACAAGCAACTGGAACGCTTCACCCACACCTGCCACCAAGTGCTCCCCTACGAAAACTACATCCATCTGGCCGAGCGCTTGAATGCCATCGTGCCGGGTGATTTTGACAAAAAGACGGTCTTTGTGACCACCGGCGCAGAAGCCGTGGAAAACGCGATCAAGGTCGCGCGCTATGCCACAGGGCGTTCGGCGGTTATCGCCTTTGGCGGGGCCTTTCACGGGCGCACCTTTATGGGCATGACCCTGACGGGCAAGGTGGAGCCCTATAAGAAGGGCTTCGGGGCGATGATGCCCGATGTCTACCACGTGCCCTTCCCGCAAGAGGTGCACCACATCTCGACCGCCGATGCCATGGCGGGGATCACCAAGCTGTTTAAGGCCGATCTTGATCCGGGTCGGGTTGCGGCGATTATCTTTGAACCGGTGCAGGGCGAAGGCGGCTTTTACCCCGCCCCCGCAGAGCTGGTCAAAGCCATCCGCGCCTTGTGCGATGAACACGGCATCGTGATGATCGCGGACGAGGTGCAAACCGGCTTTGCCCGCACCGGCACCATGTTCGCCATGGAAGGCTACGGTGTCGCCGCTGACATCACCACCATGGCCAAGGGTCTGGGCGGCGGCTTTCCCATCGCAGCCCTGACCGGCAAGGCCAGCCTGATGGATGCCGCAAACCCCGGTGGTCTGGGCGGCACCTACGGCGGCAACCCGATCGGCATTGCCGCAGCCCATGCCGTGCTGGACGTGATCGAAGAAGAAAAGCTGTGCGCCCGTGCCAATGAATTGGGCAGTCGCCTGAAGCAAAAGCTGGAATCGATCCGTTCAACCACACCCGAGATTTCCGACATTCGCGGCCCGGGCTTTATGGTTGCCGTTGAATTCGCCAACCCCGCCAACCACGAACCCGACGCGGGCTTTACCAACCGCGTAAAGAACGAGGCGCAAAAGCGGGGGCTGATCTTGCTCACCTGCGGTGTCTACGGCAACGTCGTGCGCTTCTTGGCCCCGATCACCATTCCGGATGCGCATTTCACCGAAGCCATGGCGATTTTGGAAGACTCGGTGGCGGCAGCGCAAAAGGGCTAAGGCCTCACCGCACCTTGCAGGGGTTTGACCACAGTTTGAAAGGGCGGCCAGAGCGGTCGCCCTTTTTGCTTTGCGCGGGGCGGTTTGGCGGCTAAAGCGCACGAAGGGCGAGGGATGGTGGATATGGCGGCGTCTGGGATAGAACTGCGCGGGGTAAGCTTTGGGGTGGCCGGCAAGGCCATTTTGTCGAATATTGACCTGCACCTGCGCGAGGCGCGCATCGGCATTGTCGGGCGCAACGGGTCGGGCAAGACCAGTTTGATGCGGGTGATGGCAGGGCTGGTGACGCCGAGCGACGGGACAGTTCGCGTCGCCGGACTGGACCCAGCGCGCAACCGCCGCGCCATGCTCAGCGCCGTGGGGATCTTGTTTCAAAACCCCGATCACCAGATTTTGTTTCCCACGGTGGGTGAAGAGCTGGCCTTTGGCCTGACCCAAATGGGCCAAAGCGCCAAAGAAGCCCGCGCCCAAGCTCGACACCTTCTGGCCGAAGTGGGCCGCACCCATTGGGAGGGGGTTGCGACCCATACCCTTAGCCAAGGCCAGCGCCAGTATCTGTGCCTATTGTCGATCTTGGCCATGCGCCCTGCCACACTGCTGTTAGACGAACCCTTTGCCGCCCTTGATCTGCCCTCGCAAGTGCGGTTGCGGCGCAGGTTGGCGGGTTTGGGGCAACAGATCATCACCATCAGCCACGATCCCACCGCTGTGGCAGAGTGTGATCGCGTGATCTGGCTAGAGGCGGGCCGCGTGGTGCAAGACGGGCCTGCGGGTGACGTTCTTGGCGCCTTTACCGCCGAGATGGCGCGGATCGGGGGGCTGGATGCTGACGCTGACCTCTCCGGTTAGGACATGGGCGCACGGTGTTCCGGCCTGGGTCAAGCTTGGGGCGCTGTGTGTGTGGACCCTTGCCCTGATGCAGATGGAGGGATTGCGGTTGGCTGCGGCGGCGGCGATGGTCGTAGGCGTGGCTGCCAGCGGCGGCTGGGGGTTCTTTCGGCATTGGGTGGCCATGCTACGCCCGCTGTGGCCCTTTGGTGTGCTGGTGGTGGGCTGGCAGATCTGGCTGGGCGATCCTTGGGCGGCTTGGCCCATCCTCGCCCGCTTGGGCGCGGCTGTGGGGTTGGCCAATGCTGTGACGATGACGACGGAACTTGCCGATATCTTAGCCCTTCTAACCCGCCTTGCCCGCCCCTTGGCGCGCTTTGGCCTAAAGCCGCAGGTCTTGGCACTTTCGGTCGCACTGGTGATCCGCTTTGTGCCGGTGATGCTGCTGCGCTATGCCCAGATCGCGATGGCCTTTAACGCCCGCAGCCCGCGCCGCGCGGGATGGCGTATCTTGATGCCCGTGCTGTTGGCCACCCTCGACGATGCCGACCGCGTGGCCGAGGCCTTGCGCGCGCGCGGTGGTGCGGGCTAAGTGGACGTCTGTTTGAAAGGACAATCCCAATGGAACGCAACCTGACCCATATCGCCCTTTTTGCCGCGCTGATCGCTGTCTTGGGCCTGATCCCCAAGATTGACCTGATCAGCGGCGTGCCGATCACCGCGCAATCCTTAGGCATCATGCTGTGCGGCACGGTTCTGGGGGCCAAGCGCGGCTTTCTGGCGGTGGTGCTGTTTGTCGCCCTCGTGGCGGCCGGATTGCCGCTGCTGTCGGGCGGGCGCGGCGGGATTGGCCTGTTTGTCGGGCCTTCGGTCGGGTATTTGGTCGGCTTTCCCTTTGCCGCCTTTGTGGCAGGCTTGGTGGTGGAACGCTGGCAGGTGCGCGTCGGCACAGCGGCCTTCGCAGGGGCGGTTTTGGGCGGCATCGTAGTGCTCTATGCCTTTGGCATTCCGGGCATGGCGCTGACGCTGGGAAAATCTTTGCCCGAGGCCGCCTTGCTCGCCACACCGTTCTTGGCGGGAGATCTGATCAAGGCGGTGCTCGCCGCATTGATCACCCAAGCCATCGCCCAAGCACGCCCGGGGGCTTTGCTGTCGCGCACTTAACGCGCGACGATCAGGGCGGTGCCCAAGCCGCCCGCAGCAGCGATGGTGGCCAGACCGTGGCCTGCAGTCAGGCCATGAAACAACCGCACCGCCAGAACAGCGCCAGAGGCCCCGATCGGGTGGCCCCGTGCCAAAGCCCCGCCGTCTGGGTTGACGATGGCGGGGTCAATGCCACAGCCCGCAACACAGGCCATGGCTTGGGCGGCGTACGCTTCCATCACTTCGGCCATGCGCAAGGCTGATGGGGCCAAGCCCGCCATCCGCAACGCTTGGGCCACCGCTGGCACGGGCGCAAGGCCCGGCTCGGCCGGATCAGCCCCGCAGGTGTGTCCCGCGACAATGCGCAGCGGGTTCGGCCCCAGCGGGCGGTCTGACACAATCACAAACGCCGCCCCGTCTGCCGCCACCGCCGCATTGGCCGCCGTGATATCCCCCACCAAACCTGCCGCCCGCGCCGCCAAGGCGGGGCTTAAGGCGCGGGTGAAGGCGTCAGCGCAAAGGCCAGCCAGCGGCACGACCTCTGCCCTCAGGCGGGTGCGCGCGGCCAGTGCTTTGGTGTGCGAGGATATCGCCCACCCATCCATCTGCGCCCGCGTCAGCCCTAACCTTTGGGCCAAGTGCCATGCGGCCATGTGCAGGTCGGGGTCGCGGTCGGGGAAAGGGGAAAAGGCGGGCCTGTCATAGGGTATCGGATGGCCACCGTCAGGATCCGTGGCCATGCGGATCGGGCGGCGCGAATAGCTTTCCGCCCCCCCTGCCACCACAAGACGCGCCGCCCCGCTTTCCACCAAGGCCCGCGCCAGCACGATCGCATCCAACCCGCCCGCACATTGCCGATCTATCGACAATCCCGCCACACGGTCCGGCAGGCCCGCCGCCAAAGCCGCCACCCGCGCCGGATTACCCCCCCCGCCCAAGACGTTCGACAGGATCACCTCGTCCACCGCTTGCGGATCAAGGCCCGCATCCGCCAGACAGGCGCGCATGACAGGGGCTGCCAGATCATGCACCAACAGCCGCCGGAACGCCCCGTTCACGGGGGCCACAGCGGTGCGGCGGGCGGAGATGATCCATGTCATGGCAAATCGCGCTCTAATCGGACCAGATCGGGCTTGCCCGAGGGCAGCAGCGCAAAGGTCTCGCGCCAGATCAGCGATTTGGGCGCTTTAAGCGGGCCAAACTTGGCGCGCAACGCTCGCCCTATGGCAGCGGCTTGGCCTTCATCCCCCTGCACCACCGCTACCAGATGCACCCCGCGCAAGCTATCGGCGCGGGGCAGAACGGCGGCTTGGGCGACACCGGGCTGCGACAGCAGAAAGGTTTCAATCTCTTCAGGGTAAACGGCTTGATCGGCCACTTTCACCATGCGACTCGTCCGACCTGCCAGATAAAGGTGACCATCCCGCAGCACGCCCCGTTCGCCCACCGACAGCCAACCGTCTTGCCAACGGGCAGAGCCAGCGTCACTGGCATAGGCTTCGAAAAGGTAGGGGCTTTTCACCCAAACCTCGCCGTCGATCACCCGCAGATCGACACCGCGATAGGGGGCACCCACCGACTCCTCGGGCGTCTGTGGTCCGGCAAATGTGATAAAACTCGCCTCTGCCGCGCCGTAAAATTCATGCACCGCACAGTGGGGGGCCATTTGCGCCAAAGCCTTGCGCAGGGCCGCATCCAGCTTTGATCCCCCCACCAGCGCCACCCGCAGATCGGGCAAGGTTGGGCCACCCGCGCTTGCCAAAAGCCGCAACTGGGCGGGGGTGGCGTACAAAAGACCCACCCGCCGCTGCGCGAGTGCGTCACGTTGCCGGTCAGGGCGAAGGCCGTCAAGCAGGTGCAGCTCTGCGCCCAGATGCAGCGCCTCGACCGCGCCGTAAAGCGCAAGCGAATGGATAAGCTGGCCCAAGATCGCCACACGGCTGTCGGGGCCAATGCCAAACAGCCCCGCATTCACACCAAAGCTGGCGATCCAACTGGCTTGGGTGCGCCGAATGCGGCGCGGTGCGCCGCTGGACCCGCCGGTAAGGGTTTCAAACACCGGCTGCGGGCCAGTTTCGGGCGCAGGCCCCTCGCCACCGATGCGAAAGGCGGGCGCGCCTAGGGCGGCAAGGGCCGCGCCTGCCGAACGGTCAGCGATCACGCCCGACAGCGGCGCGCCGCGCGCCACAGCCTGCCCCGCTGCATCAAACAGCCGCGCTTGGGGGTGCCATGCAAAGCCAAGGCCCGCCGCCAGAGGGGCCACCGGCCTTAGCCCTTGGCCAGCAGGCTTGCCACACGGCGCAGCGCCAAAAGATAGCCCTCGGTTCCGCAGCCCGCAATCACCCCATCGGCGCGGTGCGAGACGTAGGAATGGTGGCGAAACGCCTCGCGCTTGTGGATGTTGGAGATATGCACCTCGATCACCGGACCGTCAAAGGCGTTGAGCGCGTCAAGGATGGCAACCGAGGTGTGCGAATAGGCCCCGGGGTTGATGACGATGGCAGACCCGCTCAGACGCGCCTCTTGGATCCAATCCACCAACTGGCCCTCGTGGTTGGATTGCAACGCTGTGACACCAAGGCCCAAAGAGGCGGCCAGATCGGTGCAGGCTTGCACCACATCGGCCAAAGTCTGGGCCCCGTAAATCTCGGGCTGGCGCTGGCCCAAAAGGTTCAGGTTGGGACCGTTCAGGATGTAGACGGGCTTGCTCACCAGATTTCTCCCCTTCACGCGCCGCCAGACTAGCGCAAGCCCACCCCCCTTCACAACCGGCAAAAGGGCCGGAGCGGGCAAGCCCGATCCGGCCAAGGTCGCCGGCACGACCAGTGCCGGACGGGGGTGGCAAAGGCCCTGTCAGGCCACGCGCGACAGGGCAAGGTCAGGGGCCAGACCAAGGGCGCGCACGACATCGCGGGTCAGATCGGCGCTGTTGAGGGTGTAAAAATGCAACTGCCCCACCCCTTCGGCCAGCAATCGTTCACACAAGGTGGCACATTGGGTCAGGGCAAACAATCGCTCGCGCCCATCGCGGGCGGCGGTGGCGAAACCTTCGTCGAGCCGCTGGGGCACCGATGCCCCGCAGCGCGCGGCAAACCGCTTGGCCCCTGCCCAAGATTGAATGGGCAAGATGCCCGGGATGATCGGCGCGGTGATGCCCGCTTTGGCGCAGGCATCGCGAAAGCGCAGGAAGGTGTCAGCTTCAAAAAAGAACTGGGTGATGGCCGAACTGGCCCCCGCGTCGATCTTGCGCTTGAGCCAAGCGACATCGGCTGTTGTGTCGGCGGCATCTGGGTGGCGTTCGGGATAGGCCCCGACACGCAGGGTGAAAAGGCCGGTTTTGGCAAGGGCCTCGACAAGCTCGACCGTGTTAGCAAAGCCGTCAGGATGGGGGGTAAAGCGGGCAGCCCCCTGCGGCGCATCGCCGCGCAAAGCGACGATCTGGCGCACGCCGAGGGCTGCAAAGGCGGCTGCGGTTTGCAGGGTTTGTGCACGGCTGGCCCCCACACAGGTTAGGTGGGCGGCCACGGTCAAGCCGTAACTGCGCTGCAATGTGGCCAATGTCTCTTGCGATTGGCTGTGTGTGCCACCGCCTGCGCCGTAGGTGACAGACACAAAATCCGGCGATAGGGGGGAAAGGGCCTGCACCGTCTCCCACAGACGAAACGAGGCGTCGACGGTTTGCGGCGGGAACACTTCGAAAGACACTTGGGCGCGGGTCATCTGAACCTCCATATCGGCTTGCCCTTGTGTGGCAGAGACGCGATAGTGAATCAAATTCATAGTTTTCACGATCATCATGAGGTTCGTCACATGTATCTGGAACTTCGCCACTTCCGCACTCTGCGGGCCATTCACCAAGCGGGCGGTTTGGCCCGTGCGGCAGAGCTGCTGCACACCACGCAATCTGCCCTGTCGCATCAGGTGGCGGGGCTAGAGGATCAGGTGGGGATGGACCTGTTCGTGCGCCGCTCTAAACCGCTGCGGCTGTCGGCGGCGGGGGTGCGGATGCTGCGGGTGGCCGAACGCATCCTGCCCGAAATCGCCGCATTGGAAGACGAGTTTCGCGCCCTGCAATCGGGCAAGACCGGACGGCTGCACATCGCCATTCAATGCCACGCCTGCTTTGACTGGCTGTTTCCCGTGCTGGAACTTTTTCGCCATGCGTGGCCCGAAGTGGATGTCGATATCCGCGCGGGGCTGGCCTTTGACAGCTTTCCAGCCTTGCTGAGGGAGGAGGTGGATCTGGTGATATCGTCCAACCCCGAACCCTTGGGCGGGATCACCTTTCATCCGCTGTTTGATTATCATCCGACCTTTGTCGCCTCGTCCCGCAACCCCTTGGCCGCCAAAGCCGTGATCGAGGCGGAAGATTTTCGCGACCAGACGCTGATCACCTATCCGGTCGGCCGCGATAAGCTGGACATTTTCACCGAACTTCTGACCGAGGCGCGCGTTGAACCCCGCGCGCAGCGGGCGGTGGAACTGACGGCGGTGATCTTGATGCTGGTGGGATCAGACCGCGGCGTGGCGGTGCTGCCCGATTGGGTGATCCGCGATGTCAAAAGCCATGCCGATTATGTCACACGCCCCCTAGGGCCGGGGGTGATCACCAAGCGGCTTTACGCCGCCACCCGCGATGAAGATGCCGCGCGCCCCTTTATGGCGCATTTTCTGCGGCTGGGGCGCAGTGAACCGGTCAAGCTGCAACGAGGATAGGGTGCGCCCTTGGCCAGCGCCCCGGGGCCAGCCCCGGACCCCGGGATATTTTGGCAAGTATGAAAGGGGTTGACGGGGGCGGGTTGGGGGGCAATCGTGCAGCGGTTCGGGTTTTTTAGCGCAAATCCTTGCGAGCGGCGCTGGCGCGCGTGATCTTCTGGAGCCTGTCATGAGCCTGCTTGCCGTCAAATCCTTGTCGCTGACCCTTGGGCTGCCGCTGTTTTCTGATCTGAGCTTTACACTGGAACCGGGGGACCGATTGGGGCTGATTGCGCCGAACGGGCGGGGCAAATCGTCGCTGCTGCGGTGTCTGGCGGGCGAGATAGAGCCTTCGGCGGGCGATATCACAAAGGCGCGGGGGGTGACGCTGCGCCGAGTGGAGCAAGAGGTGCCAGATACGCTGCGCAAGGTAACGCTGCGCGCGGCGGTGGCGGGGGCGCTGGCAGATCCGGAAGGCGAGTTTTGGCGCGTTGATGTGATGCTGGACGCGCTGGAGGTGCCAGAGGCGGTGCGCGATCAGCCTTTGGGCGATCTGAGCGGTGGGTGGCAGCGCACCGGGCTTTTGGCGCGGGGGGCTGTGGTCGACCCCGATATCTTGCTGCTGGACGAGCCGACCAACCACCTTGACCTGTCGCGCATCGGCATTTTGCAGCGCTGGCTGCAAGGTTTGGCGCGCGATGTGGCGGTGATCGTTGCCAGCCACGACCGCGCCTTTCTGGACGGCGTGACGGGGCGCAGCCTGTTTCTGCGCGATGTGGGGGCGCGGAGTTTCGCGCTGCCCTATTCGCGGGCGCGCGCGGCTTTAACCGAGGCCGATGCCGCCCAAGGCCGCCAGTTCGAAAACGACCTCGCCAAGGCCGATCAGTTGCGCAAACAGGCGGCGAAGCTAAAGAACATCGGCATCAACAGCGGATCGGACCTGTTGATCAGCAAGACCAAACAGTTGAAAGAGCGCGCCGAAAAGATCGAAGCACAGGCGAAAGCCGCCTTCAAAGAGGTCTCGGCGGGCGAGATCCGGCTGGCCAACTCCGGCACCCATGCCAAGGCGCTGGTGGCGCTATCCGATGCGCCAATTGCCACGCCGGATGGGCGGCCCTTGTTTCGCACCGGTCAGAAATGGGTGGAAAAGGGCGACCGCGTGGTGCTTTTGGGCCAAAACGGTGCAGGCAAGACACAATTGGTGCGCGCCGTTTTGCAAGCGATCACGGCAGGGCACGCCGAGATCAAGGTCCCCCCCTCGCTGATCTTGGGCCATTCCGATCAGGCCTTGGCGCAACTGCCGCCCAAGGCCACGCCTTTTGATCTGGTGATGGGGTTCAAGACCGGCGATGGACCCGCGCGGGGGCTTTTGGCCGAAGCGGGCATTCGCGCCGATCTGCAGACCAAACCCCTTGCCCCGCTATCGGGCGGGCAAAAGGCACGGCTGGCGATGCTGCTGTTGCGCCTTGCCAAGCCCAACTTCTACCTTTTGGACGAACCCACCAACCATCTGGACATCGAAGGCCAAGAGGCGCTGGAAGCCGAACTGCTGGGCCAAGGTGCCACCTGCCTGCTGGTCAGCCATGACCGCAGCTTTGTGCGCACCGTCGGCACGCGGTTCTGGATGATCGAGAAAAAGCGCCTGATCGAGGTGGACAGCCCCGAAGCCTTTTTCAGCGGCCAGATCGGCGGGGCGTGACGGCGGGTGGCTTGCAGGCGGTCGACCGGCGCGAATAAGCCCCGGACCCCGGGATATTTGGGCACATATGAAAGGGGGGGCGCGGCCTTTGGGGCGATGCGACCTTTGGCCCTTTCCTTCAAGGGCGGTCGCGTGTATTGCCCTGCCGTTCCACCCATCCCTTTTCGGAGTGCCCCATGCAAGGCAGTGCCAACCTCAACCTGATGATCAAAGCCGCGCGCAGAGCCGGGCGGGCCCTGGTCAAAGACTTTCGCGAGGTGGAAAACCTGCAGGTATCCGCAAAGGGGCCGGGCGACTTTGTGACCAAGGCCGACCGCGAGGCGGAGCGGATCATCAAGGAAGACCTGATGGAAGCGCGCCCGACCTATGGCTGGCTGGGCGAGGAAACTGGCGCGACAGCAGGGGCGGACCCGACACGCCGCTGGATCGTTGATCCGTTGGATGGCACCACGAATTTCCTGCACGGCCTGCCGCACTGGGCCGTGTCAATCGCGCTGGAGCATAAGGGCGAGATCGTCTCGGGCGTGGTCTTTGATGCGGCCAAGGACGAGATGTATTGGGCCGAAAAAGGTGCCGGTGCGTGGATGAACGAACGCCGTTTGCGCGTGTCGGGCCGCCGCCAGATGCACGAGGGGCTGTTTGCCACCGGCGTGCCGTTTGGCGCGAAAAAGACCCTGCCCGCCATGGTGGCCGATCTGGCGCGCCTGATGCCCGGCTGTGCGGGTGTGCGGCGCTGGGGTGCGGCCTCGTTGGACTTTGCCTATGTGGCAAGCGGCCGCTTTGACGGCTATTGGGAGCGCGAGTTGCAGCCTTGGGACATGGCCGCCGGCCTGCTTTTGGTGCGCGAGGCGGGCGGTTTTGCCGAAGCCGTGCGCGAAGGCTATGACATTTTGGACTCAGGCTCGGTGATCTGCGGCAATGACGGGCTGTTTGACGCCTTCACCAAGATCATCCGCAACCTGTAAGCCCTTAGCCTGACGCGCGCAGGCCCCGCGATGACGGGGCCCGCTATAAAGTTCGCTTTAGGCTGCGCGAAGTTCGCCTTACGTCCCCGCCAAAAGCTGAGCGTTGCCCCCTGACGCCGTGGTGTCAATGCAGATATGGCGTTCCATCAGCGCATGGCCCCTGTCGGGCAAATCGCAGATCAGGGGCACAATCGCGCCGCTGCGCTGCGACAGGTGCTGCGCCAAGATGCGGGCTTGGGCTGCATCGCCCCACCACATCGCAGCGGAAAAGCCGTGCAAGCGGGTAAGGGCGGCCGGGTCTAGCCCGGGGGCCTCGATCGCTTGGCCGCCAAGGGCGCGCAGCCTTTGCGCTTGGGCTTGGGCCGCCGCTGAACCCGGGCCAAGGCATAGAACGGGCGGGCGGGCATAGGCGATCAGGCGGTTGGATTCGCCCGTGGGGCCGGGCAGGGTTTGGGCGCCAAGGGCTTGGGGCGGCGGCGCATCGTTCAGCGCCTGTTGCACATCGCTTTCCTTAGCTCTGCGATCTTCGCACCCTGCCACGGTTGCGCGCATCTGCGTAAAGCGCGCCAGATAGTGCGGGCCGCCGGCTTTGGGGCCAGTGCCCGACAGACCCTCGCCGCCAAAGGGTTGCGAGCCTACGACCGCGCCGATCTGGTTGCGGTTCACATAAATATTGCCCGCGTGGATATCGGCCACCACGCTTTGCACCCGATCGTCGATGCGCGAATGCAGGCCAAAGGTCAGCCCATATCCGGTGGCATTGATGTCGCGCACCACGCTGTCTAACGCCTGCGCGGGGAAAGTGGCGACATGCAAGACGGGTCCAAAGATCTCGCGCGGCATTTGGGCGATGCCTGCAACGCGCAAGACGGTGGGGGCTATGAAGGTGCCCGCCTTTGGGGCGGGCAGTTCGGCAATCAACCGCCCGTCGCGGCGGGCTTGGTCGATATAGGCGGCGATGGTGGCCTGGGCTTGGGCGTCGATCACGGGGCCGATGTCGGTAGCCAAAGACCAAGGCGTGCCCAAACTTAGCGCCGCCATAGCGCCTTGCAGCATGGGCAAGATGGCGGGGGCGATATCGTCTTGCAGATACACACAGCGCAGGGCCGAGCAGCGCTGGCCAGCCGATTGAAAGGCAGAGGCCAGCACATCGCGCACCACCTGTTCGGGCAAAGCGGTGGAATCCACGATCATCGCGTTCAGCCCGCCGGTTTCTGCGATCAGCGGCGCAGACGGATCGCCGTGGTCAGCCATGGTGCGGCGGATCGCTAGGGCGGTTTGGGTTGATCCGGTAAAGGCCACGCCTTTGACCCGCGCATCGCGGGCCAGCGCCGCGCCGATCTGGCCATCGCCTGTGAGCAGTTGCAGGGCTGTGGGCGGAACGCCTGCTTGCAGCAGCAAGTCGGTGGCCAAGGCGGCGATCAAGGGTGTCTGCGGGGCGGGTTTGGCGAGGACGCCATTGCCTGCGGCAAGGGCTGCGGCGATTTGGCCTGTGAAGATGGCCAAGGGAAAGTTCCACGGGCTGATACAAGCGAAAATACCGCGCGGGGGGGCGGTAAGCTTGGCGGCCCCATCGGCGTAGTAGCGCAGAAAATCGACGGCCTCGCGCAGTTCAGACAGGGCATCGGGCAGGGTCTTGCCTGCCTCACGCGCCAGAAGGGCGAAGATCGGGCCGATGTTGGCCTCGTACAGGTCAGCCGCCTTGCGCAGAATATCTGCACGCAGCGCAGGCGTGGCAGACCATGGCTGGGCCAGTTGCAAAGCGGTGTTAACATCGTCGAGCGACGCGGTGACGACATGGCCCGTCAGACTGCCATCGGCGGGATTGGCGATGCCGATGCGGCCTGCGCCTGTGACGGGGCCAGCCAGTCGGGGGCCAGCCAGTCGGGGGGCAGATTCGAACACGGTTTTCAGATGGGGGTCGCGGGCGGCTTCGATGGTTGCAAGGTCATGGGCATCGGTAAGATCATAACCGCGCGCGTTGCGGCGCGGGGCGAACAGGTCCGTTCCGGCAGGGATCTTGGTGTTGACGGCGGGCAGGGCCTGCAACTGGGTCAAGGGGCAGGCGGCCACCTGATCGGGGGGCACCTCGACGTTGACGATCTGATGCACAAAGGACGAGTTCGCGCCATTTTCCAGCAGGCGGCGCACAAGATAGGCCAACAAATCGCGGTGCGCCCCGACCGGCGCGTAAATGCGGCAGCGCGTGGCGTTTTGCGACAAGACGAGGTCGTGCAGGCGCTCTCCCATGCCGTGCAACCGTTGAAATTCGTACAGCGCGGGCGCTACGGCGGCGTCATTTGCCATGTGCAGCACAGCTGCGACCGTGTGGGCGTTGTGGGTGGCAAATTGCGGATAGATGCGGTCGGTCAGGCCCAAAAGCTTGCGCGCATTGGCCAGATAGCTGGCATC
>CANFSY010000015.1 GCA_947449875.1 Paracoccaceae bacterium
AGGCCAGTTTGCCCTTGGGCTTGTCGTACAGATAGCCTTCCAGAAACAACAGGCTGGCCTGGCCCGCCACGGCGTCTGACACATCGTCAGGCCCCAGTTCAGACGAGATGCCCAGATAGGTGTTCATCGACCGCTCGCCATCGGGTGCCACAAAGATCATCGACCGCGAGGTGGGCAGTTCGCCCCCCACCACCGGCGGGTTGACAAAATCTGTGCCGCCCTGCGCCATTTGCTCGGCATAAAAGCGCCCCAGCGCATCGTCATGCACCCGCCCGATAAAGGCTGTCGTCAGGCCCAGATTGCCCAAGCCCGCCAGCGTATTGGCCACTGACCCGCCGGGGGCCTGCACGCGGTTGTGCATCGCGGCATACAGCACCTCGCCCCGGCCTTTTTCGACCAGTTGCATGATGCCCTTTTCAATGCCCATGCTGGCCAGAAAGCTGTCTTCGGCGGCAGAGATCACGTCAACAATCGCATTGCCAATGCCGACGACCTGATATGTCTTCATGTTTTTTCCTTGAACAAGCAGAAGGCGTTAATCGGGCAAATACTGCATTTGGGGCTGCGCGCGGTGCAGATGTAGCGGCCATGCAAGATCAGCCAGTGGTGGGCGTGGGTTTGATATTCCACCGGCACGTTGTCTTCAATGGCGCGCTCCACGGCCAATTCGTCTTTGCCCGGCGCGATGCCCGTACGGTTGCCCACCCGAAACAGGTGGGTGTCAACCGCTTGGGATGGGTGGTGGAACCACATGTTCAACACCACATTCGCAGTCTTGCGCCCCACACCGGGCAAGCTTTGCAGCGCCGCGCGCGAGGACGGGACTTGGCCGTCATAGTCATCCATCAGCTTTTGCGACAGGCGGATCACGTTCTTGGCCTTGTTGCGAAACAGGCCGATGGTTTTGATGTGGTCGATCACCGCCGCCTCGCCCAAAGCGAGCATCTTTTGCGGCGTATCGGCCAGCGCAAACAGCGCCTTGGTCGCCTTGTTCACCCCCACATCGGTCGCCTGCGCCGACAAAGCGACGGCGACCAGAAGGGTGTAGGCGTTGGTGTGATCTAACTCTCCCTTTGGGGCGGGGTCGGCCGCCTGAAAGGTTTGGAAGATCTTTTGCAGCGTGGCATAGGGCAATTGCGCGGTCATGGCGGCGATATGCCCGCTTGACGCGCTTTGGGCAAGCATTTGCGCAGGTTTCGGGTGTTTTTGGCGGGGTTTGCGGGTTAAATGACGCTAAGGGGGGAAACGATGGACAAATCCTACCACTACACCGTCATCGAACGCGCCCTACGCGAGATTGATGCCGCAGGCCCCGCGCTGACGCTAGAGGCATTGGCCGACCGCATGGGCATGAGTGTGGCGCATTTTCAGCGGGTGTTTTCGGCTTGGGTCGGCGTGTCGCCCAAGCGATACCAGCAATACCTGACGCTGGATCATGCCCGCAGCCTGCTGGCCGAGCGTTTCACCGTGCTGGATACGGCGCTGTCCACGGGCCTGTCAGGCCCCTCACGCCTGCATGATCTGTTCCTGACTTGGGAGGCGATGAGCCCGGGGGATTATGCCCGTGGCGGCGCGGGCGTGACGATTGCGTGGGGCTGGTTTGACACCCCCTTTGGCCCTGCCGTGGTGATGGGCACAGATCGGGGCATTTGTGGGATGGGCTTTGCCGCCGACATGGGCGAGGCTGAGGCCTTTGACGATTTGCAACGCCGTTGGCCGCTGGCCGAATTTGTCGAAGATGCCGCACGTCTGACCCCATGGGTGCAGGCCGCCTTGGGCGGGCAAGCGGCCCCGCTGACGCTGATCGGCGCGCCGTTTCAGATCAAGGTTTGGGAGGCGTTGCTGCGCATCCCCTCGGGCTATGTCACGACCTACGGTGAAATCGCCGCCGCTATCGGCCACCCCAAAGCCGTGCGCGCCGTGGGCACGGCGGTGGGGCGTAATCCGATCAGCCTGTTGATCCCCTGCCACCGCGCCTTGCGCAAATCGGGGGGCTTGGGCGGGTATCACTGGGGCCTGCCTGTCAAGCGCGCGATTTTGGCATGGGAATCGGCGCGCGCCGATGCCGCGCGCTAACGGCCATGTGATGCGCTAAAAGCCGCGCAAAGTGACGCATGTATGGGATGTAAGCGCCATTCGTGCTACACTGGCCAAAGGGCCGGAACCTCGGCCTGTTTAGACGAGGCAGCAGAATGATGAAAAACAATCTCACCCTTTCCTTTGCACTGGTGGCGGGCCTTGGGCTTGCGGCGTGCCAAAGCACCACCTCTAGCATTCAAGATCCCAACTACCGCACCAAGAACGGTGCCGCGACCGGTGCCATTGCCGGTGCGCTGATTGGCGGGCTATTTGCCAAAGACGACCACGCCGAAGGCGCGCTGCGCGGGGCCTTGATCGGCGGCTTGGTCGGCGGCGGCATTGGGGCCAACCTTGACGCGCAGGCGGCCGATATGCGCCAGCGCTTGGGCAACCCCAATGTCACCGTCACCAATATGGGCAGCTACCTGCTGGTCAACCTGCCCGATGATGTGCTGTTCGCCACGGGCAGCGCCACGTTGCAACCAGCGCTTCAAGGTGAAATCCGCTCGATCGCGGCCAATCTTGTGACCTACCCGAAAAGCACGATCGAAGTTGTGGGCCACACCGACAGCGTCGGGTCCGAGGCGATGAACATGGACCTGTCCCAGCGCCGCGCCTATTCGGTGGCCAATATCCTGATCGGGTCGGGCGTGCCTGCGGGCCGCGTGTCGGCCTATGGGTTGGGCATGTCGCAGCCGGTTGACACCAATGCCACCGCGTCTGGCCGCGCCCATAACCGCCGCGTGGAAATTCTGATCCGTCCGACGAATTGATCAGCAAGCGTTCAGGCAAACGAAAAGGGCCCAGAGTTTCCTCTGGGCCCTTTTCATAAGACGGTCCGCTTAGTGCAGCTTGGCTGCAACCTGTTGGATAGACGCATCAATCGCCGCATTGGCTTGTGCTGCGGTCATCTGGCCTTGCAGAACATCTGCCGCGACCGCGACCGATACCGAAATCGCCTGATCGCGCACGGCACGTTCCGCAGCCTTCACCGACGATTCGATCTGATCTGCCGCAGCCGTCATCCGGCGCGCGATAGAGGCTTTCAGATCCACCTTGGCTTGCGCTGCGGCGGCTTCGGCTTCTTGCTTGGCGGTGGCGACGATACGGGCAGACTGCTCTGCCACTTCGCGTTGCTTGGCTTCATAGGTTTCCAGCAAGGCGCGGGCTTCGTCGCGCAACTGGCGCGCTTCGTCCAAGTCAGACTTGATGCCAGCGGCGCGGGCATCCAGCATGCCGCCGACCTTTTTGGGAATACCCATATAGATCAGCAGCCCGATGAAGGCCACGAAAGCCACGCCCACCACAAATTCGGCATTGCGCAGCGAGAAGAACGGGCCTTCCTCGGCGGCAAAGGCCGGGGCGGCGGCAAGGATCAAGCTGGCAGAGGTCAGAAGTTTTTTCATGATCTTACCCTTTCAGCCGGACAGCTACCGCAGCCGCAATCGCCGCATCGTCAGCCGTGCCGCCAAGAGCGGCAACCAAGGCCCCCGCCGTGTCACGGGCCACTTCGCCCACAGCCTGTTCGGCACCAGCGCGAATTTCCGCGATGCGCTTTTCGCTTTCCGCAGCTTTCGCCGCGATTTGTGCATCAGCGTCAGCCATGGCGGCGTTCAGATCTTTCTGGATCTCGGCCTTGGTGGCGACGATGATTTTAGCCGCCTCAACACGCGCCTGTTCAAGCGCAAGGTTATAGGCCTTTTCAGCAGCTTTGGCTTTGGATTTCAGTTCTTCCGCTGCGGCCAGATCGCCAGTGATCTTGCCCTTACGCTCGGCCAGAACCGACGCGATGCGGGGCATCGCGATTTTGGTCATCACGATGTACAAGATGACCAAAGCCACCAAAAGCCAAAACACTTGGTTCGGCCAAGTGGCGAAATTCAGTTGCGGCATCCCTTTTTGGGAAGCCTCACCCGCAGCACCGGCCACGGTTTCCGTTGTCGACATGGCGGACCCCTAGAGTCTATCGGGCGTGGATGGAACCCGGCCGGACAGGGCGAACCCCGTCCGGCCGGTGATCAAATCCGTCAAAAATCAGACGGCGAACATCAGCAGCAAAGCGATGAGGAACGAGAAGATCCCCAAAGCTTCGGCAAACGCGATGCCGACGAACAGGTTCGCCATTTGGCCCGGAGCGGCCGAGGGGTTGCGCAGCGCGCCGGACAGGAAGTTGCCCGCAATCGTGCCCACGCCGATGCCAGCGCCGCCAAGGCCCATGGTTGCCAGACCGGCACCGATGTATTTGCCCATCAGTGCGAATTGGATGAGATCGCCAGTCATTGGAAAGCTCCTTCAGAGTTCAGGTTATAGGGTGATTAGTGATGTGCTTCGCCAACGGCGTCGCGCAGATAGACGCAGGTCAGGATCGTGAAAACATAAGCTTGCACAACCGCAACCAGCAGTTCGAGACCGTAAATCGCCGCAATCGCCGCGATCGGAACGATAGACGCCAGCCCCATGACGCCAGCAAAGCCAGCGAACACTTTCATCACGGCGTGACCGGCCATGATATTGCCGCCCAGACGAATGGAATGGGACAGCGGGCGAACAAAGTAAGAAATCAGCTCGATCAAGGCCAAGATCGGGCGCAGCACCAAGGGTGCGGAAGACACCCAGAACATGCCCAAGAAGCCGATGCCTTTTTTGTAGAACCCAACCAAAGTCACGGTCAGGAACACCATCAACGCCAGAACCGCCGTCACCGCGATATGCGATGTGGGCGCAAACGATCCCGGGATCAGACCCAGCAGGTTCGAGGTGACGATAAAGGTGAACAAAACCATCAGATAGGGGAAGAATTTCGCCCCTTCGTGGCCCGTCACCTCTTCAACCATGTCATGGATGAAGGTGTACAGAAGTTCGGTGATAGATTGCGTACGGCCCGGAATAACCTTGCGCGGGGCAGACCCGATCAGCATCAAAATGCTGATCACCACGACCGCAATCCCCAGCCACAAGGTCTGGTTCGTCGGTGTGTACCACGTCAGCGGGCCTTCCCCGAACAGGGGATGGATCTGAAACTGGTGCATCGGGTCGATGACAAGGCCGCCTGCTTCGTCTGCCACGTTCAATCCCTTTCGTCGCTCGCGGATGTCTCCGCGTCTTTTGCCATTTGCCTTGCTGTCCCCAACATCACGCGGATGCCAGCGCCAAAGCCGAGCAAGGAGAAGATCACCAGAAAAACGGGGCGGGTGTTGAACACAACATCCAACCCAAAGCCAATCGCCAGCCCCAGGACCATGCCCGTCACCAGCTCGACCACCATTCTCCAGGCCACCTCGCCTTGCGAGAAAACCACGCCTGTGTCGGCACGCTTGAGCGGCCCTTTGCCCTTCAGCTTTTCGATGCGTTGTTCCAACGCGCGCAGCCGATCGGGGTCGGGATCCTTCTCCATAACGCTCTCTTCACAGGTGGGGGATACCTACGCAGAGGCGCGCTGTGAGTCAAGCAGGGATAAATCTTGGGTATTGTATTGATATATATGCACTTTATTTTCTGCCACGTACAGGTTTTCCCGCGCGCCACCCCGCAATTCCACCCGCTTTCATATTCAACCATCCGGTTGACCTTGCCCGCTGCGCCCCCAATACTGCCCCTATGTCAGACACGCTTGACCACGTTTTCGCAGCCCTTGCCGACCCGACCCGTCGGGCGATCTTGGGCATGTTGCTGGAAGATGACATGGCCGTAACCGATGTGGCCGAGCCTTTTGCCATGTCGCTTGCGGCGATTTCCAAGCACCTGCAAATCTTGGCCGAGGCGGGCCTGATCGCCCAAGAAAAGCGCGGCCGCGTCAAGTGGTGCAAGCTAGAGCCCGACGCGCTGCGCGCCGCGTCGGTTTGGATGCAGGGCTTTGGGGTGTTCGATCCCGTGGACCTTGACGCCTTTGAGCGGTTCTTAGAGGGCGAGTTGTCGGACCCTTCGCCTTAACGCGGGTATCTTGGCCTAAGACACCACGCCGCCCCTAGGCTTTGGGCTGAAACCACGCCGCATAACTGGCGCGCAGCGCGGCCTTTTGCACCTTGCCCATGGTGTTGCGCGGCAATTCTGCCACGACAACGGCGGCTTTGGGCTGTTTGAACCGCGCCAGACGGTCTGACAGGCTGGCCAAAACGGCGTCAGCGTCCAACGTGCGGCCCTTTTGCGCGACCAGTACGGCAAAGACTGCCTCGCCAAAGTCAGGATGCGGCAGGCCGATGACGGCACTTTCCAGCACGTCGGGGTGATCGTCCAGCGCCAGTTCCACCTCGATCGGGTAAATGTTGAACCCGCCCGAGATCACCAGATCCTTCGCCCGCCCCACGATCTGCACATAGCCGTCGGGGTCAATCTGGCCCAGATCGCCGGTGATAAACCAGCCATCCGGCCGCAGCTCTTCGCGGGTTTTTTCGGGCATCTGCCAGTAACCAGCAAAGACATTCGGGCCGCGCACTTCAATGCCACCCACCCCGCCTTGCGGCACTTCGGCCCCATCGGCCATGATCCGCAGCTCTACCCCCGGCAAGGGAAAGCCCACGGTGCCTGCGCGCCGCTCGCCGTCGTAGGGGTTGGACGTGTTCATATTGGTTTCGGTCATCCCGTAGCGTTCCAGAATGCTTTGGCCGGTGCGGGCGTGAAACTGGCGGTGGGTTTCGGCCAAAAGCGGGGCAGAGCCGGAGACAAACAGCCGCATATGCGCCGTAAGGCCACGGTCAAACCGCGCATCTTCCAGCAGGCGGGTGTAAAACGTCGGCACACCCATCAGCGCAGTGGCCTGTGGCAACAGGCGCAGAACCGTGCCCAATTCAAACGTGGGCAGGAAGATCATCTGCCCACCGGTCAGCAAACTGACGTTCGAGGCGACAAACAGCCCATGTGTATGAAAGATCGGCAAAGCGTGCAGCAGCACGTCTGTCTGTGTAAAGCGCCACAGGTCCGCCAAGGTCTGCGCGTTCGACAGCAAATTGTCCTGCGTCAGCATCGCGCCCTTTGAGCGGCCCGTTGTGCCCGATGTGTATAAGATCGCGGCCAAATCAGACCCCAACCGTATTTGGGGAACAAACTGCGCGTCAGCCGCGGCAATGTCTTCGCCAAAGCTGCCATCGCCCTTGGCATCCAGCGTTTTAAGCGTGGTTTGGCTGGCCACAGCGGCCAGTGCCTCAGCCTTGGCGGGGTCGCACAGGAACAGGCGGGGGGTGGCATCGGTCAGGAAATAGCCCACCTCGGGCGGGGTATAGGCGGGGTTCAGCGGTAGAAAGACTGCGCCGATGGACACGGTCGCGGCGTAGATGGCCAAAGCCTCGGGCGATTTGGCGATCTGCACCGCCACACGGTCGCCCGCTTGCACGCCTGCGGCGCGCAAAGCGTTTGCGGCGCGGGCGATCATGGCGTGAAAGGCAGTGCCTGTGATCGTTTCGCTATCTTGCAAGATCAACAGCGGGCCGGCGCGGTGGGCCAGCGGAGCGAAAAGGGCGTCATACAGCGGGTTGGGCATCGGGCACCTTGGCGGTTCAGGTGGCAGCGGGGCCACCGTCAACCCCGGGCAGGCGCAACTCGCGCAACAGATCGCGCACCTCTTGGCGGGCCGCGATATTGGACAGGTTGAGCGCATCGACGCCGGTATCTTTCAGGTCCAGCACGGTTAGGCCACGGGGAAAAAGCTCGCGGAAGATCACGCGTTCGGAAAAGCCCGGCGCGACGCGAAAGCCGATTCGGCGTGACAGGTCTTCCAGCGCGGTGCCGACCTTTTTCTTATTCAGCATCTGTTGCGCCCCCAAGCGATTGCGCACCACGATCCAGTCGATCGGCTTTAACCCAGCCTTGGCGCGCAACTGGCGGGCATTCCAGACCATTTCCGAATAGATCGACGGGCCTTTCACCTTGCCCGTTTCGGAATCGACATGGGCCAGCAGGTCAAAGTCGACAAAGCTGTCATTGAGCGGCGTGATCAGCGTATCGGCCAGCGAATGCGCCACCTGCGACAGGCGGGTGTGGCTGCCGGGACAATCAATAATGATGAAATCTGACTCGCCTTCCAGCGCCACCATCGCGTCTGACAGGCGGCGGTCAAAGGCGTTTTCCGTCGGGCCTAGCAAGGCGGGGTCAATCTCGGCCAGTTCGCGGTAGTCGGGCGAGGGCAGGTTGATGCCGGCACGGTCCAGATAGGCCAAGCGGTTTTCGACATAGCGGCCAAAGCTGCGTTGGCGCAGGTCAAGATCCAGCGCCCCCACACGAAATCCCGCGCGGCAGAGCGCGGTTGCCACATGCATCGACGTGGTCGATTTGCCCGACCCGCCCTTTTCGTTGCCAACGACGATGATATGCGCCATGCCACGCACCCCTATGGTTTGGCTAAGCTATAAGGGGGGCAAGCGCGGGTGGAAAGGGTGGATGGGTGGCCCGCCCCCGTTTTGCCGCCCTAAACCAAGGCATCCGCCCCGTCTGCTTTGGGGTTCAGCCGGATCGAGGCGATGTTCAACGCCGCCGCAATCGTGACCCAAGCGACATAGGGCACAAACAACAGCCCCGCGACAAAATCGACGCCAAAGAAGCACCACGTCGTCGCAGCCACGCTGGCCCACAAAAAGCCCATCACAATCAACGCCGTGCGCATCCGGTGCAGGCCAAAGAAGATCGGTGACCACAGCGTGTTCAGCGCGATCTGCAACGCCCAAAAGCCCATGCCCTGCGCCGCCCCCGGCAAGGGCGCCACCCGCATCGCCGCCAGCGACATCAGAATGTAAAGCGTGGTCCAAGCAACCGGAAAAACCCAGCGCGGCGGGAACCAATCGGGTTTGATCAAGCCTTCATACCAAGGGCCGGGCTGAAACATCGCCCCCGTCGCCGCCGCCGCCATACACGAGGCGAGAAAGGTGAAAAACAAGCTCCAGTCCATAGCGGCCCCCTTGGCGTCTTGACCGCTTACTTATGTCACGCGCCCGCCCGATCCAAGGAGCGATTGGCGCGATCTTTGCGTTCCAACTGGGCAAGAGCTGCAAAAAGGGCGTCAGACCGGCTAAAGCGCGTGCTTTTGCGCGCAGCGGCGTCGACAAGAAAGGCCACCTCGGGCTCTGGCGCGGCATGCAGAACGGCCGAAACCGGCCAAACCGCCGTCGCCGCCGTTTGCAGCACTGACAGACTCAACCAACCCAGCTTTTGGCGGCTTGTGGTGCGGGCGCGGGCAGAAAAACTGTCGTAGTTCAACCGCGCCACGGCCCCGCCGATACCGGCATAGACATGGCGCGCGGCAAAGATGCCCGGACGGCAGGATAGGGGCAGCACGGGCACGCCGGTTGTGGAGCGTTCATAAAACACATCCGCCTGATCCAGCAGGCGTTTGGTCAAAGCGGGCAAGGCGGGATGGGCGGTGGGGGCGGCCAAAAGGGCGGCGGGGTCAATCCCCACCTCGGCCAGCCAGTCCAGCGGCAGGTACAAGCGACCCTCGCGGGCATCTTCGCCCACATCGCGGGCGATGTTGGTCAACTGCATCGCAAGGCCCAAATCGCAGGCCCGCGCCAAAGCATCAGCGTCGCGCACCCGCATCAAGACGCACATCATGGCCCCAACGGCGCTGGCAACGCGGGCGCAATAGGCCAAAAGGTCAGGCATGGATTGGTATTGGCGGCCAAAGGCATCCCATGCCAGCCCTTCCAACAACGCCTCGGGCAGGGCGCGGGGCATGTCGAAATCTTGCACCACAGCGGCAAAGGCGCGGTCAGCGGGCACGTTGCGGGGGCGTCCGGCATAGACCAGATCCAGCCTGTCACGCAGGGCCAAAACGGCGGGGGCCTTATCGGCGCTGTCGTCCACCGCATCATCGGCCAAGCGGCAAAAGGCATATAGCGCCAAGGCCGGATCGCGCACTTTGGCGGGCAGCAGCTTAGATGCGGCATGAAACGACAGCGACCCTGTGCGGATCGCCTCGCGGCAGTGGTGCAAATCTTGCGGAGCGATCATTCGGCAGCCATCCTTCGGGCCATGCGGCGGGGCGCATCGGGCACCAGTTTTCCCAAAACCTCGGCGCTGGAAATCACCCCCGGCAGGCCTGCGCCGGGATGGGTGCCAGCGCCCACCAGATACAGCCCCTTCGCCTCTTCCGAGACGTTATGCGGGCGAAACCAAGCCGATTGCAAAATGCGCGGTTCAATCGAAAAACCGCTGCCATAGGGCGACAGGTAGCGGGTTTCAAAGCTGTTGGGGGTAAAGACCAATTGTTCGGTCAAATGATCGCCCAAATCCGGCAACAAACGCTCTTCCAGCATCTTTTGCATCTTTTGGCGATAGGGCTCGGCCTCGGCCGCCCAGTCGGTTTGGCCTATGCCAAGGTGCGGCACGGGGGACAGGGCGTAAAACGTATCATCGCCCGCTGGCGCTGCCGAAGGATCGGTAACGGTGGGGCGATGCACATACAGGCTCATATCCTCGGCCAGTTTGCCGCGGATGAAGATGTCGCGGATATGCTGTTTATAGCGCGGGCCGACGACGATGGTATGGTGGCCGACATCGGGCCATTTCAGCTTGGTGCCCTTGGTGCCAAAGTACCAGACAAACAGCCCCATCGACCACCGCTTGCGGGCCAGCTTCGCCTGTGTCCAGCTTTTGCGCGGATGGTTGCGCAGCAACCGGTCGTAGGTGTGCCCCGAATCAGCGTTCGAGACGACCACATCCGCCGCCAGCACCTGCCCGTCGGTCAACCGCACACCCGTGGCGCGGCCGTCTGACAGCAAAATCTCGTCCACCTCGGCGTTCAGGCGCAAGGTGCCGCCTTGGTCGCCAATCGCCCCCGCCATGGCCAAAGCAATCGCCGCCACCCCGCCCATGGCGTAATGAACACCGAATTCCTTTTCCAGATGCGAGACGAGGATATACATCGACGTCACATGAAACGGGTCGCCGCCGATAAACAGCGGGTGAAACGACAAGGCAAAGCGCAAGCGTTCGTCTTTGACGCGCGATGCGGCATGGGCATAGACCGACTTATCCGCCCGTAACGCGGCAAAGGTCGGCAAAACCTTGATCAGGTCCCACAGCTTGTGCATCGGGCGGCGGCCAAGGTCTTCGAAGCCAAAGGCATAACGACGCTCGGAATCCTTTAAAAAGCGGTCGTAGCCGGGCAAATCGCCGGGCGACAGGCGGGCCACCTCGGCGCGCATGGCGTCGGTGGACTGGCGGGCGGTGAAGTTTGACCCATCCGGCCAGCGGATTTCATAGAACGGATCCATCGCGCGCAGATCGACATCGCGGTCAAAATCGCGGCCGCAGGCGGCCCAAAGCTCGCGCAGCACTTGCGGCACGGTCACGATGGTCGGCCCCAGATCGAAGCGGTAGCCGCCTTGGCTGATCGAAGACCCGCGCCCGCCCGGCATATCCAAGCGGTCAATCACGGTGACACGGTAGCCCTTGGCCCCCAGCCGCATCGCCGCCGCAAGGCCGCCAAGGCCTGCGCCGATGACAATCGCGTCAGACCCCGCGTTCGGGGTGGATTCAGAGGGGCGGGGTTTGGATTCTGTCAGCATGGGCCCACGATATACTGTCTAGTTCAATTTACAATACTTGCCTTTCTATTGCAAAATTTCTCTCAATCCGCTTTGCTATGCGGGCAGATACTGTCAAACTCGTCTAACACAGGTTTCAGGAGGCGCATCATCAACGTCGTCACGCTCTCGCTGTTTCGCTTCCCCACACTCGCAACCCGTCTTTGGGTTCTGGGGCAGATGGGGGCTGCGCGGGTGTCGTTTCTGCGCATGCCGCAGGTGGGGTTTTGGAAGCTGTGCGGGTCGGGCACGGGGCAAGGCTTTACGCCCAAGCCCAATTTCGGCGTATGGGCGATCTTGGCCACGTGGCCAGATGCGCAAACCGCGCGCACCAGCGTTGACACCGCCCCCGTCTATCGCCGCTGGCGCAACCACGCCGCCGAAAGCTGGACGATTTTGTTGGAACCCACCTCGGCCCGTGGCTTGTGGTCAGGAAAAACGCCCTTTGTGCCGCCACCAGATGCCACGCCGCCCAAGGGCCCGATCGTGGCGCTGACCCGTGCGTCGATGAAGGCATCCACCTTCCTGCGCTTTTGGCGGCGGGTGCCCGATATTTCTGCCGTCATCGGCCAAGACCCCAATGTGATCTTCAAGATCGGCATCGGCGAGGTGCCCTTGCTGCATCAAGTCACCTTCTCGATCTGGCCAGATGCCGCCGCTATGGCCAACTTTGCCCGCGGCAACGGCCCCCATGGCCGCGCCATCCAAGCGGTGCGCGCCGAAAACTGGTTTTCCGAAGAGCTTTACGCCCGCTTTCGCATTCTGGACGATTGGGGCAGTTGGGGCGGGCAAAGCCCCCTGATGAAAAAGGACGCAGCATGAGCCAACCTTTCCCCTTCTCGGCCATCGTGGGTCAAGGCGCGATGAAGCAAGCCATGGTGCTGACCGCGATTGATCCGGGCATTGGCGGGGTTTTGGTGTTTGGCGACAGGGGCACGGGCAAATCCACCGCCGTGCGCGCTTTGGCCGCCCTATTGCCGGAAATCGAAGCGGTTGAGGGGTGTCCCGTCAACTCTGCCCGCATCGAAGATGTGCCCGATTGGGCCGGGCCAAAATCAGGCAAGATGGTCAAACGCCCCACGCCTGTCATCGACCTGCCCTTGGGGGCCACCGAAGACCGCGTGGTCGGCGCGTTAGACATCGAACGCGCCCTGACACGCGGCGAAAAGGCCTTTGAACCCGGCCTTCTGGCCCGCGCCAATCGGGGCTATCTGTACATCGACGAGGTCAACCTGCTGGAAGACCATATCGTCGATCTGCTGTTAGACGTGGCCCAATCCGGCCAAAACGTGGTGGAGCGGGAGGGCCTGTCGATCCGCCACGCCGCGCGCTTTGTGCTGGTGGGGTCAGGCAACCCCGAAGAGGGCGAACTGCGCCCGCAGTTGCTGGACCGTTTCGGCCTGTCGGTCGAGGTGAGCTCGCCACGTGACATAGAAACGCGGGTCGAGGTGATGCGCCGCCGCGATGCCTATGAGAACGACCATGCGGCCTTTATGAAGAAATGGCGCACAAAAGACATGGCGCTGCGCAAGCAAATTCTGGCTGCGCGTGCGGCTTTGCCTGCGCTAAAGACCCCCGGTGCTGTGCTGCACGATTGCGCGGCTTTGTGCATAGCCCTTGGGTCAGACGGTTTGCGCGGAGAGTTGACCTTGCTGCGCGCCGCCCGCGCGATTGCGGCCTATGACGGGGCTGAAACGGTGACACGGGCACATCTGAAACAGGTCGCCACCAGCGCCTTGGGCCACCGCCTGCGCCGCGATCCGCTGGACGAGGCGGGGTCGGCCTCGCGCGTGGCGCGGGTGGTGGAAGAAACCCTGCCATGAGCGATCCGCTGACGCCGTGGCAGCGCGCAGAACTGGCGCTGGCTGTGCTGGCGGTTGATCCTGCGGGTGTTAAGGGCCTGTGGCTGCGCGCCCGCAGTTCGGCGGTGCGCGATAGGGTCACGCAAGCCCTGCCCCTTGCACGGCGGATCCATCCGGGGTTGGATGACACGGCGCTGTTTGGCGGGGTTGATCTGGCTGCAACCTTGGCGGCAGGCAGTTTGGTTGCAACGGCTGGTCTTTTGGCGTCAACCGACCCTGTGATCCTGACCATGGCCGAACGCTGCCCCCTTGGCCTATCCGCCCGCCTGTCGCGCTGGCTGGACGAGACGGGGCCGTGCCTGATCACCCTTGATGAGGGGGCAGAGCCGGAAGAAAGCCTGCCCACTGGCCTGTCAGACCGCTTGGGCCTGTTTTTGGATCTGACAGAGGTTGGCTATTCTGACACGCAAGACATCACCCTGTCGCCCGATGCCATAGCCGCCGCCCGTGCGCGGCGTGCGACCACCACCTTGCCCAAAACGGCGCTGGAAAGCTTGACGACTGTGGCTGCGGCGATGGGCATCGCGTCGCTGCGGGCGCCGATGCTGGCCTTGGCCGCAGCACGGGCTTTGGCGGCGTGGCGCGGCGAGGATCAGGCGTCAGACACCACGCTGCGCCATGCGGCAGAGCTGACGCTGGCCCATCGCGGCGATCTGCCGCCGCAGGCGGAGGACAGCGACGCCCCACCGCCACCGCCAGAACCCCCTGACTCGCCCGACCAAGGCGATCAAGACCAAGAGCAAACCCAACAAGACCGCCTGCCCGATGACATCTTGCTGGAGGCGATCCGCGCCGCCCTGCCCGCCGATCTTTTGGCGCGGCTTGCGGCAGGCAAAGCGGCCCGCAGTGCCAAGGGGTCAGGCAGTGGGGCGGTGCGCAAAGGCAACCATCGCGGGCGTCCCCTGCCCTCTCGGCCCGGCACGCCGGGGTCGGGCAAGCGGATTGATCTGGTGGCCACGCTGCGCGCTGCGGCCCCTTGGCAACCGCTGCGCCGCCGGGCGCCCGATGCGACACGGCTAGAGATTCGCCAAAGCGACCTGCGGTTGAAGCGGTATCAGGAAACCTCTGACAGGGTGCTGATCTTTGCGGTCGATGCCTCTGGCTCGTCGGCTTTGGCGCGGTTGGGCGAGGCGAAAGGCGCGGTAGAGTTGCTTTTGGCGCAGGCCTATGCGCGGCGCGACCATGTGGCGCTCATCGCCTTTCGCGGCACGGCGGCGGAACTCATGCTGCCGCCGACACGGTCTTTGGTGCAAACCAAGCGGCGGCTGGCATCGTTGCCCGGTGGCGGTGGCACACCCCTTGCAGCGGGGTTGCAGATGGCGTTTGAACTGGCGGGCCAGACCAAAGCGCGGGGCATGACGCCCACGGTGGCCCTGCTGACCGACGGGCGCGGCAATATCGCGCTGGACGGCACCGCCAACCGCGAGGCGGCCGAGGCTGACAGCCTGAAACTGGCCCGCGCCTTGCGCGCCACGGGCATTCCGGCGCTGGTGATTGACATCGCCAACCGCCCGCAACCCGCCCTGCGCCGCTTGGCAGAGGTGCTGGATGCCCCCTATCTGCCCCTGCCCCGCGCCGATGCCCAGCGCCTGTCTGCCGCTTTACAAGGGGCGCTGGGCAGCTAGATGCGCACGCCAACACTCCCCGCCTTTTGGCCCTATCGCGCGGCATCGCGCCATATCGCGTGCAAGCCGCATCTGTGGCATGTGCAAGAGGTGGGCACAGGCCCGCTGGTGCTGCTGCTGCACGGCGCGGGCGGGGCAACGCACAGCTTTCGCCATCTGATTCCGCTGTTAAGCCCGCACTACCGGATCGTGGCGCTGGATTTGCCCGGGCAGGGATTTACCGTTCTGGGCGCGCGGGGGCGCTGCGGGCTGGACCCTGTGGCAGAAGATATCGCGGCCCTGATCCGGCAACAGGGCTGGCAGCCCTTTGCCGTGATCGGCCATTCCGCAGGGGCGGCAATCGCGCAACGGTTGGCGGAGATTTTGCCGCTTAAGGCGTTGGTCGGCATCAACTCTGCCCTTGGCCCGTTTGAAGGGGTAGAGGGCTGGCTTTTCCCTGTCATGGCAAAGGCACTGGCGCTGACCCCCTTTGTGCCCAACCTGTTTAGCAAACTGGCCGGAACCCCATCACAGGTGCGCCAGTTGATTGCCACCACGGGCAGCACGCTGGATGACGCAGGGCTGGCCCAGTACCTGCATCTGATGCAAAAGCCTGCGCATGTCGGTGCGACCTTGGCGATGATGGCGCAATGGACGCTGAAGTCGTTTTTGCGGCGGCTGAAGGATCAAAAGGTGCCAAGCTTGCTGCTGACCGCCACCAACGACCGCGCCGTGCCGCCTGCCGTGTCAGCACGCGCAGCGCAGGTTATGCCAAACGCCACTTGGCACGACATCGCAGGCTATGGCCATTTGGTGCATGAAGAGGCGGCACAGCTGGTCGCCGCGCCGATCTTGGCGTTTCTTGCAAACCTGCACGCGGCAGGTGCCGCATGACAGGTTCAGTCAAAAAACCCCGGCCCGGCCTCGGCCAGCAACTGATCGGCCAAGGCAGCACCTATGGCCGCAGCCTCGGCCACGGGGCCGCGCAAGTCACCGCTGATGACCCTTGCCCCGTCAGGGCGCAGAATTTCACCGCGCAGCCACAGGGTGGACCCTTCCAGGACGGCAAGGCCCGCAATCGGGGTTTCGCACGACCCATCCAGCCGCGCCAGAAAGCCGCGCTCGGCGGCGAGTTGTTGGCCCGTGGGGGTGTGGTGAATGGCGGCGAGCATCGATTCCGCGCGGGGGTCATCCAAGCGGCGTTCAACGCCGATGGCGCCCTGCGCCACGGCGGGCAGCATCTCGGTCACGGCGATGGGCTTGGCGTGATGCGCCATGCCCAAACGGTTCAGGCCCGCCATGGCCAAGAACGTGGCGGTCGCCACGCCGTCTTCCAGCTTTTTCATCCGCGTTTGCACATTGCCACGAAACTCGACCAAGTTCAGATCGGGCCTGCGGTGCGCCAACTGCGCACGCCGGCGCAAGCTGGAAGAGCCAACGGTGGCCCCCTGCGGCAAGTCCATCAACGCGGCGACACTGGGCGACACGAAGCCATCGCGCACATCTTCGCGCGGCAGATAGCAGTCCAACAGCAGACCCGCAGGCTGAACCGTGGGCATATCTTTCATCGAATGCACGGCGATATCGATGCCGCCGTCCAACAGCGCCTCTTCAATCTCGCGGGTGAACAGACCCTTGCCGCCGATCTCTTTCAGCGCCTTGTCCAGAATCTGGTCGCCGGTGACTTTGATCACCACGATCTCGAACGCCGCTTCGGGCAGGGAATAGGCGGCCATAAGACAGCGCCGCACCTCGTGCGCCTGCCAAAGCGCGAGGGGAGAGCCGCGCGTGCCGATTTTGAAAGGGTGGGCGGGGGTGGGAAGTGCGTGTGTCATGCCCTAGGCATAACGCTGTCATTCTGCCCTGACAACTGCCACAACGCGATGTTAAACAGAACTATCCTCAGACCTGACGGAGCCTGACATGTCAAACAAGACCATCCTGCGCGCCTTGGCCGGCGAAGTCCTTCCCACACCGCCCATCTGGATGATGCGGCAGGCGGGGCGTTATCTGCCGGAATACCGCGCGACGCGCGCACAGGCGGGGGATTTTCTAGCGTTGTGCTATAACTCGGACCTTGCGGCAGAGGTGACATTGCAACCGATCCGCCGCTACGGGTTTGACGCCGCGATCTTGTTTGCCGACATCTTGCTGTTGCCACAGGCCATGGGGGCCGATCTGTGGTTTGAAACGGGCGAAGGCCCTCGCTTGTCGACCATCACCACGATGGCAGGGGTTAAGGGCCTGAAGCCCAAGGAAGATATCCACGACACGCTGGCCCCCATTTACGAAACCGTGCGCATTTTAGCGCGCGAACTGCCCCGCGAAACCACGCTGATCGGCTTTGCAGGCGCACCGTGGACGGTGGCCACCTATATGATCGCAGGTCGCGGCAGCAAAGATCAGGGTGCGGCCCATGCTTTGAAGGCGGCAGACCGTGCCACGTTCCAAGCTTTGATTGATGCGATTACGGCGGCGACGATTGAATATCTGTCGATGCAGGTGCTGGCTGGGGCCGAGGTGGTGAAGCTGTTTGACAGCTGGGCCGGTAGCCTAAAGGGCCAAGATTTCATCGACTTCGCGCTGACCCCCGCCAAACAGATCATCCATGCTCTCAAAGCGCGCCACCCTGACTTGCCCGTGATCGCCTTCCCGCGAGAGGCGGGGCAGGGCTATGTGGGCTTTGCCAAAGCAACGGGGGCGGATTGCGTGGCCTTGGACAATTCGGTCAGCCCCGAATGGGCGGCAGAACATGTGCAGATTTCTGGCTGCGTGCAGGGCAATCTTGCGCCCGAGCATATGGTGACAGGGGGCGCAGCCCTTGTGCGCGAAACCCGCCGTGTGGTGGATGCGTTCAAAGGCGGGGCGCATATCTTCAACCTTGGGCATGGCATCACGCCCGATGCCGACCCTCACAACGTGTCGCGCATGATTGAAGCGGTGCGCGGTTAATTCGCCCGTCGACCGATGGCTTCCAGATCAATCGGTTTGGGGCCATCAGGGGCGGGTTTTGGCGCTGCGACGATCACGGGCAACATCTCGGCCGCCGTGGCGCTGGTGCCAGTGGTTTCGACCGGAGCGCGCCAGCTCAGGGTGTCAAACCCCTGACAATTGTCGCAAATCGGGGCCCATTCCGAATGCACCGCATGGCATTTGTCGCAGCACCATTGCGGGCCGCGCGGGGCTGTCAGCGCTTTAGACAGCCAAGCGCGCACAGTCGCCTCATCCCCGCCTTCGCCGCGCTCGACGGCGGCCATGATGGCCAAGATGCGGCGGGTGGGCTGGCTTGTGGGCAGATCGCCCAAGGCGCGGCGGGCGGCGGGGAAATCTTCGGCGGCGATGGAAAGTTCGGCCAGCAGTTGCTTGGTTTCCAAATCGTCAGGGTGCAGGGCGGTCAGCGCAAGAAAGCGTTTCAGGCGGGCGTCGGGGGTTTCTTCGGGCTCGATCTCGGCAAAGGCGGCGGCTAGGTCGGGGTGGGGCATCGCCTCCCACGCTTTTTTCAGCACGCGGGTGGCGTTTTTCTTGTCGCCACGGTTCAGATAGCTGCGCGCGGCCATGGCGGCGGCGGGGATCAGGTCGGGCGATTGCTTGTTGGCGGCAATGGCGGCTTCTTGGGCGTCAATGCTGGCCCCTTCGTCAAAGACGCCTTTCGCCTCTTGCAAGGCCAAGACAGCATCGCGGCGGCGGAACAGGTCTTTGGGCAGCGCACCCGATTTGGCCTGCGCGTTCAGCGTGGCACGGGCCCCTTTCCAATCGGCGGCACCTGATTGCAGCTTTAGCAAGATGTCTTGTGATTCGGCGTGGCGGGGCTTCAGCTCGAACGCCTTTTGCGCCAGTTTCAGGGCGGTGTCGGTATCGCCTTCGGCCAGTTTTTGTTTCAGCAGGCCGCGAATGCCCACAAAGCGGGTGCGCGGGTCGGCGAGCAGGGCCTTGAACGCCTCGGATGCGCGGGGGGTGTCGCCTGACAGGTCGGCGGCTTGGGCGATCAGCAGGTTGGTCAGTTCGGGACGGTCAAGATAAGATTGCGCCCGCTGCGCCTTGATCAGGGCCAAGCGGCCTTCGCCTGCGGCAAGCGCCATCATGCCATCGGCGAGGGATTGAAAGCCGCGCTTTTCGCGGTTGCGGTCAAGATAGCGGGAAATGGCGGTCTCATCCCCGTTAACAAAGCGCAAGACGGCGAAAAGCAGGCCCAAAAGCTTTAAGATGCCCCAAACGATAACCAAAGCCACAAGACCCGCGATGGCGATTTGCAGCGGGTGCAGAGTCAGTTCCCATCCGGCAAAAGACAGGCGCAGCACCGCATCGGCCTGCGCCAGAAGGGTAAAGCCAAAGGCCAGCGCCAAAAGGGCGGCCAGAAAGACAACGATGCGCAACAGCGACCAGATCATCTTAGCCTGCCTTTGCCAAAAGGGCTTGAAGGGCCGCTTGTGCATCTAGCCGCAACTGCGCCTGCGCACGCCAAGCGGCCAGCGCGTCCTGTGCGGGGGCGGGCAGGGTGGCGATTTCGGCCAAAGCCTGCGCGACATCTCCCGCCGTCAGGGCCGCCTCGGACCGCGACAGGACCGCGTCAGGATCGGCCCCCTCGCGCGGGGTCAGTGCGCGCACGCCCACTTGGGTGCGCAAGAAGTTCGCCACCCGATCCGACCAGCTTTCGCCCATATTGGCCCGCAAAGCGGAGTCGAGCGCTGCGCGGGCGCTGTCGGGGAAGCTGGCTTGCAAGGCTTGCAGGCTGGGCAGGCCCGTTGCGGCATGGTCAGCCAAGACAGGCGCAAGGTTTGCCTCTGACAGCACCGCCACCGCCGAAGGATAGGGCGCGCCGCTGTCCATCGCGGCGGCGATCTGGCGCAGGGCGGCGCGGGTCAGTGTGGCGGCGGCCTGGGATTGGGCGGATTGTTCGATGGCGGCCAGTTTCGCCTCGGTCGCTTTGACCTTGGCGTCAAGATCGGCCTGCACTTGGGCCGACACCACCGCCGCGCCATCGGTTTGGATCGCCGCAACCTCGGCCCGCAATTGGGCGAGGGCGGCGCTGTCGGTGCCGATGGGGGCGGGTTTGGATTCAAGCGCGGCCAGACGGGCCTCGATCACGGCGAGGTTTTGGGGGTCTAGCTGCGGGGCGGTTTCAAGGGTGGCAAGACGCTCACCCGCCTGTTGCAGGTCTTGCTGAAGGGCTTGCACCTGATCAGACAGTGCCGCCACTTTGTCTTGCAAGGTCACGACAGACGCCATTGGCCAGCCATTGGGCACATATTGCGCCACCCCGTAGCCTGCCGCCGCCGCCAGAACGCCGCCCAGAAGGGGCCAGATCAGCCAAGCAAAGCCCCTGCGCTTTGGGCGGGGGGGGGTTGGGGCCTGTGTCGTCCCAGCGTCATCGGGGGTTGGCATGGCGGATCCTTCGTTTGTCACTTGGTGTCAAAGTAATGCCGCGCGATGGGCTAGTTCAAGGACTCCGCAGCGCGGCAAGCACCGCAGCCTGCATCGAAGGCGCGTCAGGATGGGCGGCGATCACCGGTGGGAGGGCGCCAAAAGCGGCGGCTTGGGCCACGGCGGGGCTGATGGCAACCACGATCAGCGGGGCGGATGCACCAAGGCGGTGCCACTCTGCCCCAAGGATTTCAGCACTTCTGGGGGAAAAGAGGGGCACAAGAACGGGGGTGTGGCCTGTCAGCAGGGCCGCAGCGTCATGTGTCAGCGCGACGGGGTCTTGGGCGTAAACCACGCGCTCTTGGGTGGGAATGCCGGCGGCTGAAAGCCGCTGAGCCAGATCACCCCGCGCCTCGCGCCCGCGCAGGTGGAGCAGGTTTTTGGGGTTTTGCTGCAGAATCAGCGCCAAAAGCGCCTCGGCATCGCCTTGGGCAGACAGAACGCGAAACCCCGCATCGCGCGCCACCTGTGCGGTGCGCGCACCCACACAATAGGCCAGATCGGGCAGTTGGGCGCGCAGATGGCCTGCCGCTTCCGCGCCGGTTTGCGAGGTTAGGATTATGCCTTGCAGGGGGCCTTGGGGCAGGGTCACGGCCACAAACACCGGTGCCATTAGGGGCGAAATCACCACCCGCAGCCCCGCCACCTGCGCCCGCAGGCTTTGCGCAAAGCTGTCAGACTGCGCGGCAGGGCGGGTCAGCAGAACGGTTGGGGCCGTGGATTGTGCGGGGTTGGGCAAGGTGCTACCTCGGGCGGGTGAGGGGCCTATCTGGCCTGAACTTTGTCAGGGGCGCAATGGGCGGGACGTTAACCTTTCTGGGCATCGAAAGCAGCTGCGACGACACCGCAGCCGCCGTGGTGCGCCGCCATGCCGACGGGCGGGCAGAGGTGCTCAGTTCGCAGGTCGAAGGGCAAGCGGCCCTGCACGCCGATTTCGGCGGCGTGGTGCCGGAAATTGCGGCACGGGCCCATGCCGAGCGGTTGGATCATTGCGTGGAACGCGCCTTGGCTGAGGCGGGCGTTGGATTGGCCGATCTGGACGCCGTGGCCGTGACGGCGGGGCCGGGGTTGATCGGCGGGGTTCTGTCAGGCGTGATGCTGGCCAAGGGGATTGCGGCGGCGACTGGGTTGCCTTTGTTGGGGGTGAACCATTTGGCAGGCCATGCGCTGACACCGCGCCTGACCGATGGGGTGGGCTTTCCCTATCTGATGCTGTTGGTGTCGGGCGGGCATTGCCAGTTCTTGATCGTGCACGCGGCCGACCAGTTCGAACGCCTTGGCGGCACGATTGACGATGCCCCGGGCGAGGCGTTTGACAAAGTGGCCAAGCTGTTGGCCCTGCCCCAACCCGGTGGCCCGTGGGTCGAGGGGGAAGCGGCAAAGGGCGATGCCAAACGCTTTGCGCTGCCGCGTCCTTTGCTAGACCGTGCGGGTTGCGATATGTCGTTTTCCGGTTTGAAAACTGCTGTGCTGCGGGCGCGCGATGGGGTTATCGCGGCCAAGGGTGGCATCACGGTGCAAGACCGCGCCGATCTGTGCGCGGGGTTTCAGGCGGCAGTGGCGGCGGTGCTGGCCGAAAAAACCCGCCGTGCGTTAGAGATTTACCTGTCGCTGTCGCCCGATGCCCCCACCTTGGCGGTGGCGGGCGGGGTTGCGGCGAACTCTGCCATTCGCACGGCGCTGCAAGGCGTGTGTGCGGCATTGGGCGTGGCCTTTACCGCCCCGCCCTTGCGGCTTTGCACCGATAACGCGGCGATGATCGCTTGGGCAGGGATAGAGCGGCATTTGACGGGGGGCACATCGCAGGCCGACCTGACCGCCCGCCCGCGCTGGCCGCTGGACAGTCTGGCCGCGCCGCTGATCGGGTCGGGCAAAAAGGGGGCCAAGGGGTGATCGGCGTTGTGGGCGCTGGGGCTTTTGGCACGGCCTTGGGCGTGGCTTTGGCGACAGCGGGGCGCTCGGTGAGCCTATGGGCGCGGGATTTGGTTCATGTGGCGGCGATGGCGCAGGGCCGCACCAACGCGGCGCGGTTGGCGGGGGTGCGCTTTCCGCTTAGCCTGACAGTGACGGGTGACCTGCGGGATCTGAGCGGGGCTCAGGCTGTTTTGTTGGCCCTGCCGATGCAGGCTTTGGCGGGGTTTTTGGCCGCGCATGGCGAGGGTTTGAACGGGTTGCCGCTGGTGGCAGCGTGTAAGGGCATCGACCTTGGCAGCCTGCGCGGGCCAACGGCCATTGTGCGCGGCTTTTGCCCGCAAAGCGCTGTGTCGATCCTGACGGGGCCAAGTTTTGCGGCAGATATTGCGCGGGGTTTGCCGACCGCCCTGACGCTGGCGGGCGAGGGTGCCGAAGATCTGCAATTGCTGCTGTCTACCCCCACCTTGCGGCTGTATCGCAGCGCCGATGTCGTGGGGGCCGAACTGGGCGGGGCGTTGAAGAATGTCATCGCAATTGCCGCAGGCGTGGTGATGGGCGCGGGCTTGGGCGACTCTGCCCGTGCGGCGCTGGTCACGCGCGGCTTTGCCGAAATGCAGCGCTTTGCTTTGGCGCAGGGGGCGGCGGGGGATACGCTGTTGGGGCTTTCGGGGTTGGGTGATTTGATTTTGACCTGCACCTCGACCCAATCGCGCAATCTGCGCTATGGGATGGCGCTGGGGTCTGGTGCGGCGTTTGACACCAAAACGACAGTGGAGGGGGTGGCCACGGCGCAAGCAATCGGCCAGATTGCCCGCACCCTATCGCTGGATATGCCAGTGTCCACGATGGTCGCCCGACTGATCGGGCAAGAAATCACGCTGGATCAGGCCATCCACAGCCTGATGTCCCGCCCGCTGCGAAAGGAATGACATGCGCGTTGCTTTGATCTGTATCGACAAGCCGAACTCGTTAGAGGTGCGGATGGCCAACCGGCCTGCGCATGTAGACCATTTGAACGCCTCGGGCGTGGTGGAACTGGCGGGGCCGTTTTTGGATGCCCAAGGGCAGATGTGCGGGTCGATGATTGTGCTGTCGGTGGACAGTATCGAACAAGCACAGGCGTGGGTGGCGCAAGATGCCTATACGCAGGCGGGGCTTTTCGCCTCGGTCGATATTCGGGAATGGAAAAAGGTGATCGGATGAGCTTTTGGCTGTTCAAATCCGAACCCAATGTCATCAGCTTTCAAAGCCTGTGGGATAAGCTGCCCGCAGATGAGGAATGGCACGGCATCCGCAACTACGGCGCGCGCAACAACATGCGGTTGATGCAACTGGGCGAGCGGGGGTTTTTTTACCACTCCAACGTCGGCAAAGAGGTGGTGGGCATTGTCGAGGTCACGCGCCTGTCGCAGCAAGACAGCAAAACCGACGACCCGCGCTGGGATTGCGTGTGCTTTCGCCCCGTGGCCAAGCTGCAACGGCCTGTGACGCTGGAGATGTGCAAGGTGCAACCCGGTTTGGAAAAGATGGTGCTGATCAACAACTCGCGCCTGTCAGTGCAGCCGGTGTCGGCGGAAGAATGGCGGATCATTTGCGATCTGGGCGGGGTTGGGGCGTAATTTCCGTTTCCTTGCGGGGCTGGTGCCGCTAGCCTTGCCCTGCCCCGCAACAGGAGAAATGGGATGCAGTTTCTGGTCGTGATCTTGGCAGCCTTTGTGGCCTATGCCTTTGGTGCCTTTTGGTACACGTTTATGTCAAAGCCGTGGATGGTGGCGGCTGGTATTCCGATGGACGCCAGCGGCAAGCCTACGCGCAATGGCGGGGCGATGCCCTTTGTCATCGGCTTTATCGCCACGCTGCTGGTGGCGGGCATGATGCGGCACGTGTTTGTGCAAAGCCATCTGGCAACCGTTGGGCTAGGTGCTATGGGCGGCTTTGGGATCGGGGCGTTCTTGATCACCCCTTGGGTGGCGATGAACTACACGTTTTCGGGGCGGCCGTTTCAGTTGACCCTGATTGACGGCGCGAATTCAGTGGTGGGCTGCACCTTGATGGGTATCATTTTCGGCGCGTTCGGGGTTTGAGAATAAAATGAGGGGCCCCTACCCCTAGGAACCCCTCATCCACCCCACGCGCCCCAGCACCGCACGTGTTCTATGAAAGGTTCAGGACATGATGCCCTTGGACTGACCATAGGCGAAAAGCGGTCCCATGGCAAAAGCAAAGCCCCTAAACCTTTAGTCAAACCAAAAGCAAAAGCCCGCCAAACGGCGGGCTTTTGGCATTTTCGCTCTGCTGTGCAAATCAATAGCGGTAATGTTCGCTCTTGAAGGGCCCATCAACCTTGACGCCGATGTAGCTGGCCTGTTCGGGGCGCAGCTGCGTGAGCTTCACGCCGATTTTCTTCAGATGCAGGCGGGCGACCTTTTCATCCAGCTCTTTGGGCAGAATGTAGACGCCGGGCGCATAGGATTTGCCCTTGGTCCACAGTTCCAGCTGGGCCAGCACTTGGTTGGTGAAAGACGCGCTCATCACGAAGGACGGGTGGCCGGTGGCGTTTCCAAGGTTCAAAAGGCGGCCTTCGGACAGCAGGATGATGCGGTGCCCGTTGGGCATTTCGATCATGTCCACTTGTTCTTTGATGTTGGTCCATTTGTGGTTGCGCAGAGCGGCCACTTGAATTTCGTTGTCAAAGTGGCCGATGTTGCCGACGATGGCCATGTCTTTCATCGCGCGGATATGCTCGATCCGGATCACGTCTTTGTTGCCGGTGGTGGTGATGAAGATATCGGCCGATCCAACCTCGTCCTCAAGCAGGGTCACTTCGAACCCGTCCATCGCGGCTTGCAGGGCGCAGATCGGGTCAACTTCCGTCACCTTCACCCGCGCACCAGCCCCGCGCAGCGACGCGGCAGAGCCTTTGCCAACATCGCCGTAGCCGCACACGACAGCAACTTTGCCCGCCATCATGGTATCGGTGGCGCGGCGGATGCCGTCGACCAGCGATTCCTTGCAGCCGTACTTGTTGTCGAACTTCGACTTGGTGACAGAATCGTTCACGTTGATCGCGGGGAAGGGCAGCTGGCCTGCCTTGTGCAGCTCGTACAAACGGTGCACGCCGGTGGTGGTTTCTTCGGACACGCCCTGAATGGCGGCGCGTTGTGCGGTGAACCAGCCGGGCGAGGCGGCGAGGCGCTTTTTGATCTGGTTGAACAGGCAGACTTCCTCGTCCGATGTCGGAACGGCGATCAGATCGGTTTCGCCCGCTTCCACCCGCGCACCCATCAGGATGTACAGCGTGGCATCGCCGCCATCGTCAAGGATCATGTTGCAGGTGCCGCCCACGCCGCCGAATTGAAAGATGCGGTCGGTGTAATCCCAATAGTCTTCCAGCGTTTCGCCCTTGATGGCGAAGACAGGCGTGCCAGAGGCGGCAATGGCGGCAGCGGCGTGATCTTGCGTCGAGAAGATGTTGCACGAGGCCCAACGCACATCAGCGCCCAACGCTTTGAGCGTTTCGATCAAGACGCCGGTTTGGATCGTCATGTGCAACGATCCGGCAATCCGCGCGCCTTTGAGGGGCTGGCTGGCGCCGAATTCTTCGCGGCAGGCCATCAGGCCGGGCATTTCGGTTTCTGCGATGGTCAGTTCCTTGCGACCGAAATCTGCAAGAGCAATATCTTTGACGATGTAATCCGTGGTCATGCGGCAAACTCCTTGAACCTGATCTTGCGGGGCAGATAGCATTCCTCAGGCAATTCGACAACTCTTGGTGAACCGATGAAGCAAGCACGCGCATGGCAACGAATGCTGTCAGGCCGCAGGCTAGACCTGCTGGACCCGACACCCGTGGATATCGAGATCGAGGATATCGCCCACGGCTTGGCCTTTGTGGCGCGCTGGAACGGCCAGACGCGGGGGGATTGGCCCTATTCGGTGGCCGAGCATTCCTTGCTGGTGGAAGACGCCTATCGCCGCCAAGGGGGCGATGATCCGCGCTGGCAGTTGGCGGCTTTGCTGCATGACGCGCCCGAATATGTGATCGGCGACATGATTAGCCCCGTCAAAGCCGCCATAGGCACAGGGTATGGTGAGCTGGACGCCCGCCTGACCGCCGCGATCCACATCCGCTTTGGATTGCCCGCCGCGTTGCCCGTGCCCATCAAGAAGGCGATCAAACAGGCTGACAAAGTGTCCGCTTGGCTGGAAGCGGTTCACATCGCCGGATTTTCGCAGGCAGAGGCCGACAAGTTCTTCGGGCGGCCGGCAGCAGAATTGCTGGCGGGGTTGCAGATCAAACTGCGCCCGCCAGCCGTGGTGCGGGCCGAATTTATTGCGCGCCACAAGGCTTTACTGGAAAATATCGCCTAGAGGTTGCAAACACAAAAAAGGCCGACCTTTCGGTCAGCCTTTTCAAATTTAGGTCCAGCCGTTGTTATATCGACAGGTCTTCCGGTGTATGGCCAGATGCCAGCGCCTGAAGGAACCAGCGCGGCTTGCGACCACGGCCCGACCAAGTATCGCTCGCATCTGCGGGGTTTGCATACTTTGCAACCGCGGGCGAGCGGCGGCGAACAACCGACGCACCCGTCAGTTCTTCCAGCGTAAAGCCCTTGGCGCGTGCCATTTCCTGCAGCTCGACCAAAGCGATCTTCTTTTTTCTATCTTCAAACGTTGCAATGGCTTTTGCCACGTGCTGCTGCAACTCTTTAAGTTCTTTAAGCGAAAGGTTGTTGATACTGTCCATTTGTTGGATCCTCATATGGCCACGCGGTATTAATAGAATTTTGCCAAGACCTATGCAAGCAAATTTTAACCGAAGATCAAAAACCTGTGTCAACACTGCTTTAGGTTACCATCGGGGCCAAAAAATGGCGCTATTGTTTCGAAAGGAGAACCGATTGCCCTGCAGTGCTGGCGGATATTAACCTGTCAACGGCGGTTTTCTAACCAAACCGACCCAGCACCGGCAGCTGAAAAAACGCAGCGCCCGCTTAAGATGCGAGCGGTGCCGTCCTTCTCAAAGTGACACAAGACTTATTGGGCTTTCAGAAAACAAGCGGTCCTTTCGGCAACATCTTTTGATGACGTATCTCTTTGAAAAAAGTCAACAAATCCTACCTTGGGCAGCATAAGATACGTCATGGTTGTATGATCAACCATATACCCCGGATCGCGCTTTTCAGGAATTTGATAGTAGACCTTATAGGCCTTGGCAGCCGCGGCCGTTTGCGCCTCACTTCCTGTCAGGGCAACAAGACCGTCAAAGTTGCTGGCGTAATCCGCCAAGACGGCCGGAGTGTCACGCGCAGGGTCGACCGTGATAAAAACTGGCGTCACATCCACGCCAGTCTTGGCCAGCAACCCTGCCGCTTCAGCATTGCGGGCATTGTCCAAGGGGCAGACGTCGGGGCACGAGGCATAGCCGAAATAGACCAATGCAGGCTTGGACAGCACGGTTGCATCCGTAACAGCAGCGCCTTTGGTATCAAGCAGATCGAAAGCCCCGCCAATTTCGCCGCCCGCAATAGCGCCACTGCGGCAGGCGGCAAAGGCATCTGCGCTTTGCCTTTGCATGACCACATAACCTTGCCATCCAAGCAATGCTGCCAAAGTAATGGCGGCGACGCCGGTGTAGAACTTAAGCATCAGAGTCTCCATTATCCGGCGGCATGGGGCAAGATTGGGCCTGCGCTTACCAACATAAGTCTGCTAGCGCCACAACATGCGTTATACATCACTATTATGTGTGTAAGCGTGATTTTCCAACTCCTCTGCGGGCCTATTTTCGGTTCAGCGGGGCATCTGTTATCGCAAACATTAACGAATTGGGCGAATTTGTGGCATCGTTAAAATATGTCTAAGTTCTAGATCAATAAAAATAAAGTTTTGATCCGGTTCCATTAAGGCTTCGTTAACTCAATTCGGCGTAGGCTTCCAGAATACTGCGGGTGAGGTGTGATGCAAACCAACTGGGCGGCGGAAATTTTTGTGGTGTCCATTGCCCTGCTTGCCGCCGCCTTGGCAATTGCAGCGATCGTATTTCTGGAACGGCGCGGCAAGCTGCGGCCGACACCCCTGTTCGCCGACGACACGGCCACCACGGTTTTCCTGTTTGATGGCGAGGGGTTGATTGACGCCACGCCGTCTGCTCGTGCCCTTTTGGCATCCCGCGCGGTGCCCGGCTCTGCTTGGGTGAAGCTGCTGGCCTATCTTGAGCCGCACTTTGCCGACATCGCGGACAAACTCGCCCATCTGCCCGTTGCGGGGGTACTTACCCTGACATCGTCTAAAGATCCCGACAGCCCGCTGTTCTTGCAAGCCGAGGTGCGCGGCGGTTTAACCCGCCTTGTGCTTGCCGACCCCAACCAGACCGGCGCTGCCAAAGGCCAAGATCTGATGGCCCAGCGCGCGATGCAAGAAGAGCTAGACCTCTTGCGTGACACCGTAGCGCGCGCACCGGTTTTGATTTGGCGCGAAAGGTTCAACGGCGACATCGTGTGGGCGAACACGGCCTATATGCTGAAAGCCATTGAAATCCTTGGCAATGGCCAAGACTTAACTTGGCCCCTGCCCCGGCTTTTTGAACGTCAGGCCACAGCGCAGGGCGTCACAGGGCAGCGTCAAAAGCTGTTGCCACGGCAGGGAAAGGCGAACTGGTACGATCTGACCGGCTTTGCCGAAGGCGAAGATCGGCTGACCTTTGCAAGCTCTGCCGATCAAGCCGTGCACGCCGAAACCGCGCTGCGCGACTTTATGATGACGCTGACCAAGACATTTGCCCACCTGCATGTGGGCCTTGCGATTTTTGACAAAGACCGCCAGCTGATTTTGTTCAACCCGGCTCTGTTGGATCTGACCGAGCTTCCGGCCGAATTTCTGGCAATGCGCCCGTCTTTGGTATCCTTTCTTGACGGAATGCGCGACCGCAGCATGATACCGGAACCCAAAGACTACCACAGTTGGCGCCGCCAGATGACAGAGATGGAACGCGCCGCGGCCTCGGGGCTATATGAAGACACATGGAGTTTGCCGGGCGGTCAGACCTACCGCGTGATCGGGCGCCCCCATCCCAACGGCGCGCTGGCCTTGATGATCGAGGATATCTCCAGCGAAATGCTGCGCACCCGCCGTTTTCGCGCTGATCTAGAGCTGAGCCAATCTGTCATGGACGAGGTTGACGAGGCCATCGTGGTCTTTTCTGCCGCTGGCCATCTGGTGATGTCAAACACCGCCTACGCACGCCTTTGGTCGGCAGAGCCTGACACCGGCCTGCGCGAGGAAACCCTGCGCGCGGTGTCAGCCCGCTGGCGGGCGCAATGCGCGCCAAGTGCGATCTGGGCCGATCTTGAGGACTTCGCCTCTAACCCCGGCGACCGCACCGCTTGGCGGGCCGAGGTGCGGCGACTGGACGGGCGGCTGGTGGATTGCCGATTCGCTCCGCTGTCAGGTGGGGCCACGATGGCAACGTTCCGCCCGCACGATGCCGGCGGCGGGCCAAAAGCGGTGCCTGACGCGGAAGGTAGGCGCAAACGGGCGTAACGGGCGGATTCCCTTGGCCTGAAAGGTGATCTAATGTCAAAGAATGACCGTGCAACCTTTGACCATAGACCTCGTGACAGAGGCTGACACGACCCGACTGGGGCAAGCCTTGGCCCGCGTGGTGGGGGCGGGGGATTGTGTGTTGCTGGAAGGGTCGATCGGGGCGGGCAAATCGCACTTGGCCCGCGCCCTGATTCGCGCCCTGCGCAGCCCGAATGAAGAGGTGCCCTCTCCGACCTTCACGCTGGTGCAGACCTATCCGGGACAGCCCGATATCTGGCACGCCGACCTGTACCGGCTGACCCATCCCGACGAGGTGCATGAGCTGGGGCTAGAGACGGCTTTTGGTGATTCGATTTGCCTGATCGAATGGCCAGACCGCTTGGGCCGTTACGCACCCCAAAACCCCATCCGTCTGCGTCTGGACGCCAAAGGCGACGGCAGGGTGGCGCAGATCTGGCTTGGCGCACGGCCGCACGGCTTTGGCGCGGCACTTTTGGCCCATCTGCGTAAGCTACAAGCTGCGGAGTTTTTGGCGCAAGCCGGTTGGGGGCAGGCGCGCGCTGAACTTTTGGCCCAAGACGCCTCTGCCCGTCAGTACACGCGGCTTTTCGGGCACGGCACAGCGATATTCATGGATGCGCCGACCGGTCAGGCTGATTCGGTTGCGGATTTTGTCAAGGTTGACGGCCACCTTTTGTCGCTTGGCTTGTCGGCCCCGAAGATCCTTGCGCAAGACATAGCACAGGGTTTCTTGCTGCTGGAAGATCTGGGCGATGGCCTTTACCCCGCCGCCATCGCATCCGATCCGGCGGTGGAGGTTGGCCTTTATGAAGCCGCAACCGATGTTCTGGTGCACGTACAATCCCACCCACCCGCCGCGAACCTGCCGGACCTGTCCGCGCAAGAGTGGGCCGAATCGGCAGGGCTTGTTGCAGATTGGTACGCTATGGCTATCACGGGCGCAGCGCAGGGGCGGGCCGAGATTACGGCAAGCCTAGCCCAAACGCTAAGGCTGCTGGCCGATGGGCCGCGCGTGATGATCTTGCGCGATTACCACGCCGAAAACCTGCTGTATCTGCCAGACCGCGCAGGTTTGGCGCGGGTCGGGGTGTTGGATTTTCAGTTGGCCCAAATGGGGCAGCCTGCCTATGATCTGGTGTCGTTGCTGCAAGACGCGCGGCGCGATGTGCCGCAGCGGATTAAAGCGGCAATGGTGGCGCGCTTTGCCGTGGCACGCGGCTTTGATCTGGCGGCGTTTCAGGCCAGCTACGCTGCGCTTGGCGCGCTGCGGGCCTTGCGGATTTTAGGGATTTTCGCGCGGCTGTGTCTGGCCGAAGGCAAGCCGAAGTATCTGGATTTGGTTCCGCGGGTTTGGGGACAGTTGCAAGCGAACCTGTCGCATCCCGCGCTGTCTGATCTGCGGGCCGTCTGCGCCCGTTTTCTGCCACCACCCGACCCGTCGGCCCTGCAAAAAGTGAGGGCGCAATGCAAACCTTCCCCCTGATGCTGTTTGCGGCAGGCTTTGGGACCCGCATGGGGGCCCTGACGCGCGACAGGCCCAAACCGCTGGTCACAGTGGCGGGGCGGGCGTTGCTGGACTATGCTTTAGACATCTCGACAGACCCCTGCGTAGCTCGCCGCGTGATGAACCTGCACTATCTGGGTGCACAGATCGCGCAGCATATCCAAGGCCAAGATATCGCCCTGTCGTGGGAGGATCCTATCCTTGACACCGGCGGTGGCCTGCGGGCGGCTTTGCCGCTGCTCGGATCGGGGCCTGTGATGATGCTGAACACCGATGCGGTTTGGACGGGCCAAAACCCTTTGGCGCAACTGGCGGCGGCGTGGGACCCTGACCGCATGGACGGGCTTTTGCTGCTGGCCCACCCCGATCAGGCGCGGGGGCATAAAGGGGCGGGTGACTTTTTGATCGACACTCAGGGCAGGCTATCACGGGCGAAGGGCGCATCTGGCCCCGTCTACCTTGGCGCGCAGATTTTGCGCACCGAAGGGTTGGCAGGCTTTGAGCAGCAAGCGTTTTCGCTGAACCTGCTGTGGGACAAGATGATCGCCCAAGGTCGCGCTTACGGCCTATTTCACCAAGGCGGCTGGTGCGATGTGGGCTACCGCGATGCCATCCCTTTGGCCGAAAGCCTGCTGCATGAATAGCGTGTTCGCCCTGCCCTGCGGTGTTGATTTCGCCACCGAACTAGTGCGCGGCCTGACCACGCGCCTAAGCGATCAACCGCCCGAGGCGATGGCCCAAGTCACCCTGTACCTCAACAGCCAAAGAATGCGCCGCCGTGTGATCGAGGCCTTCGTGCAAGGTAAAGCCAGCTTTCTGCCGCGCCTATGGGTGCTGTCAGACCTTGGCCAGCACCCGATCCTGTCTGACCTGCCGGCCGCCCCCAGCGCCCTTGGCCGCCAGTTGGAACTTGCCCGCCTGATCGAGCGTCTTTTAACGGCACAGCCCGACCTAGCCCCCCGCGCCGCCCTGTTCGATCTGGCGCAAAGCCTTGGGCTGTTGGTGGATGAAATGCAGGACGAGGGGGTGGTGGCCTCTGCCCTGTCGGCCTTGGATGTCACGGGTCATTCCGAACATTGGGCGCGCACGCAAGAGTTTCTTAAGATCATCGCCCCCTTCATGCTGGCCCAAGACGGCCCCGCCCGCCCCCGTCTTGCGGCAGAGCGGTTGGCAGCCCTTTGGGCGACCCATCCGCCACAGGGGCCGGTGATCATCGCGGGGTCCACCGGATCGCGCGGGCCGGTGGCGACTTTGATGCAGGCGGTGGCAGCCCTGCCGCAAGGGCAGATCGTGCTGCCGGGTTTTGACTTTGACCTGCCCGCTCCCGTGTGGGCGCGGATGCAAGACGCGCTAAGCTTTGAAGACCACCCGCAATACCGCTTCCGCCGCCTGATGGATGCGTTGCAGATCACGCCAGACCAGATCAAACCGTGGCGCGACACGCCTCCCGTTGACGCGGCGCGCAACTGGTTGATCTCGCTTTCGCTGCGGCCTGCGCCTGTGACCGACCAATGGCTGGCAGAGGGGCAATCGCTGCCCGATCTGACCACCAGCACTGCCCATTTGACCCTGCTCAAAGCCGCCAACCCACGGCAAGAGGCTTTGGCCCTCGCCCTGATCTTGCGGCGCGCGATTTCGCGCAACCAAAAGGCGGCGCTGATCACGCCCGACCACACCCTTGCCCGCAGGGTCGAGGCGCAGTTGGATCGTTGGGGTGTTTTGCCCGACGACTCTGCTGGTAG
>CANFSY010000016.1 GCA_947449875.1 Paracoccaceae bacterium
GACCGGCGGGGTGGGCAATGATACTCTCAGCGGTGGTACGGGCAACGATAGTTTGACCATCAGCGCGGGCACCGATGCCATCACCGACCTAAGCGGTTCGGATGTGCTGGTGGTGGCTACGGGGGCAACAGCCAATGCGACCGTGACGGTGGGGTGGACGGCAACTGCTGGCACGGCCAATTTCGGGATGGTCAACCTGTCGTCGGCGGGGTTCGGGGTTGATGTTTCGGCGATCACGTCGGGGACAAACGGCTTTAACATCGCCAACACGGGGGGCGCTGCGTCTTTCACCGGATCCTTGCTATCCGATACTTTGGTGGGCGGCAGCGGCAATGACACGCTGATGGGCGGTGCTGGAAATGACAGCATGGCGGGTGGCGTAGGGGATGACACTTACGGCGTCGACAGCGTGTCTGACAGTATCACAGAAACTGAAGGAAATGGCACGGACCTCGTCCAAACAGCCATGACCTACACCTTGGCCGCCAATGTCGAGAACCTGACCCTGACGGGAAGTGCTGCGGTCGATGGGACGGGCAATTCGCTGGCCAATGTTGTGACGGGCAACACGGCGGCGAACACTTTGGCGGGTGGCGAAGGCAATGACACTGTGTCAGGCGGCACAGGCAACGACACGTTAGAGGGCGGCGCTGGCAACGATGTGCTCAGCGGCGGCAACGGGGTGGATACCGCCTCTTATGCCACCGCTGCGGCGGGTGTTTCGGTAAGCCTTGCGCAGACAACGGCACAGGTGACGGGCGGGGCCGGAACAGATACGCTGACCACGCTGGAAAACCTTACGGGTTCTGGCTACGGCGACACCTTGATCGGTGGTGCAACCGCCAACCAGATCGACGGCGGGGTCGGGAACGATACGATCACGGGCGCCGCTGGGGTTGATACGCTGCTGGGGGGCGTCGGGGATGATGTGTTCATCCTCGCCTTGGCCGCAGATTTTGCCTCGGGTGAGAGTATCGCCGGGGGGGCTGGCACCGACGAAGTGCGCTTCACCTCGACCACTGCCAGCACTTTGACCCTGTCTGCGGCCGTGACGGTCGAGCGCGTTGTGATTGGAACGGGCACGGCAGATTTGGCCGTGACTAGCGGAACCACGGCGCTGAACGTGAATGCCGCGGCAGTGACGAATGCCCTGACGATGACCGGAAACGCGGGCAACAACGCCCTGACAGCCACGATCTACGCCGACACGCTGGAGGGAGGGGCCGGCAATGACAGCCTGATGGGGGGGGGTGGCAATGATCGCCTGACGGGCGGCACTGGCAGCGACACCTTCACCGTGACACTTGGCAGCGATACAATCACCGACTTGGGCGGCGGCGACATTTTCACCGTGTCCACCGGTGCGACGCTCAGTGCCACCGTGACAGCGGCATGGACGGCCACCGCTGCCACGACCAACGCGGGCACGGTCGCGCTGACCTGCGACGGGGTGGCTATAAACCTTGCGGCAGTAACCGGCGGCAGCGTTGGGTACAGCCTAACAAACATCGGCGCTTCTACGACCCTGACCGGATCGAAGTTTGCCGATACGCTGACAGGCGGGGCGGGCGCCGACACGCTGACCGGCGGGGCGGGGGCGGATAGCCTTACAGGCGGGGAAGGCAATGACGTGTTCGTCATCGCGCTGTCCACGGACCTTGTCACCGGCGAAGTGATCACGGGTCTTTCGGGCACAGATGAGCTGCGATTTACGGCAACAACAGCCAGCACCTTGACGCTGACCTCTGGCGTGGCGGTTGAACGGGTTGTCATTGGAACCGGAACCGATGCGGCGGCCGTGTTAACAGGAACTGCTGCAATCAACATAAACGCCGCATTGGCCGCCAATGGCCTGACCATGCTTGGCAATGCCGGAAGCAACACGCTGACGGGGTCGGGCTACAACGACAGCATTGAGGGCGGCGCTGGCAACGACAGTTTGATCGGCGGGACGGGGGCTGACACCCTTGTCGGCGGTTTGGGCAACGATATCCTGACGGGCGGCGCGGGGGCGGATGTTTTTGTCTTTAACACCACGCCGAGCAGTACGGGCAATAAAGACACCCTGATGGATTTCAACGCCACACAAGACGATATCTGGCTGGCCAAATCGGTCATGGCAGGCCTTGGCGGCGTGAATGGCGCTTTGGCGGCCGATGCGTTCTGGGGCGGGGTAGGCATCACCACCAGCCACGATGAGACCGACCGGATCCTCTACAACCAGTCAACCGGCGCGCTGTATTATGACGCCGACGGCACAGGGGCGACGGCCGCCGTCCAAATCGCCCAACTCGCCGCCAACACCGCGCTCACCGCGTCAGATTTTGTCATTTTCTAAGCGGGTCAAGGCGGCCTTTCGCTGCGACCGATCAAGACGGACCCTGACCATCCGAACGCCGATGCCTTGCCTACACCCAAGCGTCCCGCGAACCGCAGGACACATGAGACGGTGCCCAAAAAATCCGCTAAGAAGGGAGCGCGGGTCGGGCCTTCGGCGGTCGGCTTGGTCAAGGATCTGACGCTATTTTCTGCAACGAGGTCACGAGGAGCGATTCGAGGGATGCGTTGGCGCCATAGATTTGCCCCGATGATCCGCGCACAAATTTGAGGATTTTGAAAGTGCCACGCCGGTCAGTTAAGAAGTTAAAAAATGAAGTTTTTAGAATAATATGGCAATTTTTGAGCTTTCCATCAACATTCTTTGATAAATTCCTGGGAAGATTTTATTATGATTGGATCTTGGCGCGGAAGATAAGAATCATCAACGGGTCTGTACCCTTATTGGATAAATGCGCTATTTATCTTGTGTTTCCAAATCCCGTTCTTAGCCAAGGCCATCTGCATTCTATAAAATACCTTCTGTCAGAGGGATATGCCCCCATCGTCGTAAGCAACGCCCCACTTTCAGAGACTGAGTTGGGCATTATCCAGCCCTTTTCCCACCAAATCCTGATACGACCTAATTTCGGTTACGATTTCGGCGGGTATCGCGATGGTATTCTTTCCGTCTATCCCAAACGATATCAAATTCGCCGCCTTGCTGTCTTTAACGACTCCTGTTGGTTTCCGCTGCCCAACAGCGTAAGTTGGTTGGCTGCGGCCGAAAGGCTGAATGTCGATTTTTCCGGTGCATTGGCCCACGCCGACATGGACTGGTTTACTGTTCTGGTTGATCCAAACATTTCAGAAAAACGTGTTAAAAGGCATAAGCACCTCTATCACTTTTGCTCTTATGCCTTTCTATTCTCCACAGGGGCTTTGGAAAGCGGCGCATTCTGGGGCTTTTGGCGCAAGCTTCGAATGTCCTCATCCAAACACAGAACGATCAGATATGGCGAGCGGGCGTTATCAAATTTCATGTTTAACAATGGATTTAGCTATGGACTTACCACATCGCAAGAAGACATCGCGCAAAGCCTGACGGCTTTACCGGATGACCCTAAAACGAACGAAGTTCGCCTTTTCCTTGAGCGTGGAGGCTGGCCAGCCTATGCCTTAAGAGAACATCTTTGGCAAACCTTCGGCTTTATGTTCTTAAAAAAACGGTTTCAGGGCGCTGTGATCCCTGCACAAGCGTCTGCTTTGAAAGCTATGATAGAGGAAAGTTCAAAGCCCCTGCACGGCCCTTGAACCTTTGAAATAGAAAAGGGCCCGAACGTCGGGCCCTAACGCACAAGGTGCGGATTAAGAGTGCCCTGCCGTATGTGGCAGGGCCGTTCGGGATCAGCCCTTTTTAAGCACCTTATTGCCCAGAACCTCGGCAATCTGCACGGCGTTCAGCGCAGCCCCCTTGCGCAAGTTGTCAGACACACACCACAGCGAGATGCCGTTTTCGATGGTGGAATCCTGCCGCACACGGCTGATATAGGTGGCATATTCGCCCACGCATTCGATGGGGGTAATATAACCACCGGGTTCGCGCTTGTCGATCAACAGCACGCCCGGGGCCTCGCGCAAGATGTCTTGCGCTTCTTGCCAATCAATCGGGTCTTCGAATTCGATGTTGATCGCTTCCGAATGGCCGACAAAGACCGGCACGCGCACGCAGGTGGCCGTGACCTTGATCTTGGGATCAAGGATCTTTTTGGTCTCGGCCACCATCTTCCATTCTTCCTTGGTCGAGCCATCGTCAAGGAAGACGTCAATCTGCGGGATCACGTTAAAGGCGATTTGGCGGGGGAACTTTGACGGGGCCACTTCTTGCCCGGGCACATAGATGCCCTTGGTCTGGTTCCAAAGCTCGTCGATGCCTTCTTTGCCGGCCCCCGACACCGACTGATAGGTCGATACCACCACACGCTTGATGCGCGCGCGGTCGTGCAGGGGCTTCAGCGCCACCACCATTTGCGCGGTTGAGCAGTTGGGGTTGGCGATGATGTTCTTGTTTTTATACATGAAAATCTGATCAGCATTCACTTCCGGTACGATCAGCGGAATAGCCGGATCGTAGCGGTACAGCGAGGAGTTGTCGATCACGATGCAGCCTGCCGCTGCCGCCTTGGGGGCGTAGATCTTGGTCGCTTCCGACCCCACGGCGAACAAGGCAATGTCCCAGCCGGTGAAATCAAAGGTATCTAGATCTTTGGTCTTGACGGTTTTCTCGCCAAAGCTGATTTCGGTGCCCAAAGATTTTCGCGATGCCAGCGCGGCAATCTCGTCCACCGGGAACTCGCGCTCGGCGAGGATGTTCAGCATTTCGCGGCCCACGTTGCCCGTGGCACCCGCGACGACGACTTTGTAGCCCATCGGGGTTCTCCTTTACGTCAAGACATTCAGTCAGAAAGACTGCGCGGGCCTTAGCGCAGGACGGTGCGGGGGGAAAGGGCCGATTGGCCCGTGGGCGGCAAACTCCGCCCAAGCGGGGGTTATTCCGTTAAAGCGGAGGGGTTTGCCAAGCAAAACCGTCTGTCGCGGGCCAAAAGTGCTGTGACATAGGCGCGTTCGGCTGGAAAGTCATGCGGCACTTGGGCCGCTGTGCGACGACCTGACAGGGACAGCGAAGCGAAGAAGTCAAAGCCGTAAAGGGTGATCTTTGCGGCGGGGGATTGCGCCAAAAGGTCGATCATCATCAAGCCCGTGGTTGGCGGCGCACCGAGCTGCGCCTTGAGGCGAAGGTACGAGTCAAGCGGCGGCAGGGCAAAGCCCGTGCGGCTTGCCATGGCCCAAGACAGACGCTTGCGCTTGGGCGACATCCATAAAAGCAGATTGGGGTTTAGATGGTGCAGATGCGCGGCCCTCAGAGAGGTGGCGCAAGCCAGCACGTCAGTGCGGGTGCCATGGCTGCGGGCATCGGGCATAGGCGCACGGTTGAGGCGGATCACCAGATCGGCGGCGTCAATTGCGGCCCCAAAGTCGGTCGCCCCTAAGCTTTGCGCATTGCCCACCAGCGCGATATCGCCCTGCATTTGCGACACGACCGCCGCCATATTCAGGCCCAATCCCGCCAAAGCGGGTTCGTCGCGCAGCAACCGTGCCAGATAAAAGCCAAGCCGTGTCATGGGGCGAGCATCTCGCGGTAGATGTTCACAAGGGCGCGGGCCTCGTCCTCGATCCGGTGATGGGCCAGAACATGGGCGCGCGCGGCGGGGCCAGCGCCGGCAAGGTGGGCCGGATCGTCGACCCAAGCGGCGAGGGCTTGGGTCAGCTTTGCCGCGTCATCGGGGGCGACGAGCGTGCCGGTTTGCGGGGTGATCAACGCCTCAAACGCCCCCACGCGAGAGGCGACGACCGGCACGCCGCAGGCCATAGCTTCCAGCGGGGTCAAGCCAAACCCTTCCCAGCGGGCGGGGGCTACGAACAGGTCTAAGGCTTGGTAGTGGCGCACAACATCGGCCCAAGGCAGTTCGCCTAAGAAGCGCACGCGGTCGGCAATGCCAGCGGCGGTCAACCGCGCAAGTTGGGCCGTATGAAAGGCGCGGTTGTCGTCGGTCACGCGGCCGGTGAAGATCACGTGCAGATGCGGGCGGCTGGGCAGAAGGGTGCAGGCGGCCTCCACCAGCAGATCGACGCCTTTTTGCGCGCGAATTCGGCCAAAGCAGCCCAAGATCACGGCCTGTTGGGGCAGGCTAAGCTGCAAGCGCAGGGCGGCACGGTCGGGGGCGGGGTGGAACACTTGGGTGTCGACGCCGTGCATCACCACCGTCGCGGGCACCTGCACATAAGATTTGGCGCGGTCCGATGTGGCCACCACCCGATCCATCCGCCCGATCAACCACCGCGTAAGCGCCTTATGATGGCGCTGCGCGGCCGAGGTGAACAAAAGCCGCACCTTGCGCCGCAAGATATGGCGCAGCACCAGCCCCAAAACCATTTCCGTATTGCGCCGCGCATGCCACACCCGCCACCTATCGCGGCGCAAAAAGGGCAGGCGTGCCAGCGGGATATGCGGCAGGTCGGGCGGCAGGCCCGGCCCCGTCGTCACAATCCCGATCATCGCCGCTTGCACCGGAATAAGCCGCACCACCGTGGCCGTCACCCCCGACAAGCGGCGCTTCAGGTTGGGGGCGATCACCTCGATTGCGGGATTTTGCATGCAAACCTCGTTTGGCGTAGACGGCCTAGGCCTTGGTAACGATCACGCCAGTGCCAATGAAACCGGCCTTTCGCGGATGGGCAGATGCACCAGCGCCGAAAAGGCCCCAACGCCAATGCCAATCCACCAAACCATCGTATAACCGCCGGTCAGATCATACATCGCCCCGCCCAGCCAAACGCCCAAGAACGACCCCAGTTGATGGCTTAAAAACACAAAGCCATACAGCGTGCCCATATACCGCAACCCATACATATGCGCGACCAGCCCCGAGGTCAGCGGCACGGTCGCCAGCCACATCGACCCCATCACCGCCGAAAAGATCAAAACCGTGGCAGGTGTCATTGGCGTGGCGATAAACGCAATGGATGCGATTGTGCGCCCCGTATAAATCGCCGCCAACAGGTACTTTTTGGAATACCGCTTGCCCAAGTAGCCCGCCAAAATCGACCCGCCGATGTTAAACAGCCCGATCACAGAAATGCTGATCGCCCCAAGAATAGACGGCGTGGTGATCCCGATTGCCGCCAGCATACCTGACGGATCAATCGCCCCGCAGCGTTCGGTGATAAAAGCGGGAAAGTGGGCGGTCAGAAAGGCCAGTTGATAGCCGCAGGAAAAGAAACCCATAAAGATCATGGCATAAGACGGGTCTTTGAAAGCGCGCAACAGCACTGTGCCAAGGCTTTCCTGCAACTCTGCCTTCGAGACTTTGGGCTGGGCGCTTAGAAACGGCAGGGCCAACAGGCTGAACAGAATTGCCACCGAAAAGATGCCAAACACCGTTTGCCAATGGTAGTGATGCAGCAAGAATTGCGCCGTCGGCGCGCCGATCACCTGCCCCATCGACCCCGCCGCCGTGGCGATCCCCAAAGCCATGCTGCGGTTTTCCGCACTTGATGCGCGCCCGACAATGGCCAAGATCACACCAAACCCCGTGCCCGCCACCCCAAAGCCCACCAGAATTTCCAGCAATTGCATGGTGCCCGGTGTGCTGGCATAGCCGCTCAGCAGCAGGCCCGCCGCATACATCAAAGCGCCCGCGATAATCGCCCGCCGGTCGCCAAACCGTTCGGCCATCGCGCCAAAGACGGGCTGGCCCAAGCCCCAAGCGAGGTTTTGAATGGCAATCGCCATCGAAAAATCCGACCTTGGCCAGCCGAATTCTGCCGCGATGGGAATTTGAAACACGCCAAAGCTGGCCCGCAAAGCAAAGCTCAGCATCAGCACCGCGCAGCCCGCGATAAGAACCGGAGAAAAGACCGAAGATTTCGTCATCGCGCACCTGCGTTAAGTTGGCGGCACCTTCGCGCCAAGGGCCTTGGCCGTCAACGCGAAATCAACGGGTTGTGACAGAGTTCGGCCCGCATTCGGGGCACTGCACACCCGCGGCCATAGGGTGGCCACAGGTCCAGCACATCTGCGAGGAGCCCTGTTTTAGCCCATGCCCCACGGCGACGCGGTGGTCAAAGACAAAACACTCGCCCTGCCAAAGGCTTTCAGCCTCGGGGATGTCTTCAAGATATTTCAGCACGCCGCCTTGCAGGTGAAACACCTCATGCACGCCTTGGCCCAGCAGGTAATTCGTCGACTTTTCGCAGCGAATACCGCCGGTGCAGAACATCGCAATTCGCTTGCCTGCAAACTTGTGCTGGTTTTCCTGCCACCACGCCGGAAACTCGCGAAAGGCTGAAGTGCCGGGGTCAACAGCCCCTTCAAACGTGCCGATCGAGATTTCGTAGGCGTTGCGCGTGTCAATCACGGCCACATCGGGGGATTGGATCAGCGCGTTCCACTCTTGCGGCGGCACATGGCGGCCCACGCGGGCCAAGGGGTCAACCCCCGCCACCCCCAGCGTGACGATCTCGGCCTTAAGGCGCACTTTCATCCGCACGAAGGGCATTTTTGCGGCTTCGCTTTCCTTCCAGACCAGATCGCTGCATCCGGGCAGCGCGCGGATATGGGCCAGAACAGCGTCAAGTCCTTGGCGGGTTCCTGCTATCGTGCCGTTGATCCCTTCGTTTGCCAATAGCAGCGTGCCCATGATGCCGTGGGCTTTGGCCAGATCGAACAGCGGCCCGCGCAGGGCTTGCGGGTCGGCGAAGGGGGTAAAGTGGTACAGGGCTGCAACAGTGATCATGGCAGCGCATTAGGCCGAAAGGGCGGGCAAACTCAACCCCCGCTTGACCCTTTGGGCGCGGTTGCTTAGCTTTGGCGTTATGCAAGCCCCTCATCACGCCTTGATCGTCATCGACGTGCAGTCTGATTTCTGCCCCGGCGGCGCATTGGCCGTGGCCCAAGGCGATGCGATCATCCCGCAGATCAACGCGCTGATGGAAGACTTTCAAACCGTGGTGCTGACGCAAGATTGGCATCCGGCACATCACAGTTCTTTAGCGGAAAATCACGCGGGCGCTGCGCCGTTTTCCACCGTGCAAATGCCCTACGGTGCGCAGACGCTTTGGCCCCGCCACTGCGTGCAAGGCACCATGGGCGCCGCCTTTCACCCCGATTTGCGCAGCGATCTGGCGCATCTGGTCCTTCGCAAAGGGTTTCGCGCGGCCATCGACAGCTATTCCGCGCTGTTTGAGAATGATAAAACCACCCCGACCGGCCTTGACGGCTACTTGCGTGCGCGCGGCATAACGGCGCTGACGCTGGTGGGCCTTGCGACCGATTATTGCGTGGCCTTTTCTGCCCTTGATGCGGCGGCACAGGGCTTTGGCGTGACCGTGCTGCAAGACGCCTGCCGCGCCATTGATCTGGACGGGTCCTTGGCCCGCCAGCAGCAGGCAATGGCGGCGGCGGGGGTTGTGCTGGCGTAAATTGCACGCTTGTCGCGATGGCCCTTTGACCTTTGCGCGCGCTTGCTGCCATAGTTGCGCCCTAAAGGAGCTCTTCAATGGTCGATCTTGCTACACGGGTGTGGAACCACCGCTGGAAAATTGACCCGATCGTGCGGTCTTTGATCGACACCGACTTTTACAAGCTGTTGATGTGCCAGTCTATTTTTCGCAACCGCCGCGATACCACGGTGGAATTCAGCCTGATCAACCGCAGCCCCAAAATCCGCTTGGCCGATCTGGTCGATGAGGGCGAGCTGCGCGAGCAGTTGGATCACGTGCGCTCGCTTTCGCTGTCGCGGGGGGAAAGCACTTGGCTGCGCGGCAATATGTTTTACGGCAAACGCCAGATGTTTCGCCCCGATTTTATGGAATGGTTCGAAGGCTTTCGCCTGCCGCCCTACCATCTGGAAAAGCGCGATGGCCAGTATGAGCTGACGTTTGAAGGCGCTTGGCACGAGGTGATGTTATGGGAAATTCCCGCCCTTGCCGTGCTGATGGAACTGCGGGGCCGTGCGGTGTTGCAAAAGCTGGGACGGTTTGAGCTGCAGGTGCTGTACGCCCGCGCCATGACCAAGCTGTGGGAAAAAATCACCCGCCTGCGCGCGATAGACGGGCTGCGCATCGCCGACTTTGGCACCCGCCGCAGGCATTCGTTCCTGTGGCAGGATTGGTCGGTGCAAGCCATGATGGAGGGGCTTGAGAACCGATTTACCGGCACCTCGAACTGCCTGATCGCGCAGCGCCGCGATATCGAAGCCATCGGCACCAATGCCCACGAACTGCCCATGGTCTATGCAGCCTTAGCCGACACCGACGCCGCTTTGGCCCGCACGCCGTACCAAGTGATGGCCGATTGGCAGGAAGAGCACGACGGCAACCTGCGCATCATTCTGCCCGATACCTTTGGCACCGAAGGCTTTTTGCAACGCGCCCCCGATTGGCTGGCATCGTGGACAGGCATTCGCATTGACAGCGGCGATCCGGCGCGCGCGGCAGAGGTGGCGATCAAATGGTGGGCCGAAAAGGGTGAAGACCCTCGGCAAAAGCTGGTCATCTTCTCGGACGGGTTGGATGTGGCTAAGATCGAAGACCTGCACCGCCAATTTGCGGGCAGAACCAAGGTGTCTTTCGGCTGGGGCACGATGCTGACGAATGATTTCAGCGGCCTAGCCGATTATGACGGCTTGGCCCCGTTTTCGTTGGTCTGCAAGGCCGTGGCCGCCAACGGGCGCCCGACCGTGAAATTGTCTGACAATCCCAACAAGGCCATGGGCCCCGCTGACCAGATTGCACGCTATAAGCGGGTGTTCGGCGTGGGCGCGCAGCAGGGGCAAGACCTGATCGTGTGATCAGTCCTCGTCCTCGGGGGTTTGGCGGCCGTCTTTGATGGCACTGCGCACCTTTTTGGCCACCAGCCTGCGCTGGATGCTGCCATAAGTGGGCTTGGTTGCCAGCCGCCGCTTGGGGGCGATCAGGGCTTGGCGAATCATCTCGACCAGTCGGTCGCGGGCCAGCTCGCGGTTTTGGGCCTGACTGCGGGTTTCTTCGGCTTGAATGACAATCGCGCCCTCTGTGGTCCATCGCCGCCCTGCCAGACGTTTCAGGCGGGCCTTCACCGCAGGCGTCAGGTGGGGCGAGCGTTCCGCTTCAAAGCGCAGTTCGACAGCGGTGGAAACCTTGTTCACATTCTGCCCGCCGGGGCCAGAGGCCCGGACGAACTGTTCGCTCAATTCCCAATCGGCGATCTGGATCGTGTCGGTGATGTGCAACATAACGCTTCGCCATAAGAGAAAGGGCCACCTAAGCGGTGACCCTTCCCGAGTTCCAAGGAGATGGGCCAGTTAGGGCATCCATCCAACCTGTGGCCGTCTTACCAAGGGGCTGCCCTTAGAAAACGAACCCTCCGGCTGTCCCGACACCTCTCTCCAATATCACTCTAGACACTGGATCACCTCCTTTCGAATTGGTTATCGACAAGGCTAAGGTGGCACATATTTTGTATTTGTCAAAACCTTTTACGCAACCCTTATGGCAAATTTCGCCACGATCAGGCGAAACGGCAAAAGGCCGAACAAAGCGATCCCAAATTTTACGCACCAGTCAGCTACGGCCAGCGAAACCCACAAGGGCACCTCTGGCCCGCTGCCCAGCAAGGGGCCGGAAACGGCGGCCCAAGACACATCGCTTGACGGTTCCAAAAAGGTCAGGCTGGCGGCAAAGGCGATGGTAAAGAAGATCACGCTGTCAATCGTAGACCCCAACAGGGTCGAGATCAGCGGTGCCCGCCACCATGCGGCGCGGCGCAGGCGGTCAAAGACCGTCACGTCGAACAACTGGCCGACCAGAAAGGCCGTGCCCGACCCAAGGGCTACGCGCAGCGTGACAAGGGGGCCGAATTCGTTGTGCAGTTGCGTGCCCACAAACGAGCAGGCCAAGCCCACCACAAACCCCGCCAATACCACCCGCCGCGCCGCCTGCGCCCCTTGCAACCGGTTGGTGATGTCATTGACCAGAAAAGACAGCGGATAGGTAAAGGCCCCATAGGTCAGAAAGGCGCCGAACTGGTGCTGCACCAGTATGTTAGAGGCCACAACGATGGCGGCCATGGCAAGAATGCCGGGAAGAAGGTTTTTCATGATCCATTCCGTTTTTTACAAGGTCGCGGAGACTTGGCCCTCCCCATGAGGACGGCGGCTTTTGGCTTGGCAACGCCCCTTTGTCAACGGGCGTTGCTTTGCGTCACTTGGCCTTTAGAACGGCGGCGCATTGGGCGGGCAGATCGGCCATGGTAAACTCTTTGGGACCCTTTTTGCGCGGCGGCGGGTTTGGGTTGGGTTTGGGGTGCAGATAGGCGTTCGACACCCAATAGGCCAAGGTTTCGTCACACCCGCTGCCACCCTTTGACAGGTCGGACACGGCGGGCTTTTGGGTTTGGCACAGGTCTGATCCAGCGGGGCATTTCAGGCGCACGTGGAAATGATCCTGATGGCCCGCCTCTGGCCGCAGGTGTTGCAGCCAAGCGGTGTCCGAGGGTTTGGCCCCTTCGCACAGGTGCAGCTTGATGGCGGCAGAGACGAAAATCCGGTCCACGCGCGGGTCGGAGGCAGCGGTTTTCAGCACATCGCGGTAGCTGTCGTTCCAGTTTTCGTTGACCGACTTTTGATCTTCGCTGCGGATCGACATCGCGCCCAGCTTTTCGCGCTCTTGCGCTGTCAAATCCAACCGCGCGGGGGGCAAAAACCACACATCGGCGTCCAGTCCCATCTGGTGGCTGGCATGGCCCGAAATCATCGGCCCGCCGCGCGGATTGCCCATATCGCCGATATAAAGCCCCTTCCAGCCAAAGGCCGTCACCGCTTGGCTAAGGTCTTCCAAATAGGCCACCAGCACCGGATTGCCCCAGTTGCGATTGCGGTTCAGGCGCATGGCCTGCCATGTCGGCCCCGTTTGCGGCAGTTCGACATTGCCGGCCGCACAGCCGCGCGCATAAGTACCGATCGGCTCTGCGGGGCCAGAGGTGGGCTGAGTCTTGGCCGCAAACAGCTTGGCGGCCAGCGTTTCGCTTGCCGCGGGTTGGGCCAGCGCCAAAAGCGCCAAAAGGATCAGGCGTTTCAAGACCGCTCTCCCATCGGTTTGACCCAAGTTAAAAAGACCATGCCCAGAATAAACAGCGCGATCAGGGGGATGGCGATGCCAAGCCGCGCCGATCCGCTGATCAGCGTGAACAGCGCGATCCCCATGGTGCCCAGATAGGTCGTGGCCTTGCCCGATAGGGCGTAAAGGCCAAAGGCCTCTGTCGCGCGGTCGGGGGTGGTGTGAAACACCATCATCGTGCGGCTGGCCGCCTGCAACGTACCACCCGCAGCGCCGATGGCACAGCCGCACAGGTAAAATACAATATCGGGCAGGGGCGACCCTGCCGCCAAGGGCAGCCCGAAAAACGCCTCGCGCGACATGCCCGCCACCACAAGGCAAACGCCGATCAGCACCCACATCGACACCACAATCACAGGCTTTGGCCCCCGCGCCGAATCAGCGATGCCGCCAAGCCACGTGAAAAACGCCGCCGAAATCGCAGCAATGATCCCGAAGATACCAATCTGCGTGATCGACCACCCCAACACGCCCGAGGCATAGATGCCCCCGATGCCATAAAGCGCATTCAGCGCATCGCGGTACAACATCGACGACAGCAAATGCGCCCCCAGACTTTGCCTGTCGCGCAGCGACAAGATCAGCGCCCACAGGTCGCGCAGCGATTTTCCCAAGCCGACCGGCTTGCGCCTGCGACCCTCGCGCACCCATAAAAAGAAGGGCACCATGAAAATCACATACCAAATCGCCGTAAACGGCCCCACAGCGCGGGTGCCTTCGCGCAAGGCAGCGTCCAGCCCGAAGATCGGGGGAATGCCGATCAGGGTTGTACCCGTGGCCCCGTTTTCGTTGAACAGCGTCAGCATCAAGATCAGCGCCACGATCCCGCCCAGATAGCCCCAAGCCGACCCCGCGCCCGATACTTTGCCCATATCGGCGTCGCCCGTCAGGTCTGGCATCAGCGAATTGGTGAAGATCGTCGCAAACTCCATCCCGATCAGGCCAAGTCCGAACCAGACCATCGCCATAAACAGATCCGGCTGCACCGGCGAAAGATACCACAGCGCCCAAGACCCCAGCACATACAGCGCCGAAAAGCCCCAAATCCACGGCATGCGCCGCCCCGACCCATCGGCCACGGCCCCCAAGATCGGCGCAAGGCAGGCGATCAAGACGCCCGCGATCGTTTGCCCCGTGGTCCAATAGGTCTGCGCTGCGGCATTGGCGGCGGCCTGATCCATCCCGTCCGCCAAAAACTTCGCACTTGCCACCTCGGCAAAATAGGGGCCAAAGGTGAAGGTCAAAAGCAAGGTGCTGTAGGGCTGGCTTGCCCAGTCAAAGAAATACCAACCCCAAATGCGTTTGCTGGCCATGTTTGCCCTCCGTTTTGCCCGATCAAGCCTGAAGCGGGGCACATACGCAAGGGCAGCGGAAGCGATTGCGCTTGGGGGCCATGCGCGCTACCTAAGGCCCGTTCAACATTGGGTGGCCCATGACCTCGCTTTTGCAAATTCTGCTTGTTGCTGTCCAGATCCTGCGCTGGATCGTTTTGGTTCATGTGATCATGAGCTGGCTGATCAATTTCCAAGTGTTGAACCTGCGTCAGCCGCTTGTGGCGCAAATCTGGTACGGGCTGACCGGCACGTTGAACCCGCTCTACTCGCGCATCCGCAAGATGATTCCCCTGTCCGGCGGAATCGACTTTGCACCGCTGATCGTGTTGTTTGGCGTCTATGCGGTCGAAGTGTTGATCCGCAACAATATGTATTGATGCGCTTAACCTGTTGTTCATTTGACTGGGGCAGAATGCCCCGGTGTTTATTGATCCCATGACCTCTCCTGACCGATTGCTGCACCAAGTTTGGGGCTTTTCCGGGTTTCGTCCCGGTCAGGAAGAGATTGTGCAGGCGGTGATCGCCGGGCAAAACACCTTGGCCATCATGCCCACGGGTGGTGGAAAATCGCTGTGTTTCCAACTGCCTGCGCTGTGCCGTGACGGGGTGACAGTCGTGATCTCGCCGCTGATTGCACTGATGCGCGATCAGGTGCGCGCGCTGAAAGCGGCGGGGGTTGAAGCGGGTGCGCTGACATCGGGCAACACCGATCAAGAGACGGAAGAGGTCTTCGCAGCCCTTGATGAAGGTCGCTTGAAGCTTTTGTACCTTGCCCCCGAACGGCTGGCGGCCCCTGCCACCGTGCCCATGCTCAAACGCATCGGCGTCAGCCTGATCGCGGTGGACGAGGCGCACTGCGTCAGCCAATGGGGCCACGACTTTCGCCCCGATTACCTGCGCATCGGCGCTTTGCGTCTGTCTTTGGGCGTACCACTCGCCGCCTTTACCGCCACAGCCGATGCCGAAACCCGTGCCGAAATCACCACCCGCTTGTTTGATGGCACCCCGCCCGTCACCTTTCTGCGCGGCTTTGACCGGCCCAACATTCGGCTGGCCTTTGCCGTCAAAGACAGCCCTCGCGACCAGATTTTGCACTATGCGGCGGCGCGCAAGGGGCAGTCGGGGATCATCTATTGCTCCAGCCGCGCCAAGACCGAGGTTTTGGCCCTTGCCCTGCGCGCGGCGGGGCATCTGGTCTTGCACTATCACGCCGGGATGGAGGCGGAAGAGCGCCGTCAGGCCGAGCTGCGCTTTCAGCAGGAAGACGGGCTGATAGTGGTGGCGACCGTGGCCTTTGGCATGGGGATCGACAAGCCCGACATCCGCTGGGTGGCCCATGCCGATCTGCCCAAGTCGATCGAAGGCTATTATCAAGAAATCGGCCGCGCGGGCCGTGATGGGGCGCCGGCCGATACGCTGACGCTCTATGGCCCCGACGATATCCGCCTGCGCCGCCAGCAGATCGACGAGGGGGCCGCCCCCGCCGAACGCAAAGCCGCCGACCATGGGCGGCTGAATGCGCTGTTGGGTTTGGCCGAGGCGCTGGAATGTCGCCGTCAGGTCTTGCTGGCCTATTTCGGCGAAACCTCTGCCCCTTGCGGCAACTGCGACCTGTGCCAGCGCCCGCCCAAACTGTTTGACGCCACCGATGCGGTGCGCAAGGCTTTGTCAGCCGTTCTGCGCACGGGGGAAAGCTTTGGCGCGGGGCATTTGATTGATATTCTGACCGGCACGGCCACGCCCAAAGTGGTCGAACGCCGTCATGATCAGTTGCCCACCTTTGCCGTCGGGCGCGAGTTGTCTAAGCTCGCTTGGGCGGCGGTGTTTCGCCAGATGATGGGCCGCGATCTGGTGCGCCCCGATGCCGAACGCTTTGGCGCTTTGCGCATGACGGATGCGGCCTTGCCCATTCTCAAAGGCCTACAAGCCATCACCTTGCGCGCCGATACGGTTGAAAAGGCCCAAAAGGGCGACCGCAACATAGCGCGGGGCCAGGTGGACGAGGAAGATGTCGCCCTTCTCACCGCGCTCAAAGCCAAACGCCGCCATCTGGCCGAGGCGCAGGGCGTGCCCGCCTATGTGGTTTTCCCCGACAAGACGCTGATCGAAATGGCCGAAAATCGCCCGCAAACGCTTGACCAGATGATCGGAATCAACGGCATCGGTGCGCGCAAGCTGGAAAGCTACGGGCAGGCGTTTTTAGAGGTGATCTTGGGTGCCCGCCCGGACCCCGAACATCCCGCCCGCCGCAAACTCGCCGGACGTGCCGCAGCCCCGCTGTTTGACCGCTTGGTAGAGGCGCAGTTGGCCCTGTCGCGGGGCGAGGATGGCACGGGCAAATACCTGTCTTGCACCCATTCCACCCTGCGCCAAATCGCCGAGCGTCGCCCGACCAGCCTTGACGCCTTGGCCGAGGTGCAAGGCATGGGGGCCCAAAAGGTCGAACGGTTCGGGGCGGCCTTTCTTGAGATTTTGCAGGACGGCTAGGCCGTTTCCTGCGGCAATTCGCCCTCAGGCGGCAGCACACGCGCGCCTTGGGGGCAAAACTCCATCATCACATCGCGCAGGACCGCTTTTTGCAGCGGTTTGGACATGCGCCGGTCGATCCCTGCGGCCAAAAGGGGGGCAAGCTCTGCCCCCTCGGCATGGGCGGTCAGGGCGATGATGGGCAGGCGGGTGCCGCTTGCTTCGCCCTGCCGGATGGCAAGGGTCGCTTGGCACCCATCCATTTCCGGCATGGCGATATCCATGAAAATCAGATCGGGTTTGAAACTTTGCACCAGATGAACCGCTTGCCCCCCCGTGTTGGCAAAGGCCACTTCAACGGCCAGATCCCGCACCATCTTTTGAAAGACCAGTTGATTGGTGCGGTTGTCTTCAGCGACCAAGATGCGCATCGGGCGGGGTAGGTTATCCATTCCGCCAAGGTCCGCCCGATAGGGCATGGCCTTGCTATGCAGCTGCCCCAAGTATTGATACAGATCAGCCCGCCGGACAGGGCGCTGCACAACCGCCGCCAGCCCCTGCATTTTGTCGCGCCGTTGGGCCGCATCATCGCACATCAGCACCACGGGCATCGCCCGCAACTGCGCCAAAACGCCAAGATCGCCGTCGCCTACCACAGTCTGATCGACAAAAACGGCGTCAAACTCTTGATCTTTATGAAATACTTCCAGCGCGGTATCGGCTGACGCGCACAGCGTCACCGATAGTCCCAAAGCGCGCAGTTGCCCTTCCAAGATGGCACAGGCCAGCGGGTGTTCGTCAATCACCAGCACGCGCCGCAGCCTGATCTGCGGCGGGGGGAGGGCGGGCACTTCGATCGCGGGCAGGGGCAAGCGCAGCCCGAAACTTGCGCCGCGACCAAGATCGGAATCGACCCAGATCGTGCCCTGCATCCGCGCGACGAGGTTCTTGGCGATCGAAAGGCCCAGCCCCAGGCCGTGACCTGTCTGCGCGCCGACCTGATGGAACGGGTCAAAGATCCGCCCAAGGTCTTGCGGTGCAATGCCAATTCCTGTGTCTTCGACGGTGATATGCACATGATGGGGGCCAAGCCCCGCCTCAATCCCCATCGCGCGGATCAAGACATGGCCCTGCGCTGTAAACTTTACCGCATTGCTAACAAGATTGGTCAAAACCTGCCGCAAACGGCCCCCGTCGCCGATGAACTGTGCGGGCAGACAAGGGTCGTAATCAATCAGCAGACGGATGCCTTTTGCGCGGGCAGCAGGCAGCATCAACAGCGCGATTTCGTGGATCAAAGCGTCCAGATCAAAGGGTTCGGCCAAGATTTCCAGATCATCTGCCGCGCCCTTTGCCCAATCCAGAATGCTTTGCGAAACCCCCAAAGCCGCCTTGGCCGAGGCGTTGATCGTTTCGGCAAGAACGCGCTGCTCGTGCGTTAACGTCGTGTCAGACAAAAGCTGCGCCAAGCCCGCCACACCGGTCAGCGGCGTGCGGATTTCATGGGCGATTTCGGCCAGACGGGCGGCCATGGGGCGGTCATCGGTCTGGGGTGCTGCCTGCGGCTTGGCTCTGGCGATCAACGCTTTGGCCAAACGACCTTCGTCTTGACCGATCTGTTGGCCAAGCGATTGCACCCGCAGGCCCAGCCTTTGCAGACGTGTCGTCAAAGCTTGGCGGTGCGCGCCCCGCACGCTGTGTGCGGCGGTTCTGATCTGCCGCTCCGTTTCCAATTCTTGAAAAACGTCCATCTGATCCTCTGCCAGTTCAAGCACCCAAGAGTCGGGCAGAGATGAATTCCGCCCCACCCTTTCTCCCATAATGCCGCATGCAGATGAACGCCTTCTTAACGCCGTTGCGGTGAGAATCCTTGCTCCGACAGGGTCACCATGCGACATTGCGCAGCAGATTTTCAGGAGAATGGCGATGATTGGCTTGGCAATGCGCGGCGTAGCGGCCTTGGCTTTCGGGCTGGTGGTGGCAAACACGGGTTTGGCACAGGCCGATGGTCTTATTCCCGCAAAGCGCCTGTCGCTGTCGCAGAACACCGATCTGCCGGGCGGCGATTTGGCGTCAATCTTCGACACCACGCTGAATGCTTGTGAAACCGCCTGCCTTGCCAACGCAACCTGCGAAGCGATGACGTTTAACACCAAGAACGGATCGTGCTTTCTCAAGCAGGGTGCGGGCGATCCGGTGGCCTATGACGGGGCCTATTCCGGTTATGTCCTAAAAGCCGACCCGGGGGCAGAGGATGTGGCGCGCAAACGTCGGGCAGAGCTGACCTTTCTGCCCGATTGGGATATTTCTGCCGCAACAGATATCGCCGCCGATATGGACAATCGCCATGTGACCGATGGCTATACGGCTGAAGAGCACATAACTTCTGCCGCCGAGGCCGAAGGAAGTGGCGATTTTGCCGCTGCCTTTCGCTATACCGGTGCCGCGCTGAATGTCGCGGACACGGCCGAGAATTGGTCAAACTACGCCCGCCTGCTGCTTCTGGCGGCAGACGGCGATCAAGACAACGCCGCAACCTGGCGCGACGAGGCCTTTCGCGCCACGATCAACGCCTATCTGCGCGCCGATGATGTGGCCTTGCAACACTCGGTTCTGGTGCAAATGGGGCAGGCGCTGGAAATCATCGACCGTGGTCGCGATATGGTGCAGGCCCTGCGTTTGGCGCAAAGCCTGCAGCAGCGCGACGATACGGCGGCGATGTTGGACGATGCCGCCGGCAAATACGGCTTTCGCGTGCTGGACAATCAGGTGCAGACCGAAACCAACCGCCCGCGCATCTGTGTGACCTTTTCGGAAGATTTGGTCGCCACGGGGGTGGATTACACCTCTTTTGTCAAGCTGCCCGAGGCTGGGTTGTCTGTGGCGCTTGATGGCGCGCGGCAGTTGTGTGTCGAAGGCATCTCTTATGGCACCGGCTACCAGCTGACCTTTCGCAAAGGCCTGCCCGCCGCCACGGGCGAGACGCTGCTGCACGGTGTCAAAATCGCGGCCTATATCCGTGACCGTGCGCCCAGCGTGCATTTTGCGGGACGCGGTTATGTTTTGCCCCGCACGGGGGCGGCGTCGATCCCTGTGGTCAGTGTCAACACCGACACGCTGGATCTGGAGTTGTGGAAGGTCACAGACCGCAACCTTTTGCGCGCGCTTCAGGATGATTATTTCAACCAGCCGATGTATTCCTACCAAGAGCAAGATTTCGAAAGCAAATTGGGCAGCAAGCTTTGGTCGGGCACGGCCACGGTGGGCGCGGATATCAACCAAGACATCACCACCCGCCTGCCACTGGACGAGGCCATTGCAGGCCAGCCTGCGGGCATCTACGCCCTGCGCGCCACGGTGCCCCATGCTGATCCTTACGGCGCGGCCAGTTGGCAGTGGTTTGTCGTGTCAGACTTGGGTCTGACGACGATGAGCGGGGTCGATGGCCTGCATGTCTTTGTGCATGCTTTGGGCGATGCAACGCCTAAGGCGGGTGTCGAGGTGCAAGTGTTATCTTCGGCCAACGAGGTTCTGGGCACGGCCACCACCGATGATCAAGGCCACGCGCTGTTTGACGCGGGCTTGGTCCACGGCGCGGGCAGTGCGTCGCCCGCCATGATCGTGGCGCGCGATGGTGCTGCGGATCAGGCCTTTTTGTCGCTGACCGACCCCGAATTTGACCTGTCCGATCGCGGCGTTGAAGGGTCAGAGGCCGCGCCCCCCGTGGATGTCTTTCTAACCACCGACCGTGGGGCCTACCGTGCCGGCGAAACCCTTCACGCCACGGCTTTGACGCGCGATGCCAAACAGGTGGCGATCACCGGCTTGCCGCTGACGGGCATTCTGACACGGCCCGACGGGGTGGAATATCTGCGCGCCTTGGCCGAAGACGCAGGCGCAGGGGGCCATGTGTTTGACTTTCCCATTGCCGATACAGCGCCCCGCGGGCGCTGGACGCTGTCGGTCTATTCCGACCTTGAGGCGCCTGCGCTCAGTGCCAAGTCATTCCTTGTCGAGGATTTCTTGCCCGAGCGGATCGACGTGAAACTTGGGCTAGATGATGCGCCCCTGACTTTGGGCGCTGTGCCGCAGGTGTCTGTCGAGGCGGAATATCTGTTTGGTGCCCCCGCCTCTGATCTGGCCGTCGAAGGCGAAGTCATTCTGCGTGCGGCGCAAGGCTTGCAGGCTTGGCCGGGCTATGCCTTTGGCCGATTTGACGCCACCTTTGACGCGCAGGTCAACGCCTTTGCCAGCGTGCGGACCGATACTGCGGGCCATGCGGTGATCAACGCCGCCCTCCCGCAGGTGCAAGACCCGCTGCGCCCGCTAGAGGCGGTGTTTGTCACCCGCGTGTCCGAAGGATCAGGCCGTCCGGTCGAGCGTAAGGTGACCAAGCCCTTGGCCCCCAGTGCGGCGATGATCGGCATCAAGCCGATGTTTGACGGCGTTGTGGCCGAAAACGCTCAAGCGCGGTTTGATCTGGTGGGGGTGGGCACAGACGAACACGCTGCCCCGATGTCGGCCCATTGGGAGCTGACGCGGATCGACACCAATTACCAGTGGTACCACATCAACGGCAGTTGGAACTGGCAGCCCGTCACCTCGCGCACCCGCATGGGCGAGGGTGATGCAGACCTGACCGCAAGCGGCCCGTCAGAGATTACAGCCTCCGTCACATGGGGGGAATATGAACTGCGCGTGACGCGCGCCGATGGTCAGGCGGCGGTCAGTTCTGTTAAGTTCTACGCGGGCTGGTATGCGCCTGCTGATGTGACCTCGACGCCCGACAGCCTTCCCCTGTCGCTGGATAAGCCCAGCTACGCCGTGGGCGATACGGCGATGCTGCGGATCGTGCCGCGTGCGGCGGGAACAGCCCTTGTAACGGTTCTATCCAATGCGGTCGTCTCGCATGTCGAGGTGCCCGTGACCGAGGGCGAAAACCTCATCCCCGTGCCCGTGACAGATGACTGGGGCACAGGGGCCTATGTCACCGCAGAGGTGCTGCGCCCGATGGATGTGGCCGCAGGCCGCAATCCGGCGCGGGCCTTGGGGTTGGCCTATGCCAAGATTGATCCGGGCACCCGCGCCCTGACCGCCACAATCGAAACCGCCCCCGAGGCTGCACCGCGCGGCCCCATGGACATTGCCGTCAAGGTGGCGGGTGTGGAAGCGGGGGATGTGGCCTATGTCACGGTCGCGGCCGTCGATGTCGGCATCTTGAACCTGACAGGCTACACCCCGCCAGATCCGCAAGGCCATTACTTTGGCCAGCGCAAGCTGGGCGTTGGCATCCGCGACCTGTACGGGCGCTTGATTGACGGGCTGAACGGCGCGCAGGGCGAGGTGCGCTCTGGCGGGGATGCGGGGGCCAATGCCCGCCTGCAAGCCCCGCCGCCCACAGAACACCTGGTCGCCAATTTCGCAGGCCCCGTGCAGGTGGGTGCGGATGGCTATGCCCACGTCAGCTTTGATCTGCCCGCCTTTAACGGCACCGTCAAAGTCATGGCCGTGGCGTGGAGCACGCGCGGCGTGGGCCAAGCCAGCACCGATGTGCTGGTGCGCGATCCGGTTGTGGTCACCGCCAGCCTGCCACGCTTTTTGCAACCGGGCGATGAAAGCCGCCTGCGGCTAGAGATTGTCCACGCCACCGGCCCTGCGGGGGACATGGGGCTGAGTGTCACCTCAACAGGGCTGATCCTTGGGGAGGTGCCTGACAGCGTGACGCTGACCGACAAAGGCTCTGCCGTGGTTGAGGTGCCGGTAACGGCGGAGGCACTGGGCTTGCAGACGGTGGAAGTCACCCTGACCACGCCCGATGGCAAGGTTTTGACCAAAGACCTTGCCCTTCCGGTGCAGGTGAGTGACCCGTTGATTGCGCTGGTCAGCCGCTTTGATCTGGCCAAGGGGCAAAGCTTCACCTTTGACGCCAATGTCTTTGCGGGGCTGTCGCCCACTTCGGCCAAAGCCGTGATGGCGATTGGCCCGATTGCGCGGCTGAATGCGCCGGGGGTTATGGCGGCGCTGGATGCTTACCCCTATGGCTGCACCGAACAGATCACCTCAAAGGCCATGCCTTTGCTGTATTTTGACCAAGTGGCGCAGGCACTGGACCTGCCCGGTGCCCATGACATCCAAGGCCGCGTGACCCAAGCGATTGCCGATGTGCTGACCAAGCAAGACGCCTCGGGCGCGTTCGGGCTGTGGCAACCCGTCTCGGGCGATATGTGGCTGGATGCCTATGTCACCGACTTTTTGTCGCGCGCCAAAGCGCAGGGCTATGCGGTGCCCGACCACGCTTTCCGCCAAGCACTGGATAACCTGCGCAACCAAGTCAACTACTATGCCGATTTTGATACGGGTGGCGAGCCTTTGGCCTATGCGTTGATGGTTCTGGCCCGTGAAGGCGCCGCCGCCATGGGCGATCTGCGCTACTATGCCGATGTTAAGGGCGACGCTTTTGCCACGCCCACCGCCATGGCCCAGCTGGGTGCTGCCTTGGCCAGCTACGGCGACCAACCCCGTGCTGACCGGATGTTTGGCAAAGCCGTTGCCCTGCTGGACGGTCTGCCCCCCAGCGAAGACCAAATCCTGCGCGCCGATTACGGCACGCCTTTGCGCGATGCGGCGGCTGTGCTGGCCTTGGGGGTTGAGGCAGGGTCAAACGTTATCGACCGCGATGCGCTGATCAGCCGGATTGCCACCGACGGTGTGCTGTCGACACAAGAGGCGACCTGGTCGCTGCTGGCGACCCATGCCATGCTCGACAGCGCAGACGGTTCTGGCATCAGCTTTGACGGCCAACCCGCCACGGGTCCCTTGGTCAAGGTGCTGGACGCCACCCTGACCGATCCGGTGGTGGTGACAAACGCGGGTGAAGACACCAGCGTAACCCTGACCACCTTGGGTGTGCCCACCGATCCGGTAACCGCGGGCGGCAATGGCTACGCCATCACGCGCAGCCTTTACACCCTAGACGGCCAGCCCGCCCAGTGGGAGGGGGCAACCGTGGGCCAAAGGGTCTTGGTCGTGCTGGAAATCACCCCCTATGGTCGCGGCGAAGCGCGCCTGATGGTCACCGACCCGCTCCCCGCAGGCTATGAGATTGACAACCCCAACCTCATGATCGCAGGCGCGGTTCCTGCCCTTGATTTCCTGACCCTGACGACTGAGGCGACTCATGCCGAATTCCGCCAAGACCGCTTTGTCGCGGCGGTAGACCGCAGGGACAACGGCGCCTTCCGCTTGGCCTATATCGTTCGGGCGGTGTCGCCGGGCACCTATCATCAAGCCGCAGCCTCGGTTGAGGATATGTACCGCCCCGATCTGACCGCGCATACCGACTCGGGTAGTGTCACCGTGGCTCCCTGATGCGGGCAAGGGGGGGGTTGGGGCTGGCGGCGGGCCTATGGCTTGCCGCTTTTGCCCGCGACGGGGTGGACCGCTGGATCGACGCCACGGTTTTGCCGCCCTTAACCCCCGCGGTCAGCCAAGAGGTGCTGGACCGCAATGGCTCCCTTCTGCGCGCCTATACGGTAGAGGATGGGCGCTGGCGCTTGGGGGTGATGCAGGATCAGGTCGACCCGTTCTTTGTCAGCCTGCTGTTGGATTATGAAGACAAGCGCTTTTACCAGCACCGCGGGGTTGATCCGCAGGCCTTGCTGCGCGCACTGGGGCAGGCGGTGTGGAACGGGCATGTTGTCTCGGGCGGATCAACCCTGACAATGCAGGTGGCGCGGTTGTTGGAAGGGTCGGGCACGGGGCGGGTGGCGGGCAAGCTGCGGCAAATCCGGCTGGCTTTGGCCTTGGAGCGGCACCTGACCAAGGATCAGATTTTGCAGCTGTATCTGCTGCTGGCCCCTTACGGCGGCAATGTCGAAGGCCTCCGCGCGGCATCGCTTGCCTATTTCGGCAAAGAACCCCGCCGCCTGACTCCGGCCGAGGCGGCTTTGCTGGTGGCCATTCCCCAAAGCCCCGAAACCCGCAGGCCCGATCGCAGCGACCTTGCCAAAGCCGCCCGCGACCGCGTGCTGGACCGCGCCCGATCTGACGGGGTGATCAACGCCGATCAAGCGCAAGCGGCAGAGCGCGAGGCCGTGCCTACCCGCCGCGCTGCTTTTCCCGCCTTGGCCCCGCATCTGTCAGACCGAATTCTGGCCGAAGAACCCCAAGCCCGCCGCCATGTCACCACGCTGGACAAGGGCCTGCAAACCGCGCTGGAAAAGCTGGCGGTACTGGCGGTGCAGGGCATGGGTGCGCGGTTGCAGGTGGCGATCGTGGTGGCAGATCATGGCACGGGTGAGGTTTTAGCCTCGGTCGGGTCGGCGGGGTATCAAGGGGGCGATCGGCTGGGCTTTGTCGATATGACAACGGCGCTGCGCTCTCCGGGGTCGACGCTGAAGCCGTTGATCTATGGGCTGGCGTTTGACGAAGGGCTGGCCCATCCCGAAACGCTGATCGACGACAGGCCCACCGATTTCAACGGCTACCGCCCGCAGAACTTTGACCGCCAGTTTCGCGGCACGATCCGCGTGCGCGATGCGCTGCAATTGTCGCTGAACATTCCGGCGGTGGCGCTGACCGATGCGCTGGGGCCGGCAAAGCTGCTGCAAGCGATGGACCGCGCGCAGATGAAGACCGCGTTGCCCCTAGGCCAACCGGGGCTGGCCGTGGCGCTGGGCGGAATTGGTGTGACGCTAGAGGATATGGTGCAGCTTTACGCCGCCATTGCACGCGGCGGCGTGGTGCGACCGCTGACCCATCAGTTGGATGCGCCTAAAGCTGAAGGCCAGCGGGTGATGACGCGGGTGGCGGCGTGGGAGGTGGGCGATATTCTGGCAGGTCTTGCCCCGCCGCCCGGCGCGCCGTCGAACCGGCTGGCCTATAAGACAGGCACCTCTTATGGGCACCGCGATGCTTGGGCGATCGGGTTTGACGGCAAGAATGTCATTGGCGTCTGGATGGGGCGGGCAGACGGCACGCCGGTGCCGGGGGCCTTTGGCGCTGATCTGGCAGCGCCCGTCCTGTTCGAGGCCTTTGCCCGCCTGAAACCCGCGCTTGACCCGCAACCCGCCCCGCCAGCCGATGCGCTGATGCTGGCCAATGCGCAACTGCCCCAACCCTTGCGGCATTTTCGCAGCCGTCAAGCAGCCTTTGCCGCCGATACCACCGCGCCCGAGGTGGCCTTTCCCCCCGACGGGGCCGAGGTGGAACTGTTGCCCCAAGGGCTGATGGTGCAAGTCTCGGGCGGCATAGCGCCGTTCACATGGCTCGCCGACGGTGCCCCCGTGATGACCGCGCAGGCCGAGGCCACCGCCATGCTGCCCGCCCTTGGGCGCGGCTTTGTCACCCTGTCGGTGATAGATGCCGAAGGGCGGTCTGCCCGCACCCGCGTGCGGCTGCGCTAAGGCGCGGTTGACCTTGGGCCGCAGGGCGGATAGCCCGTGAGGGCCATATTGCAGGATGATCCCCATGCCCGCCCAGCCCAAAAGCATCCTTTTTCTGTCGGGCCTGTTGACCTTGTTCATCGTCGGCGCGGGCTCGGCCATTCTGGGGCCTGCGGTGCCGGTTTATGAGCAGATGTTCCACATCTCCACGGCGACCTCGGGTCTGTTGGTGTCTACTTTGTGGATTGGCTGTTTGACCGGCGTGTTGGCGATGTATTTCAGGGGTGCTCAGATCGAACCGCGCCCGCCCTTGCTGTTGGTGGGGGTGGGGGCGCTGCTTTTGGCCTTGGCCCCGGCCTTTTGGGTGGCGCTGTTGGGCGCATTGATCTTCGGGGTCGGCTACGGAGCGATTGCGGCGCTGTTTAATGCGCGGGTCTTGCATGCCTTCGGGGCGCAGGGTGCGGCGCGCATCGGGATGCTGAATGCGCTCTATTCTTTTGGCGCGATTGTGGCACCTTATGGATTTACGCTGATCGGAGCCAGCCTGACGCCAGTGTTTTTGACCATGGCGGCGCTGTCAGCGATTGCTTGGGCCTTTTCGGGATCGGTTGGCCTGACGGGCCTGCCCCAACACGCCACAGGTCGCGGCTTTAAGCTGCATCTGCCGATCTTGGGCTTGGCGCTTGTGTCGATCGGGATCGAGGCGAGCTTGGTCGGTCTTGGCCCCACCGCCCTGATCCGCGCGGGGCTAAGCGCGCCGCGCGCGGCAGAGCTGTTGTCGCTGTTCTTTGTGGCGGCTTTGGCGGCGCGGATTGTGCTGGTGCTGGTCGCGCACCGCTTTGCCGATTTCGGGATTTTGGTCTTTGCGATGGGCTGGGCCACGCTGTGCGCGCTGGGGGCGGCCTTGGTCAGCCCCGTGCTGTTCTTTGCGCCCTTGGGCATTTCGGCGGGGCTGTTCTTTCAGGGCGAATATGTCACGGCCACGCGCAAGATGGGGGCGGACCCACGGGTGTCTCCGGTGATCCTTGCGGTGGGGCTGGTCGGGGCGATTGTCTCGCCGCTGTTTTACACGCAGGTCATGGATACTTTGGGCAGCCATGGCTTTTTCTGGCTGGTGGCGGGGGTGGCAGGGTTGGCCACGCTGTTCAGCGCAGTGTCCTACCGTGCGATGATGCGCTGATCAGGCGGGGGTAAGCGCCACGCGCCCCGCATCGGTCAAAAGAAAAGCTCGCCGCCCTTCGATCACGGCGGCAGACAGGGGGCCACCGTAGGCCGCACTGCTGTCAAGGTTCAGGCGGTTGCCGTAATGGGTGGCGTGGTCAAGCGCGGTGTGGCCATGCACCACCAGCGCGCCGTGGTCGCGTTTGTCTTCCAGAAAATCTTTGCGAATCCAGACAAGATCGTCTTCGGCCTGATCTTGCAACGCTATCCCCGGGCGGATGCCGGCGTGCACAAAGATTGCATCTTCGGCCACAAAACTTGTGGGTCGGCTTTCCAGAAAGCGGCGGTGATCGGCGGGCACGGCGGCCAAAGCATCGGAATGCACCGGCCGGATCGGCCTGTCGCCCGGGCTGTGCACACCGTAAGAGGCCAGCGTCGCAGCCCCGCCCAGCTTGGGATGCAGCCACGCATGTTCCGGCTTTAACCCCGGATCGCGCCACGCCGGATCGGTCATAAACCCCGCAAAAAGCCTGTCGTGATTGCCCTTGAGCACCACCCAGTCGCGCCCTGCGGCCACACCTTCCATCAGATACTGCACCACGCCCCGACTGTCAGGCCCCCGATCGACCAGATCGCCCAGATGCACGATTTGCCCGTGCCCGTGCCGCGCCATATCGGCAGCGATCCGGTGGTGGGCGGATTTGAGCAGGTCAAGATGGCCGTGGATGTCGCCTATGGCATAGATATGCATGCATCACCTTGGGGCTACGCCCGCCGCCGGAACAGCGGGGGCGCTGCCCCCGCGCCCCCGGGATATTTGGGCAAGTATGAAAGGGGAAGGGTCAGGCGAATTCCAGCGCTTTGACTTGCGAGAACATGCCCGTCGATTCCAGTGTGTTGACCACCTTGGGGTCGATGGGCTGGTCAAGGTAAAGGATCGCAATTGCATCTTGCCCCACGCCAGAGCGCCCCAAGGTGAAGTTGGCGATGTTGACGTTGTTTTTGCCCATCGTCATGCCCAAAAGACCAATGATGCCGGGCACATCCTCGTTCGTGGTGTAAAGCATGTGCTGCCCGATTTCGGCATCAATGTTGATGCCTTTGATCTGGATGAAGCGCGGTTTGCCATCGCTAAAGCATGTCCCCGCGACAGAACGTTCGCGTTTGTCGGTGACCATGGTGACTTTGATATAGGCGTCAAAGGTGCCGGATTTGTCTTGGCGCGTGGTCGAGATTTGGATGCCGCGTTCCTTGGCCACGATGGGGGCCGAGACAAGGTTGACATCGGGGTTGGCGGTTTTCATCACACCCGCGATCACCGCTTGGTTCAGGGCTGCCAAGTTCATGGCCGCGACTTTGCCATCATAAAGGATGTTAACGGCGCGGATCGGCTCGTCGGTCATTTGGCCGATAAAGGCGCCCAAATGGCTGGCAAGCTTGATCCACGGCCCCATAACCGCCGCCTCTTCGGCCGAGACGTTGGGCATGTTGAGCGCGTTTTGCACAGCGCCTGACAGAAGGTAATCAGCCATCTGTTCGGCCACTTGCAAGGCGACGTTTTCTTGCGCTTCGGTGGTGGCTGCGCCCAGATGCGGGGTGCAGACCACGTTGGTCCTGCCGAACAGCGGGTTTTGGGTGGCGGGTTCCACCTCGAACACGTCCAGCGCTGCACCGGCGACATGGCCGGACGATAGCGCATCGACCAAGGCGGCTTCATCAATCAGCCCGCCGCGCGCGCAGTTGATGATCCGCACGCCTTTCTTGGTCTTTCCCAAAGCCTCGCGCGAGAGGATGTTTTTGGTCTTATCGGTCAGGGGCACATGCAGGGTGATGAAATCGGCGCGGGCGAGAAGATCGTCCAGCTCGACCTTGGTCACGCCCAGACTTTTGGCGCGTTCGTCCGACAGGAAGGGGTCATAGGCCAGAACCTTCATCTTCAGCCCCACCGCGCGGTCGCACACAATGCCGCCGATATTGCCAGCACCAATCACGCCAAGGGTTTTGTTGAACAGTTCCACCCCCATAAAGCGCGACTTTTCCCATTTGCCCGCTTGGGTCGAGGCGTTGGCCTCGGGGATCTGGCGGGCGACGGCGAACATCATGGCGATGGCGTGTTCGGCGGTGGTGATGGAATTTCCAAAGGGCGTGTTCATCACGATCACCCCCTTTTTCGAGGCGGCGGGGATGTCGACATTGTCCACCCCAATCCCCGCACGGCCCACGACCTTTAGATTGGTGGCGGCTGCCAGCAGCTTTTCGGTCACTTTGGTGGCCGAACGGATGGCAAGGCCGTCATATTGGCCGATCACTTCGGCCAGTTTGTCTTTATCCTTGCCCAAGGCGGGCAGGTAATCGACCTCGACCCCACGGTCGCGGAAGATTTGCACGGCGGTTTCAGAGAGTTCATCAGAGACAAGAACGCGGGGGGCCATTTTGGGCTCCTATAATTGGGGGGCGGAAAGGCGCGCCGTGGTGGCGCAGCCGAGGGACTTATTGCGCGGCGATTTCGGCCTGAAAGGCGTAAGCGATCCAAGGCAGCAGGGCTTGCACATCGGATGTTTCCACCGTCGATCCGCACCAGATGCGCAGACCGGGGGGGGCGTCGCGGTAAGCGCCCATGTCAAAGCCAGCGCCTGCCTTTTCGATACGCTTGGCAACAGCCTTGGCAAAGGCCGCGCCATCTTTGATGCGCGGATCGGTGAATTTCAAACACACCGAGGTGGTGGAGGCGGTTGCAGGCACCTCGGCCAGATTGGTGATCCACGGGTTGGCGGCGCAGAAATCCCACACGGTTTGCGCATTGGCACTGGCGCGTGCGATCAATCCGGCCAAACCGCCCACCGACTGCGCCCATTTCAACGCCACAAGGTAATCTTCCACCGCCAGCATCGAGGGCGTGTTGATCGTCTCGCCACTGAAGATCCCCTCGATCAGCTTGCCCTTGGCGGTCAGGCGGAAGATCTTGGGCAGGGGCCAAGCGGGGGAATAGCTTTCCAGCCGCTCGACAGCACGCGGCGACAGGATCAGCATGCCATGCGCACCTTCCCCGCCCAGCACTTTTTGCCACGAAAAGGTGGTGACATCTAACTTGTCCCACGGCAAATCCATCGCAAAGGCGGCAGAGGTTGCATCGCAAATCGTCAGACCCGCACGGGTGGCGGGGATGGTGTCGCCGTTGGGCAAACGACAGCCCGAGGTGGTGCCGTTCCATGTGAACACCACGTCGCTGTCAAAATCGACGGTCGCGAAATCAACGATCTGGCCATAGGGCGCGATCTTAACTTTGGCATCCAACTTAAGCTGCTTGACGGCATCGCTGACCCAGCCTTCGCCAAAGCTTTCCCAAGCCAGCATTTCCACCGGACGCGCGCCCAACAGCGACCACATCGCCATTTCCACAGCGCCCGTGTCTGATGCAGGCACGATGCCGATGCGGTAATCAGCGGGTACGCCCAAAATCTGACGCGTCAGGTCAATCGCCTCGGCCAGTTTGGCTTTGCCAACCGCCGCGCGGTGCGAGCGGCCAAGGGGCGCGTCAGACAGCATCGACAGGGAAAAGCCGGGGATCTTGGCGCATGGGCCAGAAGAGAAGCGCGGGTTTGCCGGCCGCGCGGCCGGGGTCTGCAGATCAGACATGGTATCCTTCCAGATAAGTGCCCCCCGGTGGGGAGGGGTGTCCCGCTGACCGGATTACGGGGATGGGGTGGCTGGCGCAAGCGGCAAGATCGGCGTAAAGCGCCCCATCACCGCGAAAATGCGACCCCGCCCTTCACTATCGGAAACTTGCCCATGTATGTCGTGACCCTGCTGACCCATCCCGATCACCCCGTGCTAGAGCGTCTCACAGTGGAATCCTTGCGCAACGCGTGGGGGGGCGGCGATGCGATCTGGCTTGATCCGGGGGTGGCGGCGGAGTTTCCCGTCCAATCCCTGCCCGCCAACCAATGGCAGGTCTGGGAGGGGCTGCAGGCCCTGCGTGTCGATCTGATCGTGCAGCCCGCCGAGGGGCGCAAAAAGCGGGTGCTGTTGGCCGATATGGATTCCACCATGATCGTACAGGAATGTATCGACGAGCTGGCGGATGAGGCGGGGGTGGGCGCGCATGTCGCAGGCATCACCCAGCGCGCGATGAACGGCGAGCTGGATTTTGAAGCGGCGCTGACCGAGCGGGTCGGCCTGCTTGCGGGCCTGCCCGCGCAGGTGATCGACCACGTGATCCGCGACCGCATCACGCTGATGTCGGGGGGCAAGGCCTTGGTGGCGACACTGAAGGCGCAGGGGGTCTATTGTGCTTTGGTGTCAGGCGGGTTCACGGCCTTTACCGCGCAGATTGCAGCGGTCTTGGGGTTTGACGAACACCGCGCCAACACGCTTTTGATGGCGGATGGCAAACTGACCGGACAGGTGGCGCAGCCCATCTTGGGCAAACAGGCCAAGGTGGATGCCTTGCACGACATCACCGCTCGTCTGGGGCTGACACAAGCGCAGGTCTTGGCCGTGGGCGACGGCGCGAACGATCTGGGCATGTTGGGGCTGGCGGGCACCGGTGTGGCGCTGCATGCCAAGCCTGCCGTGGCCGCCCAGTGTACGGTGCGGGTAAATCATGGCGATTTGACGGCGCTTTTGTATCTTCAGGGCTATCACCGCGAAGAGTTTGCGTCATGATCCGCCCTGCTTTGCCTGACGATGTGCCCCAGATGACGGCGCTGTTGAATGAGATCATCGCAATTGGCGGCACCACCGCCCATCAAGAGCCCTTTTCGGCAGACGATTTCCGCAGCCATTACCTTGACGGGCCTGACGCTCTTTGTTGCCATGTAGCACGCGCCGAGGGGCGGGTTTTGGGGTTTCAGGCTTTGGGGACCTATCCCGCTTTGCCGGCGGGGTGGCTGGACATCGGCACCTTTGTTGGCCTTACAGCGCGAGGGGCCGGTGTGGGGGCGGCGCTGTTTGCCGCCACGAAAGCCGCGGCTGTGGCCAAGGGCAAAGTGATCAACGCCACAATTCGTGCCGATAATCCAGTAGGTTTGGGGTATTACAGCGCTATGGGTTTTCAAGATTACGCGCTTGACCCCGCCTACAGTTTAAACGACGGGCGCATCGTCGGCCGTGTGTCCAAGAGGTACGACCTTGTTTGAAATCGCCCCCCATCTTGCGCTGGTCCTGATCGCTGTCGCCTTTGTCGCGGGCTTTGTTGATGCCATTGCGGGCGGCGGGGGGTTGTTATGTGTGCCTGCCTTGCTGCTGTGTGGTGCATCGCCGTTGCAGGCCTTGGCGACGAATAAGGTGCAGGGCATGGTCGGGTCGGGCACGGCTTTGGTCAACTATGCGCTGGCAGGGCAGATCAAGCCGCGCGGGCATGTGGGCATGGCGTGTATCAGCCTTGTCTTTGGCGCAGGTGGGTCATTGGTTGCGGGGGCTATGCCTGCGGGGCTGTTGCGCATGATCATGCCACCGGTGCTGATCGCCATTGCGCTGTTTTTCGCGTTAAAACCGGGGCTGGATGATCTGCCCCGTCCGGCGCGGCTGTCGGCCAAGACCTTTGCTTTGGTGATTGTGCCACTGATTGCAGGGTATGACGGCTTTTTTGGGCCCGGGACGGGGTCGTTCTTTATGATGGCTTTGGTGATGCTGACGGGCCTTGGCGTGTTGCAGGCGACGGCGCAGACCAAGATGTTGAACTTTGCTTCAAACGTCGGGTCGTTCATGGTGTTCTCGCTGTCGGGGGCCACGTGGTGGTGGGTGGGCGGTGCGATGGCC
>CANFSY010000017.1 GCA_947449875.1 Paracoccaceae bacterium
GACACCAGCACAATCTTGCCGCCGCGCCCTTGGGCTTTCATTTGAACCGTGGCCGCCCGCGCCAAAAGCCACGATTGCGTCACATTGGCATCCATCACGGCCAAGAAGGTTTCCGGCGCCATATCGTCAATCTTGGCAACTTTGTTCATGCCAGATGCAACGACCAAAATATCCAATCCGCCAAAGGCGCTGACCGCAGCCCCGACCAGCGCGCTGCAGGCCGCTTCGGTGTCGGGCCTTGTGTTGACCTCGACCACCTCTGCGCCGCCCGCGCGGCATTCGGCGGCGATGGCGGCAAGCTCGTCCGCTTTGCCCGCCGCCAAAACCAAGCGGCACCCCGCCCCCGCAAAGACCCGCGCCGCAACCGCCCCAAAGGCCCCCGACGCGCCGGTGATCAGCGCGACTTTGCCCTTGATATCGAACATCTCTAACGGGTTCGGCAGGCTCATGCGGGCACCTTGGGCGGGTAAGGGATCACCACCAGCATCTTGCAGACGTGGTTGGACCGGTTGACAATCTCGCGCACTTCATTCGGGGCGATGGTGACAGAATCCATCGGCCCAAGCTCGCTTTCCCGACCGGCCACGATGACGGTCATCGCCCCTTCCAGCACGACATAAACCTTTTCAAACGGGGTCGAATCCGGCCCCGCCCCGCCACCGGGCAGAAATTGCGACAAGCCCAGCCATTGGTTGGTGGGCCCGCCCGCCTCAAACCCCTGCAAGCGCAGACCGACCACGCCGCGGTGGTTCGGGGCCTCGTAGGGGGTTGCTTGGTCAAAGCGTTTTACCAGCATGTGACTTGGCCCTTCCCTGTGATCTTGGCCTGAACGCAGCGTGCCCCGCTGTCGTGCAAGGTCAAAACGCCTCTCCCGCCTCAATCCGGTAGCCTTGGGATTTGTCGATCATCGCCACCAGACGGATGATGCAGCCATCGCCGCGATCCCAGTTCCACGGGAAAAAGGCAAAGGTGCAGCGTTTGCCCGTGACAGCATCCAGATCGCCGCCGACGTTTTCGATGCCCAAGATTCCAGCCTTGAACAAGATCTGGTGGACAGGTTCCCATTCGGGGAAATCTTCAGCCCAATCGCGTCCGCCCGACCATTCGAAATACTCTTTCTTCAGATGCGGCAGCAGCGGGCCGTTGCGCTGCGGGCCGATGGCGGTGGCAAGGGGGTGATCATTGGCTTGGGTGTCATGGCCCACGACCTTGACGCCCTTCTTGACCATCCATTCCCCCGCCGAGGGCACAAAGCCCGGGCAATAGGCAAAGTAATCGCCGTCTTCGTACTGCTTGTGCCAGCCGGTGTTGAGGATCAGCACATCACCGGAGCGGATCGCATGGCCGCAGGCCTTTTCCAGATCTTCGCCAGTGATCGGCTCCCACTTCTTCTTGGGCAGGCTGACCACGATGCCGGTGCCAAAGAAATGCGGCAGGGGCACTTCGTTGATAAAGGGCGTGCCTTGCACCACATGGGCGGGGGCGTCGATATGGGTGGTGGCGTGCATCGTGGTGGTGATGCGTTGGCTGAGTACGCCGGATTTGGCCATGTAATGGATGCGTTCAATCTGCACATCCTGAAAATACGGCCAGTTGGGGTGTTGAAAGCCGAACCGGTGCGAGAGGTTATAGAACTCTAGCCCCATTGAATTGTCTAGATTGCCCTGGAATTCGATACCGCGCACCGTGACCATGCACAAACCTCCCCCGCTTGATGGCTGGCCTTGGCCAAACCTGTGTCTTTGCACCCTGCCTTGTGCAGGGCGCCGTCTTGCATGACGATACATATGCACCGCATTGCGGTCAAATGATTCCCGCGATATGAGGGGACTGTACCGCATTGCGGGCTGGAATCGGTCCGCAAGCTCTGGCATAGGGCGGCCATGAAGGACGATATGAAACCCAAAGACGGCATACAGGTGATCGCGCGCGCCGCCGCCGTGATGCGCGCCTTGAAAGACAGCCAGACGGGATTGAGCCTTGGGCAAATTGCCGAAAAGGTCGCCCTGCCCCGTTCGACCGTGCAGCGCATCGTGTCGGCTTTGATCGACGAGCGGCTGTTGATCGCCACGCGTGCGGCCGGGGTGCGTCTGGGGCCAGAACTGCAAGCCTTGGCCGAGGCTGCGCGCACCAACACGGTTGACCTGTGCCGCCCGCATCTGGCCGCCCTGATGGCCGCAACCGGCGAAACGGTTGACCTGTCGGCCCTGCGGGGTGGGCAAATGGTGTTTCTGGATCAGGTTCAAGGCAGCCACCGTCTGCGCGCCGTCTCCTCCGTGGGGGAGCATTTCGCGCTGACCACCACTGCCAATGGCCGCGCGGCCCTGTCGATTTTGCCCGAAGATCAAGCGACCGCCTTGGCCTTGGCCGAATGGGCAGACGCGGGGGGCAATCTGCCCATCTTGCAGGCCCGCTTGGCCTTGGCCCGCAAACTGGGTTTTGGCGAAGACAACGATGACCATACCGAAGGCATCTCGGCCATCGGCATCGCCTTTCGCGATGTAAGCGGCGAGATTTTTGCCATATCCCTGCCCATCCCGACCTCGCGCTTTGCCGAACGGCGTGCGCAGGTGACCGCAGCCCTTTTGGCGGTCAAGGCCGATCTGGAAGGAACGCTGGCCGGCTAGCGTCATGCCAGCCCCAGCATCGTGCGGGCCTGTGCCCAAGTGGCCACGGGGCGTTCGTATTTTTCGCACAAGTCCACCGCGCGGCGCACAAGGGCGGCGTTCGACGGGGCCAAGGTGTCACGGTCAAGGCGGACGTTATCCTCCATCCCCGTGCGGGTATGCCCGCCTTTGGCGATGGCCCATTCGTTGATCGTGACTTGCGCAGGGCCGATGCCTGCGGCGCACCACAAAGCTGTGGGGGCAAGACGGGAGAGGGTTTCGATGTAAAAATCAAAGATCCGCTCATCGGCTGGCATGGCGTTCTTAACGCCCATGACGAATTGCACATAAAGCGGCGCACTCAAGCGCCCATCTTGCGCCATAGAGGCGGCTTGCACGATATGCGACAGATCGAAACATTCGATTTCCGGCTTCACCCCGTGCTTGCGCATTTCTGCGGCCAGCCAATCGACCAAATCAGGCGGGTTTTCGTACACGCGGGTGGGAAAGTTGTTTGACCCCACCGACAGGCTGGCCATATCGGGGCGAAGGGGCAACATACCGCCGCGCGCAGTACCTGCCCCCGACCTGCCGCCGGTGGACAGCTGAATAATCATGCCGGGGCAATGGGTTTTCAGCCCCTCGACCAGTCGGGCAAAGCGGTCGGGGTCAGAGGTGGGTTTGCCCGCGTCATCGCGCACATGGCAATGGGCGATCGTAGCCCCCGCCTCAAACGCCGCTTGGGTGCTTTCGATCTGCTCGGCAATCGTGATTGGCACGGCGGGGTTGTTGGCTTTGGTGGGCAAAGACCCGGTGATGGCCACGCAGATTATGCAGGGGGTGGCAGCGGTGCTCATGCTTTGGCCGCCAGAACGAAATCATGTTCGACAAGGTGGAAGGGGCCGTCCATCCCTTCGGCTTTGATGCGGGCGGGGTCGGTGATCAGGTCGAACTTCGCCAAAAGGCTGTGCTTGACGCCAAAGACCGCATCCGAGTGGATATAGGGATCATCGGGGTCGAAGATATGGGTGACAAGCGTGTCAAACCCTTGGGCCTCAAGGATATAATGCAAATGCGCGGGGCGGAAGGGGTGCCGCCCCAAAGCCGCCAGCAGCTTGCCCACGGGGCCGTCATCGGGGATGGGGTAGAACTTGGGCTTCACCCCTTTGAACCAATAGCGCCCGTCTGCGCCGGTGCGAAACACCCCGCGCAGGTTGAAATCGGGCTGGATGCCCTTTTGCTGCACATCGTAAAAGCCTTCGTCATTGGCCTGCCAGACATCAATCTTGGCATGGGCAATGGGCTTTCCCGCCGTATCCAGAATGCGCCCCCGCACCAGCATCGGCTCGCCCTTGGCATCCAGACAGATATTGGCCCCCATGGGCAATTCGGGCGCATCGGCCAGATGGAAGGGCCCCAAAACCGTCGATTCCGACGCGCCCGAGGGTTTGCGGTTGTTGATCGCATCCACCAGCATCGACACGCCCATGATATCGGAAAACAGGATATATTCCTGCCGCCAATCGCTGCACATCTGGCCGGTGGCGGTCAGAAATTGCAGGGCGGTCATCCATTCTTCGGTGGTCGGTTCAATCTCTTTCACAGCGGCGTGGATATGGCGGGTTAACACCGCCATCACCTGTTGCAGCCGCTGCGATTTGGCATCCGCGTTGCGGGCAATGACAACTTCGGCGCTGTCGGTTTCGGTGAAATATCCCGGTTCCATCTTAGCGCCCCAGAATAGATTTCAGCACGCGGCGCAGGTCGGCGGCGGGGCTGTCGGTCAGGCTGTCAGCGCGCCACGCAACATGGTGGTCAGGGCGCACCAGAACGCAGCCCGCATCCGACACTTCGCGCGCCCGCGCCCAATCGCCGGTGTGATCCAGCAAGGCGCGGCGCGGGCCGATCAGGCGGGTATCGATCGTAATGCCCAAGTCTGCCCCGATGGTGCGAGCGGCGTCTACCCACGCCTCGCCCCCGATGCCGGTAAACAGGGCAAAGCGGCCATGGCCGCACAGATCAAGGGTGGAATGCTTCTTGCCGGCCGCATCAAAAATCCACACATGCGGCAGGCGCGCGCCGGGCCATGTGGTGGGTTGGTAGTGCAGCACGGCGTCGAGTTCGAACGCGGGTTCCATCTGGCCATCCGTCACCACGGCGGCGCTGTGGTAGCGTTGGTTCATTTCGATGCCATGGGCATCGAATTCGTATTTTTTAAAGGCAATCGCCTCGCGCAGGGCGGCGCGCTGCGCCTCGCCCGCGGGGGTGGCATCGGCGCGGGCCTCCATATTGGCGCGGATTTTGTCGTGATCGGTGCCGCCTGTCATGCCAAGGGCCTGAAAGATCGGGCCAAACTCGCCGATCGACTGGTTGGCGCGGGTGACGATCTGGCGCGCAATCGGCGCACGTTCGGTGGAATAGCTGTCCAGCAGCGCGGGGGCCGCTTGCCCCTTAACCACCATCGCCAGTTTCCAAGCCAAGTTGAACCCGTCTTGGATCGAGGTGTTCGACCCCAGCCCGTTTGACGGCGGATGGCGGTGCGCGGCATCGCCCATGATAAACACCCGCCCGTTTTGCATATGGGTGGCGAACATGTTGTTCACCGTCCAAGTGTTGGCCGAGATCAGGTCAATTTCCAGATCGGGGTCGCCCACCAGTTGGCGCGCCACCTGCGTGGCCAAAGCGGCATCCACCACGGGGGCGGGTTGGGTGATGTCATAGCCCCAAACGATCAGCCATTCGTTCCAAGGCCGCACCATCCGCACCAGCCCCATGCCGATGCCCCCCACATCCGCGCCGGGCTGCATCACCCAGTACAAAACCGACGGGCGATGGGCGACATATTTCGACAGATCGGCGCGAAACAGAATGTTCATCGACCCGCCAACGCCCATCTTGCCTTCAAACGGCAATCCGGCGTGTTCGGCGACGAGCGAATTGCCGCCATCCGCCCCCACAAGGTATTTCGAGCGCACGGTCAAATCCTTGCCCGTCAGCTTGTCGCGGCAGGTGGTGGTAACCCCCGTGTCGTCTTGCAAATGGTGCAGGTATTCCACGCTCATCCGGCTTTGCGACCCGCGCTGGCAGGCGGTTTTGAACAAAAGCGGTTCCATAAAGGTTTGCGGCAGGTCGTTCATCTCGCAGGGCGAGGACAGCAGATGTTCGGCCTTGGACATGGGATGGGTGCCCCAAGAATTCATCCGGCCAATCTCTTCGCCCGCAAGGCTGACGCAAAAGATGTTCTCGCCCATTTGGGCCTGCGGAGTGGCGAACAGATAGGCTTCGTCTTCCACCTCGCGGCCCAGATCGCGCAGCACCTCCATGGTGCGCTGGTTGGTGATATGGGCGCGCGGCGTGTTGGCCAGCCAGCGGTAGCGGTTGATCACCATTGTATCCACGCCGGAGCTGGCCAAAAGGGCTGCGGTGGCCGACCCTGCGGGGCCCGTGCCGATGATCAGAACGTCGGTGGTGATGTCAGCCATGAGAACCTCTGGTTTGGGGGGGCTGCCCGGCCCAAGCGGCGTGCAACAGGGCAAGCAGCGCGGGCTTTTCCAAGGGGCGGGGGTTGGGATAAGGGGTTTGCGTGGCCAGATCGGCGGCGCGGTCAAGATCGTCTTCGCGCAAGCCAAGGGCTTGCAGCGACAGGGGCGCGTTCAGGCGCTGCGCCAAGGCGTGCAGCCCCTGCCCCGCAGTCTGGGCGCCCAAGATGGCGGCCAAGGGGGCCAAAAGATCGGGCACTGCCGCCTCGTTATAGGCCACGGCGTGGGGCAGGATGACGGCATGGGTCTGCGCATGGGGCAGACCAAAGCTGCCGCCCAAAGTGTGGCACAGCTTGTGGTGCAGGCCCATGCCCACTTGGCCCAAGACCAGCCCGCATAGAAAGCCGCCATATTGGCAATCGGCCCGAGCGGTCAGATTGTGCAGGTTTTCCAGCACCTTGGGCAAGGCCGCAATCAAAACCTGCGCGCCTTGCAAGGCCAGTGTGGTGGTCAGCGGGTTGCGGTCGGGGGCATAAAGCGCCTCGACCGCATGGGCCAGCGCGTTCAGGGCAGAGGTGAGCGTGATATCAGCGGGCAAGCTGGCAATCAGCTGCGGGTCATAGATCACAACCTGTGGTTGCAGGCGCGCATCGGTCAGCGTGGTTTTGCGGCCCGCTTCGGTTTGGCCCAAAATGCCCGTCACCTCTGACCCCGCATGGGTGGTGGGCACGGCGATATGGGGCAGGCCCGTGCGCAGCGCCAGCGCCTTGCCCAATCCCGTGACCGATCCGCCCCCAAACGAGATCAGCGCATCGGCCTTGGCGGCCAGCACTAGGGGCAAGGCGGCCAAAGTCACCTCGACCGGTGTGTGCATTGCCGCCATGGGCAAAACCGCCACCACGCCAGCGCCGATACGGGCGGCCATGTCCTGCGCCTGTGCGGCATGGCCGGGGGTGGCCAAAAGCACAGCGCGCGACAGCGACAGGCTTTGCAAGGCGGCGGCCACCGCGGGGGCGGCCGGTTGGCCAAACTGGGCGCGCAGGGCGGCCAGTCGCAGGGCAAAGGTCGGTATTTGGGTCATCGCAGCCTCCGCCGTTAGACTAGCCTTGAAGAATTTGAAACTTGATCGGATTTTGCGCCTGCTTTATACCATTTTGATATGAAGATAGATCCCAGACAGCTTGAAATCCTTGCCGCCATCGTTCAGGCGGGCGGCTTGACCGAGGGGGCGGCCCTTTTGGGCAAATCGCAACCGGCCCTGTCACGGTCGGTCGCAGCGCTAGAGGCGCGCTTGGGCAGTGCGCTGTTCGTGCCCGGTCGCCGCCCTTTGCAGCCGACGGACCTTGGCGCGCGCTTGGCCGAGGAGGGAGCGCGCATTCTTCAGGCAGCGCAGGCCGCAGCTCATGCGGTGCAAAGTTACCGGTTGGGCAAGGCGGGGGCGGTGCGCGTGGCGGGCACGCCGGTGTTCATGGACGGGGTGATTGTGGCAATGATCGCAGGGTTTCAGGCGCAAAACCCCGATGTGCGGCTGGAACAAAGCTATGGCTATGCGCCCGATCTTGCGGCATCGGTGCAAAGCGGGGCGCTGGATCTGGCGATTTGCCCGCTGCGGCCGGATGATCTGCCCGAGGGGTTGGCCTTTGACACGCTATTGGCTGGCCGAAACGTGATTGCAGCGCGCGAAGGCCACCCCTTGCTGCATGGCCATGCAGTGACGGCGGCGGACTTGTTGCGCTTTCCCTGGATCGCCCCGCCGACCAACAGCCCGCTTTACGCCGATTTGCAGCGCGTCTTGTCGAAGATCAGCACCGAACAAATCCGCATCAGCTATTCGGGCGGCAGCCTGTCGGCGGTGATGGGAATGCTGGCGGGGTCTGACAGTTTGACGGTTTTGCCCTATTCGGTGCTGTTCGCGCTGCGGCGGCAATATCGGGTGGCGGCGCTGTCGATCCGCATCGAACACCCCGAGCGCAAATTGGGCCTGATGTATCGCAGCCCCCAAGACCTAAGCCCCGCCGCGCGGCGTTTGCGCACCTATCTGAGCGGTCAGTTTGACACATTGGCCGCCACGATCCAGCATCACGAACGGCACGTCTTGTGGCGCAGATAGGCCCAAGGTCAGGCGGCGTGGTCGTTTGCCCTATAGGCTGACAAAATCGAAACCTTCTCGCCAAGCCTGTTTTGCAACACAAGCTCTGTCGCGGGGGCAAAGCGCGCATCAGCGGTCGGTGCAGAGGCCGGACGATGCAGTAAAACCTGTGTCTTGGAGTAGCCAAGTGCCGCCTGTGACAGCGCGGCGGCGAAGGTGGCGGTTTGGTGCAGATGATCGGTCAGATCGGCCAGATCAAGGCGCATTCTGTGCAAATTCTTGGCGCGGTAATCCAAATTCGCTGCTTGAGAAAGGGCCTGCACGCGCGCCGATTGGTCTTGCAAGCAAGCCGTCAACTGCACCAAGGCGGCGGCAAGGTCTTTGGGCGCGGGGCCCGCAAGCCACGACAAATCGCCCCACCCGCAGCCCTGCCGCAGCTTTTGCGCCAAAAGCGCTACGGCGCGATCAACCTCGGCAAAGGCGAAGGGAAAGGATGTGGCGGGTGGTGCGGGGCTAAGGGGGTCTTGGGCCAAGGCGGTGATCCGCTCGACCAAAGCTGCGATGAACTGCGCTTGGACAATCTGGGCATTAGTGCGGTCGGCCCAAAGCCCCTCTGCCCTGTCTTTGGCGGCAATTGCGGCAGATTGGGCGGTGCGCAAGACCCGTGCCATGGTTTGGGCCAAAGCGGCCAAAACTGCCGTCTCACCTGCAAAAAGCGCCAATCGTGCAAGGGTTTGTGGCCAGTCCGCCAGCGGGGGTGAAGCCAAGGCCTGTCGGGCAAATTCATTGGCCAAAACAACCGCACCAAACGCCAAAACGGCGGGCGCCGAGCAAAGCGGCAGCATCAAGGCCACAGCGACCACGATATAAACTGGCCCCAACGTCTGCCAAGGCGTGCCTTGCAACAGCCCCACGCCAAGCACCCCGACACCGCCGCAAGCCAAAGCCACAGCCACCGGCCCCAAAGGCGCAAGGTTGCGGCGCATGACTGCGCCGCTGGCCAAAAGGGCCAAGGCAATCGCCACCGCCATTGGCAAAACAGCATCTTCCCCCCGCAGGTACAGCAGACCCGCCACGAGCGGCAAATGCAACCACAGGCCCAAGACCAGCAGGCGGGCCGCGGTCAGGCGCAGGCGATCAAAGCCCATCGCGAAGCCTCCGACGTGGGGCAGGTCTGCCAAGGCGGCAGACGGACAAAAACAGGAAGCTTGGGTGTTGATGTGGTTTCATAGCGCCAGACTGACGCAACTTCGTTAAGCCAAGCCTAACAAACCACCGTTTCTTCGCCCGTTCCCAAAATTTTTCGCCCCCATTAGCCCTTGCGGCGCAAGCGGCGCACCAAAGCGGCATCCACCGCCGGAGTGACGAATTTCGACACATCCCCGCCCAAGCGGCAAATCTCTTTCACCAGTTTCGACGCAATCGCCTGACGGCGGGCATCGGCCATCAAAAACACCGTCTCGATCGAGGCATCAAGCGCGCGGTTCATGCCAACCATCTGGAATTCATACTCAAAATCCGCCACAGCCCGCAGGCCGCGAATGATGATGCCCGCCCCCACATCGCGCGCGCAATCAATCAGCAGGTTTTCAAACGGATGCACGATGATCTCGCCGCCCACCCGCGCCGCAATTTCGCGGCACTCTTCTTCCACCATGAACACCCGCTCTTCCAGCCCGAACAGCGGCGTTTTGTCGCGGTTGATGGCCACACCAATCACCAAACGGTCGACCATCGCCATGGCGCGTTGGATGATGTCGATATGGCCCAAGGTGATCGGGTCAAAGGTGCCGGGGTACAGGCCGATGCGCATGGGATGCTCCGCAATTTTATGGGCTTAAGCAACATGACGGCGGCTGCGGGCGCAAGGGGCAAAAGTGCGGTGTCAGGCGGCCTCTAGCCGCAGCAGTTCGGCGCGCACTTCGGCGGTCAGCAAGGCGGCAAAGCGGTTCAGCCGATCGACCCGCCCGTCGTCGGCGTGGCGGATCAGCCAAAAGCTGCGCTGCAGGCGGATTTGGTCGGGAATGACGCGCACCAGTTCGGGGGCGGCGGGCAGGGCAAAATCGTGCACCACCCCCAAACCCGCCCCTTGGCGCAGAAAATTCAGCTGCACCGAGACGGAATTTGACGCCAAAGGCGGCGCTTTCACCCCGATTTCGGCCAGATAATCCAGCTCTTTGTCAAAGATCATGTCGGGAATATAGCCCACAAAGCGGTGCGCGGGCAGGTCTTGCGGGCCGCTGATGGGTGGATGAGCGGCAAGATAGGATTGCGAGGCGGCCAGATGCAGGCGGTAATCGGTCAGCTTTTGCACGGTCAGCCGCCCTGCCGTGGGGCGCGAGACGGCAATGGCCATGTCAGCCTCGCGTTTGGACAGGTTAAAGACGCGCGGCAGGGCCACGACATGCACCTCTAGCCCGGGGTTGGCGTCACAAATCCGCGCTAAAACCTGCGGCAACAGGTAGTTGGCACAGCCATCCGGGGCACCGATGCGGATTTGGCCGGTCAGACCCTCGGGGCCCGTCAAAGCTTCGGCAGCACCCTCCATCGCGGTTTCGACGCGTTCCGCATGGGTGAGAAGGCGCGCCCCCTGATCGGTCAGGGCATAGCCTTGCGGGCCTTTGGCGAATAGGCGGGCACCGATGGCATCCTCGAGCCGGGCAATGCGGCGGCCTACGGTGGCGGGATCAACCTTTAACGCGCGGCCTGCGGCGGAGAGGCTTTCGTGCCGCGCCACGGCCAGAAAGATGCGCAAATCGTCCCAATCCATCGCCGCCCCCTTTGCAATAGCGCAAAGCCCTTTTGAAATCTTGCCCCTTTCTTGCGCATTTGTGCAAGGCTATTGTGCCCTAAACCTAGGAGGTCGCCATGAAACATATCGGACACTGGATCAACGGCAAACATGTTGCCGGAACCTCGGGGCGCACGGCCCCGGTGTACAACCCTGCCACGGGTGAAGTGCAGGCCCATGTCGCCTTGGCCAGCAAGGCCGAGCTTGACGCCGCAACCGCCGACGCCGCGGCAGCGCAGGTGAAATGGGGTGCCACCAACCCGCAGCGCCGCGCGCGGGTGATGATGGAATTCGTGCGCCTGCTCAACCGCGATATGGACAAGCTGGCCGTGGCCCTGTCGTCAGAACACGGCAAGACCGTGCCCGATGCCAAAGGCGATATCCAGCGCGGGCTGGAGGTGATCGAATTCTGCATCGGTGCCCCGCATTTGCTGAAGGGCGAATTCACCGATTCCGCAGGCCCCGGCATTGATATGTATTCCATGCGCCAGCCGATTGGCGTGGCTGCGGGGATTACGCCGTTCAACTTTCCGGCCATGATCCCGATGTGGAAAATGGGGCCGGCTTTGGCCTGCGGCAATGCGTTTATTCTCAAACCCTCCGAGCGTGATCCGTCGGTGCCGATGATGCTGGCGGAACTGATGCAAGAAGCGGGCCTGCCCGACGGCGTGTTGCAAGTGGTTAACGGCGATAAGGAATCGGTCGACGCGATTTTGGACAATCCGCAGATTGCCGCTGTGGGCTTTGTCGGATCGACCCCGATTGCAGAATATATTTATTCCCGCGGCACAGCCAACGGCAAGCGCGTGCAGTGCTTTGGCGGGGCCAAGAACCATATGATCATCATGCCCGATGCCGATATGGATCTGGCCGCCGATGCTTTGGTGGGCGCGGGCTACGGGGCTGCGGGCGAGCGGTGCATGGCGATTTCGGTGGCCGTGCCTGTGGGCGATGAAACGGCAGACCGCTTGATTGCCAAGCTGATCCCGCGAATCGAAAAGCTGAAAGTCGGCCCCTATACGGGCGGCAATGATGTGGATTACGGCCCCGTTGTGACGGCTGCGGCCAAGGCCAATATCCTGCGGCTGGTGGAATCGGGCGTGGCGGCAGGGGCCAAATTGGTGGTCGACGGGCGCGGATTTAAACTGCAAGGCTATGAAGACGGCTTCTTTGTTGGCCCGCATCTGTTTGACCATGTGACATCCGATATGGAGATTTACCGCAAGGAAATCTTCGGGCCGGTTTTGTCAACCGTGCGCGCCCAAACCTACGAAGAGGCGCTGAAACTGGCGATGGACCATGAATATGGCAACGGCACCGCGATCTTCACCCGCGACGGCGATACAGCGCGCGATTTTGCCAACCGCATCAACGTGGGCATGATCGGCATCAACGTGCCAATTCCCGTGCCGCTGGCCTATCACACCTTTGGCGGCTGGAAGAAATCGGCATTTGGCGATTTGAACCAGCACGGGCCGGACAGCTTCAGGTTTTACACCCGCACCAAGACGATCACGTCGCGCTGGCCCTCGGGGATCAAGGAAGGCGCAAGCTTGAACTTTAAGCAGATGGATTAAGCGCTGCGGCAAGTCTGTCAGATCAAGGCCCTCGTCAGAGGGCCTTTTTCTTTGGCGTGATGCAGATCAAGGCATCTTATTCAAAAGCGCTTATCCTTGCCAGCATTGCAGCCTTTAAAGGAGACGTCCCATGTTCACCGCAAATATCGGCACAGCCGACCGTATCATCCGCATCCTGATCGGGGCGGGGCTGCTGGTATGGTTCTTTATGGATCACGGAATGGGCCCATGGCATTGGGCCAAAGCGGTGTTTGGCGTTATTGCGCTGGCAACAGCGGCGCTGAACTTTTGCCCGCTTTACCGGCTTTTTGGCACCAAAACCAACTAAGCCACCCGGCCTCGCTTGGCCGTCGCCAACATAGGTTTGAGATAGCGGCCGGTATGGCTGGCCCCAACCTCGGCCACCTGTTCCGGCGTGCCGGTCGCCACGATCTCTCCCCCGCCATCGCCCCCTTCGGGGCCGATATCAATCAGCCAGTCAGCGGTTTTGATCACGTCAAGGTTGTGTTCGATCACCACCACCGTATTGCCCTGATCGACCAAAGCATGCAGCACTTCCAGCAATTTGCGCACATCGTCGAAATGCAGGCCGGTTGTGGGTTCATCCAAAATGTACAGCGTCTTGCCCGTGGCGCGGCGTGACAGTTCTTTGGACAGTTTCACCCGCTGCGCCTCTCCACCTGAGAGGGTGGTCGCCTGTTGGCCGACCTTGATATAGCCAAGCCCCACTTCGCACAGCGCATCCATCTTGTCGCGGATGGCGGGGACGGCTTGGAAGAACTGCGCGGCGTCTTCGCAGGTCATATCCAGCACGTCGGCGATGCTTTTGTTTTTGAACTTAATCTCCAAAGTCTCGCGGTTGTAGCGTTGGCCTTTGCAGGTTTCGCAAGTCACATAGACATCGGGCAAAAAGTGCATTTCGATCTTGATCACGCCGTCGCCCTGACAGGCCTCGCACCGCCCGCCTTTGACGTTGAACGAAAACCGCCCCGACTGATACCCCCGCGCTTTGGCTTCGGGCAGGCCGGCAAACCAATCGCGGATCGGGGTGAAGGCGCCGGTATAGGTGGCGGGGTTCGACCGCGGGGTGCGCCCGATGGCGCGTTGGTCGATGTCGATGACCTTATCAAGGTGTTCAAAACCCTTGATCGTCTCGCAGGGGGCGGGCGTTTCATGCGCGCCGTTCAGGCGGGTTGCGGCGGTTTTGAACAGGGTTTCAATCGTCAGCGTCGATTTGCCGCCGCCTGACACGCCCGTAACGCAGACAAACATCCCCAAAGGAAAATCTGCCGTCATCCCCTTTAGATTGTTGCCCGTGGCATTCACCACGGTCAGCTTCTTGCCATTGCCCTTGCGCCGCACCTTGGCCACGGGGATTGCGCGCGCCCCTGACAGGTATTGCCCCGTCATGCTGGCAGGATCGGCGGCAATCTGGGCAGGTGTTCCGCGCGAAACAACCATCCCGCCATGCACCCCCGCCCCCGGCCCCATGTCAAAGACATAATCCGCCTCGCGGATGGCGTCTTCGTCATGCTCTACCACCAAAACCGTGTTACCGGCATCGCGCAGGTTTTTCAGCGTGGTCAAAAGGCGGTCATTGTCGCGCTGGTGCAGGCCGATGGAGGGTTCGTCCAGCACATATAGCACCCCCGTCAAGCCAGATCCTATCTGCGAGGCCAAGCGGATACGCTGGCTTTCCCCGCCCGACAAAGTGCCGGCATTGCGGCTCATCGTCAGGTAATTCAGGCCGACATTCACCAAAAACCCCAGCCTTTCGCGGATTTCTTTCAAGATCGCCTTGGCAATTTCATTCTGCTGATCTGTCAATTTCTCGGGCACCGCACCGACCCAAGCAAAAGCCTCGGCAATCGACATTTGCACCACTTGGCCGGCATGCAGGCCTGCGATTTTCACGGCCAAGGCTTCGGGGCGCAGGCGGTAGCCGTGGCAGGTGCCGCAGGGGCGGTTGTTTTGGAACCGCTCCATCTCTTCACGGCTCCACGCCGAGTCGGTTTCTTTGTAGCGGCGTTCCATATTGGGCACGACACCTTCAAAGATGCGCTTGACGGTGTAGATGCGCCCGCCTTCATCATAGCGAAATTCGATCTCTTCGCCGCCCGATCCGTGCAGGAACACCTGTTTGACCGCTTCGGGCAGGTCTTTCCATTTCTTTTTCTTATCAAAGCCGTAATGGGTGGCCATAGCGTCAATGGTTTGGGTGAAATAGGGCGATTTGGATTTGGCCCAAGGCGCTATCGCCCCTTGCGCCAGTGTCAGGCTTTGGTCGGGCACCACAAGGCGTTCGTCAAAGAACAGCTCCATCCCCAAGCCGTCGCAGACAGGGCAAGCGCCAAAGGGGGCGTTGAACGAAAACAGGCGCGGTTCGATTTCGGCGATGGTAAAGCCGCTGACGGGGCAGGCGAATTTCTCGGAATAGGTGATGCGGACAGGATCGCCTTCTGCGGGGGCAGTTTCGATCACCGCAATGCCATCGGCGAGGTTCAGCGCCGTGCGAAAGCTGTCGGCCAACCGCGTTTGCAGGCCATCGCGCACCACGATGCGGTCGACGACCACGTCGATGTCATGGCGCAGCTTTTTGTCCAACGTGGGCGGCTCGTCCAAGTCGTAAAAGGCCCCGTCAACCTTGACACGCTGAAAGCCTTGTTTGCGCAGATCAAGGAATTCCTTGCGATACTCGCCCTTGCGGTCGCGGATCAGGGGGGCCAGCAGATAGGCGCGCGCCCCCTCTTCCATCGCCATGACGGCATCGACCATATCTTGCACCTGCATGGCCGTGATGGGCAGGCCGGTTGCGGGCGAAAAGGGAATGCCCACGCGGGCGAACAGCAAGCGCAGGTAATCGTAAATCTCGGTCACGGTGCCCACGGTCGAGCGCGGGTTTTTCGAGGTGGTCTTTTGTTCGATCGAAATCGCGGGCGACAGGCCGCTGATATGGTCAACATCGGGCTTTCCGGCCATATCCAGAAACTGGCGCGCATAGGCCGACAGGCTTTCAACATAGCGCCGCTGGCCTTCGGCATAGATCGTGTCAAACGCCAGCGACGATTTGCCCGACCCAGACAGGCCGGTAATCACCACAAACTGGTCACGCGGAATATCGACATCCACGTTTTTCAGATTGTGCTCGCGCGCGCCGCGCACTTCGATGAACTTCTGCTCTGCCATGATCTACCCCATAGGTCGTAAGAAGATAGGCTGTCGCGCCGCGCTTTCCAACCCGAAACTGTGAACGAAAGAGGAACTGCGGCAGAGATGGTGAAACTTCCTGAGGCGGGCTTTACAAATTCAATATCTTGAATATATATAAACCAACCCAAGAAAGGCAAAACGATGTTCAATTTCCTGCGCCCTGCCCCCGCCCACCCCAAACTGACCCTGGCCGAAGTGGCAGCCCAAGTCGCCGCTGGCCAGATGCTGCTGGTCGATGTGCGCGAAAAGGCGGAACTGCACGCCTCTGGCACGGCCAAGGGGGCGATTCACATTCCGGTGTCACTTATTGCGATGAAGGGCGATCCTAAAGGCCCCGATTTCGACAAACGCTTTGCGGGCAAGACGATTGCGGTCTTTTGCGCCTCGGGCGGGCGGTCGGGGATGGCGGCGCAGGCTTTGGAAAAGCTGGGCTATAGCGCGCTGAATTTGGGCGGCTTTGCCAATTGGGTGCAAGGCGGCGGCGCTGTGGTGCGGGTTTAGGGCTGAAACGGGGGGCTGGTGCCCCCCGCTTTTTGGCCCAAGCCCTAGAAATGCAGCGCGCGGCCGTAGGCGTCTAGCACCGATTCGTGCATCATCTCGGACAGGGTCGGATGCGGGAAGACGGTGTTCATCAGGTCCTCTTCTGTTGTCTCAAGCTGGCGGCCGATGACATAGCCTTGGATCAGTTCGGTCACTTCCGCGCCGATCATATGGGCGCCCAACAGCTCTCCGGTTTTGGCATCGAACACGGTTTTGACCATGCCTTCCGCCTCGCCCAAGGCAATCGCTTTGCCGTTGCCGATAAAGGGGAAATGGCCAACCTTGACGGTGTATCCGGCATCCTTGGCCTTTTGCTCGGTCATCCCGACCGAGGCCACCTGCGGGCTGCAATAGGTGCACCCTGCGATGGAACCGGGCTTGATCGGATGCGGATGGCCGCCTGCGATCAGTTCGGCGACCATGACACCTTCATGGCTGGCTTTGTGCGCCAACCACGGCGCACCGGCGATGTCGCCGATGGCATAAAGGCCGGCCACGCCTGTGCGGCAGAATTCGTCTGTCACCACATGCGTGCGGTCGATCTTGACGCCCAAGGCTTCCAGCCCCAGCCCTTCGACATTGCCCACAATCCCCACGGCAGAGATGACGGTGTCAAATTCCGGCGTGGTCGTGCCATTGGCATCTTCCAGATAGGCCACCACTTTACCGGGCGAGCGATCCAGCTTTTTGACCGTGGTTTTTTCCAAAATCTTCATGCCCTGCTTGACGAACGCCTTCTTGGCAAAGGCCGAGATTTCGGCGTCTTCCACGGGCAGAACGCGGTCCATTACCTCGACCACAGTGGTGTCCGCACCCAAGGTGTTAAAGAAGCTGGCAAATTCGATCCCGATAGCCCCCGATCCGATGACCAGCAGCTTCTTGGGCATCCGCTTGGGCTGCAAGGCGTGGCGATAGGTCCAGACCAGATCGCCGTCGGCTTCCAGCCCGGGCAGTTCGCGCGCGCGCGCCCCCGTGGCAAGGATGATGGCCTTGCCCGCAAGCTCTTCCACGCCCTTATCGGTCTTGACCGACACCACCCCCGCTTTGGGAATGGTGGCCACCCCCATAAACACGGTGATTTTGTTCTTCTTCATCAGATGCCCGATGCCGCCCGACAATTGCTTGGCCACCCCGCGAGAGCGCGCAACAACCGCGTCCAGATCAAAGCTGGCCCCCGTGACCGACAGGCCAAATTCCTTGGCGCGGTGCATCAGGTGAAACACTTCGGCAGAGCGCAGCATGGCCTTGGTCGGGATACAGCCCCAGTTCAGGCAAATGCCGCCCAGATTTTCGCGCTCGATGATAGCGACCTTTTGGCCCAGTTGTGCGGCACGGATCGCAGCCACATAGCCCCCGGGGCCCGACCCAATCACCACCACATCGAAGCTTTGCGCTGCCATCTTGTCTCTCCCCAAAAAGTAGTTTGGCCTTAAACTATCCCAAAACGTCAAGCAAGCTTACCTGCGCCGTGGGCCTATGCGTCTTTTGCATGGCTGTCTTGCAGGGCTTTCACCACCGCGCCGTAACCGCCTTCGGCCAGAAACGCCGCTTCTGGCGCGGTAGACTCGCGCCCTAGCGCGGCATTGCGACTTGGAAAGCGGCCAAAGCGGGCGATGACCTCGGCATGGGCGCGCGCGTGTAGCACCATGTCGGGGTCTGTGGGCAGGCGTTCTGTCATCAAGCGCACGGCGCGGGTTTGATCGGCGGGGTTTTCGGAATGCTCGAAGGGCATGTAGAAAAACTGCCGCTCCGGTTCGGGCGCGCCCATGTCCCAGCCTTCGTCCAGCGCGCGGCGGGCGGCGGCGAGGGCCAAGGCGTCGGTCGCAAAGCTATCGGCATGGCCACGGTGCATGTTGCGCGGCAATTGGTCGGTCAGGATCAAAAAGGCCAGCGTGCCCACGGTGCCATCGACCCAATGATCCAAGCCGCCCTCGCGTGCCGCTTGCCACAGATCAAGGCACTGTTCGCGGCACAAGGCATCCAGCGCCTCGCCTCCCTCATACCAGCCCTTGGGCCCGACCGTGCCCAGCCAAAACTCTAATACGTCAACCGGATCATCCATGCCGCCCCCCATTTGACCGCAGGGTGACAGGTTCACGCCCGCCATGCAATCAACCCGCGCGGCGGGTGCGGGGTTCTTGCTCCATCACCGCGCCGACAGCCAGCGAACTGGCCGTGGGCGAAAGGCTGGTAAAGCTGGCCTGTTCGACCGGGCCAGACCTGCGGCTGATGCGCCATGCGGCGTAGCCGGCAAGGGCGGCAAACAGCAGGGCCAGAAACAGAAAATACCCCCCCGCCCCGATCTGCGCCATGAACCAGCCTGATACCAGCGGGCCAAAGATCGCGCCAAAGCCGTTGAGAAAGATCAATCCGGCCGAGGCACCGGGCATATCCTCTTTGCTAAGATAGTCATTCGTCAGGGCAATCAGCAGCGAATACAAAGGGTTGATGATCCCGCCCAGCAGCAGGGCGACGCCCAAGATCAGCGAAAACGGCAGGGCAATAAAGCTCGCCAGCGCCATCAGCACCGCGCCCACCCCCGACAGCCCCATGATCAACGCCCGCCGGTCCATGCGATCTGACGCCCAGCCGATGGGATATTGCAGCACCAGCCCGCCCAGATACAGCGTGCCGCCAAAGGCCGCGATCTGGCCAAAGCTTAACCCCCGCATCGCCCCCCAGACTGACGCCATCCCGAACATCCCCGCATAAATCCCCCCCGTCAGCAGCATTCCCATGCACCCCAAAGGCGAGGTGGCAAAAAGCTTGGCAAAGCTGATGCGTTTGGCATCTTCAAAGGTGGGGGCGGGCGTGTCGGCCAGAAGGATCGGCATAAAGGCCAAAGACACCAGCACCGAGGGGATGATAAACAGCCCAAAGCCCGCAGGGTCGCCCATGGCCAGCAGCCCTTGGCTGGCGATGATGCCCAACATCTGCACAATCATATAGGCCGACAGCGCCTGCCCGCGGGTTTCGTTGGTGGCGGTGTTGTTCAACCAGCTTTCCGCCGTCACATAGATGCCCGAAAAGCAAAAGCCGATCAAAACCCGCAACAGCGACCACGCCGTCCAATCCAGCACCAAAGGATACAAGATCAGCACCGCCGAAATCAGCGAGCCAAGGGCCGAAAACACCCGCACATGCCCCACCCGCCGGATCATCGACGGGGCAAGGCGCGATCCGCCCAAAAAGCCCAAGAAATAGGCCGACATCACGATGGAAAGCTGAAAGGTGGTGAAATGCTCGATGGCACCCCGAACGCCCAAAAGCGTGCCTTGCACCCCGTTGCCCACCATAAGCAGCATCACGCCCAACAAAAGCGGCCACGAATGGGCAAGAACTTTTAGCATTGTCAGCTCCTTAGACGGGTCAGCGTTTACGGGATCAACAGCGACGAATCGCCGTAGGAAAAGAAACGATAGCCGTTTGCGATGGCATGGGCATAAACTTGGCGCATCCGCTCTGCCCCCATCAGGGCTGCAACCAGCATCAACAGCGTGGATTTGGGCAGGTGGAAATTGGTCATCAAGGCGTCGGTGACAGCAAAGCGAAAGCCCGGGTAGATGAAGATATCGGTCGGTCCGCGCCATGCTTGCACCTGACCCGTGGCCAAAGCCGCCGTTTCGATCAGACGCAGCGCCGTGGTGCCCACCGGAATGATCCGCCCGCCGGCCTGTTTGGTCGCGGCAATTTCGGCGGCGGCTTGGGGGGTCACCTCGCCCCATTCGGCGTGCATTTTGTGGGTGGTGACATCTTCGACCTTGACCGGCAAAAAGGTGCCCGCGCCGACATGCAGGGTGACTTCGCTGACATCCACGCCCTTATCGGCCAAAGCCTGCAAGAGCCATGGTTCAAAATGCAAGCTCGCCGTGGGGGCGGCCACAGCGCCGGGGTGGCGGGCAAAGACGGTTTGGTAATCGTCATTGTCTTGCGCATCGGCAGGGCGTTTGGCCGCGATATAGGGCGGCAGCGGCATGCGGCCCGCCGCGTGCAAGGCCGTATCAAAATCGGGGCCTGTCAGATTGAACGCCAGCGTCAGATCCGTTTGTGACTTTTCCGCCACACTGGCTGAGAGGGTATCCGAAAAGCGGATCACCTCGCCCAGTTGCACCTTGCGCAAGGGTTTGGCCAAGGCCCGCCAGCCTGTGGCGGTGGGGTCAAGCAGGGTGACTTCCACCTTGGCAACCGCTTCGCCCCTTTGGCGGGTGCCAAACAGGCGCACGGGCAGGACGCGGGTGTTGTTCAAGATCAGCCGGTCGCCGGGGCGAAACAGGTCGACCAGATCGCGCACCTGCGCATCGCGCATCTCGTCGCGCGTGGCCACCAGCAAGCGCGCGCTGCTGCGCGGGCGAGCGGGGCGGGTGGCAATCAGCGCCTCGGGCAGGTCAAAGTCGAAATCAGACAGGTTCATCCGCCACCTTCCAGTGCAGGGCTTGCGGGCAAATCCAGCGCGGGGGCGGGCGTACGAAACAGGTCGCGCACAATGCCGGGGGTCAGGATCGAGAGAGGGTTTACCGACACCTCGGCCGTCTTGGCGGGGCCTTTGAGCTTATAGGCAAAGCCAAAGAACCCCTCGCCCCGCTTGGTCAGAATGGACCCCAACCCGTTGAGCACATAGATGGGCGAGACAACGCCGCGCATATCCAGACGGTCGGTGTCGGAATGGTACAGCCCTTCAAACGACACCCCCATCGACGCGCCAATGGCCGACCCGCGCTGCACGTCAATTGTGTTGGGGGTGACGACAAACTGGGCATAGGTGGTGTCAAACACAATCCCCGCGCCGCGCAGCTGGTCTAACAGCCCCACCACCGAAATCGCCGACAGCAGATCAACCATGACCGACCCGTTGTTGACGCGAATGTCCTTGATCGCGGCCGATCCGTCATAGGTGCCGCCCTGCGCCCTTGGGATCAGCGTCATCGACAAGCTGCCCCCTTGGGCCGAGGCGAAAACTCCCGCCGCTTTCAGCGCCTGCCCCGCATCGTCGGATTTGATCCGCACCGCCGTGCCGTATGGGCTGGGAACGGCAATGCCACTGATGGGGGCAACCTTGTTCAGAGCGCCGCGAAAGGTTCCATTAAAGCCGCCTTGGGTGGAAAACGCGCCCTCAAAGCCGCTGATGCGCAAGCTATCGGACAGTTTGACCGACTGGGCCGATATGCGCACCGTGTTGCCCTCGACCATGGGCGCAGCGGGAGGTGGGGTTTGGGTTTGGGGGAAATGTTGCAGGTCAATCGTGCCTGAGGTCATCGCCAAAGTCACAGGCCGACCGGGGCCTTGGCCTGCAATCTCGACAGCACCTTGCAGCCATGGGGCGATAGACACCGTATCAAACCGCGCGACGTTCAGCGTGCCATCAGGGTTCAGCAGCACCGCGCCCTTGGCGGTCAATTGCGCCCCCGACAAGGCCAAGCGCGTCACCTCGGGCTGCGCCCCAAGGCGGATATCTGCGTCCAGCCGCCCGCTTTGAGAGGCAGGCTTGGACCATCCCAGTTCAGGAATGGCCAGCGTCATCCCCGCCAGATCAGAGCGCAGCGTTAACACCGGCGGCTGGCCTTTGGGCAGGTCCAGCGTCACCTCCGCCTCGGCCGCGCCTGATACCATCCGGTCGGGCAGGCCAAGGGCGAATTCAGCCACCGCCGCTTGCGACAGGGTCACTTTGCCTGTGATTTGGGCCGCTGGCACCGGACGGGGGGCGGGAGCGATGGGGATGCCCTCGGTCAGCCCGTCTTGCAGGGCTTGTTCCTGCGGGGTCGGTGCGGTTTCAGGCAGGTCTTGCACAAAGCGCCCGTCAAAGGGCACTTTGCCGATTAACCCCTTGCCTGAAATGCTCAACCCCTTGGGGGTCGCAGCAACGGTCAAAAGCGGCGAGGTCAGATGATGCCCCTTGATCAAAACATCCGAGGCAAAATCGGCCACCTTGGCCGCCACCTGAAAGCTGACATCCCAAGGCATCACCCGCCCTTTCATGGGAAAGCTCACCTGTGCGGTCACACGGGCGCGGCCTTGCCCCAAATCGACCGGTTCACCGGCCTTTTGCAGGTAGAAGAACGGCGGTTGATCCATCAAAGACAAGACTGCGGTCAAAGCGCCGGACATGTCTAAATCAATATGGGCCACGGCGGGCTTTAAGGTGATGTCGGGCACCGAAAACACCGTGCCCGCCACATCCAGCACACCGCCCTGCGGCGGGGTGACGCTGCCCTTTGACATGACCAGCGTATAGGATTTGCCTTGAATCGTGGCATAGCCGTCGGCCTTTGTGATCGGGGGCATTTTGGGCATGATCTGCAGATCTGCGCCCGAAAAGCCATAGGACAGCTCGGCCTTGGGCTCTTGCCCTGGCACCAGACGCACGCTGGCGCGCAGGCCAGACAGGTCGGCGTTGCGAATGTTGGTGTCAACCCAGTTGCGCGTGCCCGTCACCAACCGCAAAGGCCACAGCGCCAAAAGCCTGTCGCGCGAAATCTGGTTCAGCGTCAGATCCAGCGCCACGCGCCACCCTGCCGGATCAGTGGTGATCTGCCCCGACAGGCCCAGATGCTCGCCCCCTTCGTTCAGCGTCAACTGGCCGATGTCGAGCGTGAACGGGTCAAGCCGTAACCGCACATCCACCGCCCCTTGGTGAAAGGTGACAGGCGCTGCAAACAGGCCCGCAGGGTCGACCGCAAGGTCAGAAACCTCGATCTGCCCCAAAAAGGCTGCCGGAATGCGGCCTGACAGCGCGCCGGTGATCTTTTGGCCTTTGGCGTCAACCAGATAGGCTTGCCCCTTGGTGGTCACCCGCAGTGTGCGGCTTTGTACCGACAGGTCGGTGAGCAAAATGCGCCCCGCGCCCGGATCATAGCCCAGCCCAAGGCTGGCGCGGTCAAAATCAATCGGGGTGGCCATGGGCGCGGGTTGTAAAACGCCTGCGCCAATCTCGAGCCGCCCGTCAAGGGCTGCGATCCCGTCTTGATCCAACTGGGCCGCCAAACGCCCCGAGATCGGCGCGTCCAGCACCCCAAGCCATCCCAGCACAGGCGTTTGCGCCGCCAGATCCTTGGCCGCGACATTTTCGACCTGCACCGACACACGGGCCGAGGGCGCGCCCTTGGCGGCAATGGCGGTGACCACGGCACGGGTCGGGGCAGAACCGCCTGCGACCAAAGACAGGCTCAATTGGGCGGCAATCTCGGCCTCGCGGTTTTCAATCGACAGCAATCCATCGCCCACCTGCCACGTGCGACCGGCGCGCAGGTCGGTCAGGCTAAGGGTAAGACCTTCGATCTGCACGCGGGTCAAATGGCTGAGCGCGGGCAATGCAAAGGCATGGTCAAGGCTGGCAAAGACAGCCGCAAGGCTGTCAATCTTAGGCCCCGGACCCTTTGCCATATCCAAAAGCAAATTGCCTTGGGCGTCGCGGCGCAGATCGATACGCGCGCCGACGATGCGCAGACTTTTGGCACGAATCTGGCCATGCGGCAGGCCGGAAAGATCAAGGCTTAGATAGGTTTCGGGCAGAGCCAACAAGGTCTGCCCATCAGCCTGCAACAGGCGCAGATCGTCCAGCACCAGATGAGGCACCCAATCCTCGCCCAAGGTCACATCGATGCCGCCCAGCGACAAAGCCCCCCCCGGAAGCACATCGCCCGCCATGCGGTTCAACCGCGCCTCGACCTCGGCCACGACCCAGACGGGCATAGGTAGGGTGCGGCCCAAGATTTGCAGCGTCAGCGCGCCAAGGGCGAAGATCAGAGCTAGGAAAACCATCCGCCCCCAAAGCCCGCTCCGGTGACGGCGCACCCGCTTGGGGCGGGGTTTGCGGGCAAAGCGGCTGCGCGCCGCAGGGGGGTGCAGGGGCAAATCCGGCTGTGTCACCGGCGCTTGCGGCTTTTGCCCCGCCTCGCCGCCCTGCCCTGCCCCTGTCATGCCTGCCTCACCGATCCCATGCGCAGCCGATGCCTTTATCTTTGACGAAAAGCAACTAGATCGCCAAGATAACTTCGCGCACAAGGCAAGGAGCCGCCCATGACCTCTGCAGTAACCATCGGCCAAATGGCCCCGGATTTCACCCTGCCCCGCGATGGCGGGGCGTCTGTAACCCTGTCAAGCCTACGCCCTGCGCCTGTGGTTTTGTTCACCTACGGGGCCGATGGCACGCCCACGTGCACCAACGAGGTGATGGATTTCAACGCCCTTTTGCCCGAATTTGCAGCCCTTGGCGTGGTGGTCTTGGGCCTGTCAAAAGACAGCGCGGCCAAGCATGACAAGTTTGCAGCCAAAATGGGCCTTGGCATGGCGCTTTTGTCCGACAAAGACAGCCAGATGATGGAAGCGTGGGGGGCCTTTGGCGAAAAGCTGTTTTTTGGCAAACTGGTGCAGGGCGTGCTGCGCAGCACCTTCTTGATCGACGGGGCCGGAAAAATCGCGCATATCTGGAAAGTCGATAAGGTCAAAGGCCACGCTGCCGAAGTTTTGGCCCATCTGAAAGGCTAAAAGCCCGCCATCCAGAAAGAAGGGCCCATGACCAAAACCCTGTCCGACATGGCGGTCGAGGTGCTGAACACCGCCGATGGTCGCGCCAAGACGGCGCTGTCGCGCACCCATGCGGCCGCTTGGTTTGCCGCGCGTGCGGCAGGCCAGCCCTTGGCGATTGGGGCGGCCGTACCGCCCCCCCAACCCGCCCGACCCGACAAGCCCGACCTGCTTTCGCCGCGCGATGTGCCCCGCCGCAGGCCTACCAGCGCCTTGGGGCGGATCGCCATGTTGCATGCGATCGGCCATATCGAGCTGAACGCGGTGGATCTGCACTGGGATCTGATCGCCCGCTTTGCAGCCACCCCAATGCCCTTGGGCTATTACGACGACTGGGTCAAAGCGGCAGATGACGAATCCAAGCACTTTAACCTGATCTGCGATTGCCTTGAAAGCATGGGCAGTTTTTACGGGGCTTTGCCCGCCCATGCCGGCATGTGGCGCGCCGCCGAAGACACGGCCGCGGATTTCTTGGGCCGCTTGGCCGTGGTGCCCATGGTGCTAGAGGCGCGGGGCTTAGATGTCACACCGGGGATGATCGCGCTGTTTGAAAAGGCCGGCAACGCGCAAGCTTTGGCCGCTTTGCAGGTGATTTACGCCGAAGAGGTGGCGCATGTCGCCTATGGGTCAAAATGGTTCAACTGGTTATGTGGCCGCGACGGGCTTGATCCGAAAGAGGCATTTCACACCCTTGTGCGGCGCTATTTCCACGGGCTGCTCAAGCCGCCCTTCAACGAAGAAAAGCGCGCCGAGGCCGGAATTCCCCCCGATTTTTATTGGCCCTTAACGCAAGCGCAAGACGACGACGCAGACGACCTGGGCGCATAGCGGCGGATTCCCGCAAAGAGGGCGGCTGGCCCGATCAAAGCGGTTGAAAGGTTGGGATGCGCTGGCTACCCAGACCGAAGCCCGTTCTGGGCGATGAAAACCCCTGTCCCAGAACGGACCCAAGCCATGTTCTTAAGGTTGTCCCACCGGATCGACGCCGCTTTGACGCCGTGGTTTCCCGAACAGCGGCTGTTCTTGAAATCTGATGCCACGACCCGCTTTGTGCGTCTGCGGCCCCTGACCCAAGCTTTGGGGGCGGCGGTGGGATTTGTGACCTTGGGCTGGACCATTCTGGCCTCGGCGATCTTGCTGATGGATTTCATCAATGCCGGATCCTCGCGCGAGCAGGTGCAACGCCAAACCACCCTGTTCGAGCAGCGTCTGAACGATCTTTCCGACGACCGCGACCTGCGCGTGGCCGAAGCCGCGGGGGCGCAAGAGCGGTTCAACCTTGCGCTTGGCCAAGTTTCTGCCATGCAAGAGCGGCTCTTGGCGTCTGAAACCCGCTTGCGCGAGCTTGAGACAGGGATCGACGTGATCCAATCCACCCTGCGCCGCACCATTCAGGAACGCGACGAGGCTCGCACCGATCTGGCCAAAGCCGAGGCCACAAACACCCGACAAACCGGTTCGTCCCATAGCGATAAATCCGGCGCCCGCGATATGGCCAAGACCTTGGGCCTGATGGCAAATGCACTGACCGATACCGCCAAAGACCGCGACGCCGAAGTGGCGCGGGTCGCCGCCGAACAGGCCAAGACCGCCGCCGTTGCCAAACAAAAACTGCAGATGGAATCACGCAATGCCATCATCTTTGGCAAGCTTGAAGAGGCACTCACCGTCTCGGTCGCGCCCTTGAACAAAATGTTCACCGCCGCCGGATTGAACCCAGACGATCTGTTGGCCTCGGTGAAATCGGGGTATTCTGGTCAAGGCGGGCCCTTGTCCCCCATTTCCTTTTCCACCTCGGACCGCCCGTCTGACCCCGACGAACGGCGCGCCAATGCGATTTTGCAGGGCTTAGACACGCTCAACATCTACCGCCTCGCAGCTTACAAGGTGCCCTTTGGCCTGCCCTTGCACACGCGGTACCGCTTCACGTCAGGCTTTGGGGGGCGCAAGGATCCGATCAACGGGTCGGCGCGGATGCATGAGGGGCAGGATTTGGCGGGGGATTACGGCTCGCCCGTATATGCCACCGCTGACGGCACTGTGACCTATGCGGGATGGGAGAACGGCTATGGGCGGCTGATCAAGATCCGCCATGTTCAAGGCATCGAAACCCGCTTCGGTCATTTGTCGCAAATTGATGTGGCGGTCGGCCAAAAGATATCGCGTGGCGAAAAAATTGGTGATATGGGCAATTCTGGCCGATCCACCGGCACACACTTACATTACGAGGTTCGGCTTAGCGGCAAGGCCGTGAACCCGATGACTTTCATAAGGGCAGCGAACGATGTTTTCTAAAAGCCGCATCAATGAAACAAGCGCGAAGTCGGGCGAAGCGGAAAAGCCCAAAGTGACAGAAACGGCGCTAAGTAAGCCCGTGGCAGACTACGCACCTATGCCGCCGAAAGGCAAAGCGGGCACCTCGATCTTGTCGACGGACCTGACGGTTGTGGGCGATTTGAAAACCACCGGCGACATCCAGATTGAAGGCCTGATTGAAGGTGACATCCGCGCCCATATGTTGATCGTGGCAGAAACAGCCACGATTCGGGGCGAAATTGTGGCGGATGACATTGTGATCAACGGTCGGGTGATCGGGCGGGTGCGGGGGCTGAAGGTGCGCCTGACCTCGACCGCGCGGGTCGAGGGCGACATCATCCACAAGACCATCGCCATCGAATCGGGCGCGCATTTCGAAGGCTCGGTCCAGCGGCAAGATGATCCGCTGGCGGCCACCCGCACGGCGCTGCCTGCGCCGACGGCAGGCTACGACGGCAACGGCGCGTCGTCTTAAAGACCCTGTGGGCACCGCTTGGCGGTGCCTGCGCTTTTTCGGGTCAGGGATGCGATCAAACCCGTCTGGGGCAGGTCGCGAAACGCCTAGACGCCCGCAAGCCTTGTGCGCAACAGTCGCGCCATGACACCTCCTTCCCCCATTTGCCGCAGCAGACCCGGTTATCTTCTGGCAGCAGCCGTCATGGCCTCGGCCATGGGGTTTATCGATTCGTCGGTGACAGCCATCGCCCTCCCCGCGATCCGCGCCAGTTTGGGCGGGTCTTTGGCGCGGGCAGAATGGGTGCAGGCGGGGTATTTGCTTGCTGTCACCGCGTTGGTGCTGGTGGGCGGGGCCATGTCAGACCGCTTTGGCGTGGTGCGGGTGTTTCAGGGCGGGATTTTGGCGTTTATGGCGGCGTCGTTGCTGTGCGCGGTGGCGCCTTCGATGCCGTTGATGATTGCCGCGCGGGTGCTGCAAGGCTTGGGCGCGGCGTTTATGGTGCCCGGGTCGATGACCATCGTATCGCGCGCCTATGGCAGGGCTGATCGGGGCCGCGCGCTGGGGCTTTGGGCGGCGGCGTCAACCGCCACCACGGCGGGCGGGCCGATCTTGGGCGGGCTGGTGCTGACCATGGGCGGGCCCGAGGTGTGGCGGGTGATTTTTGCGATGAACCTGCCGCTTGGCGCAGGCGCGCTGTGGCTTTTGGCGCGCCATGCCGTACCGGATGCGGGGCGTCCGGGCACGCCGGTGGATCTGTGGGGGGCGGTGCTGGCCACGCTGGGTTTGGGGGCGACGGCCGTGGCCCTGACCGAGGGCCAGGCCTTGGCCCTGCCTGCGGGTGTTCTGGCCCTTGCAGCGGGGCTGGCCTTTCTTTGGGTGGAAAAGCGCCTGCCCGCGCCGATGATCCGGCTAGATCTGTTTGCCAACCGCGCCTTTAGCGCGGTCAATCTGGCCACGTTGCTGCTGTATATCGGACTGAACGGGGTCAGTTTTTATCTGCCGATGACGGCGATTTCGGTCTGGCATATCAGCCCCTTGGGGGTGACGGCGGCGTTCTTGCCGATCTCGATCTGCATCGCCACGCTGTCGGGCCGTGCGGGGCGCTTGGCCGAACGGGTGGGGTTCGGTTGGCCTTTGACGGTGGGCAGCTTGATGGTGGCCTGCGCTTACGGGCTGATCGCCTACTTTGCCCCCGCGCAAGATTTCTGGCACCTGACAGCACCCTTTTGCCTGATCACAGGGTTGGGGCTGGCTTTGGTGGTGGGGCCGCTGACCGCTTGTGTGATGGCGGCAGCGCCGGAAAGTGATCAGGGGGCCGCGTCAGGCATCAACAATGCCACGGCACGTGCGGCGGGGTTGATTGCGGTGGCGCTGATGGGGCGGATTGCGGTGTGGTCTTACGGGCCACTCAGCGCCGCGATGCCCGGCTTTGGGCTGGCGCAAGCGTCAGGGGCGCATGAAGCGGCAAGCAGTCTGGCCTTTGGCCATATCGCCGCAACTTGTGCAGTGCTGGCGGTGACAGCCGCCGCCGTGTCAGCCTTTGGCCTGATCCGGCGGGATTAGTCTTCGCCCATCGCATCGGCGCGGCTTTTGCCTGACACGTCTTTGGCCAAGGTCGCGGCCATAAAGCGGTCTAGGTCGCCGTCCAGCACGCCTTGGGTGTCGCTGGTTTCCACCCCCGTGCGCAGGTCTTTGACCATCTGATAGGGCTGCAAAACATACGAGCGGATCTGGTTGCCCCAGCCCGCCTCGCCCTTGCTTTCATGCGCCTCAAGGATCGCGGCGTTGCGCTTATCAAGCTCTTGTTGGTACAGGCGCGATTTCAGCGCCTGCATGGCGATATCGCGGTTCTGGTGCTGCGATTTCAGCGAGGATGTCACCACAATGCCGCTGGGAAAGTGGGTGATGCGCACAGCCGAGTCGGTCTTGTTGACGTGCTGCCCACCCGCGCCTGATGAGCGATAGGTGTCGATGCGGATGTCTTTATCCTGCACCTCGATTTCGATATTGTCATCCACCACCGGATAGACCCAGACCGAACTGAACGAGGTGTGCCGCCGTGCTGCCGAATCAAAGGGGCTGATGCGCACCAGACGGTGAACACCGGCTTCCGATTTTAGCCAGCCATAGGCATTCTTGCCGCTGATCTTATAACTGACAGACCGTATCCCCGCCTCTTCGCCCGCCGTTTCGGACTGCATCTCGACCGTATAGCCCTTTTTCTCGGCCCACCGCACATACATGCGTGAGAGGATTGACGCCCAGTCACAGCTTTCGGTCCCGCCCGCACCGGCGTTGATTTCCAAGAAGGTGTCGTTGCCATCGGCTTCGCCGTCCAGCAGCGCTTCAAGCTCTTTTTGGGCGGCAAGCTCTGTCAGCGCCTTTAGGGCGGCTTCGGCTTCGCCCACAATCTCGGCATCGGCTTCGGCCTCGCCCATCTCGATCAGCTCGACATTGTCGCGCAGGCCAGAGGAGATCAGATCATAGGTGGATTTCGCGTCAATCAACCCTTGGCGTTCACGCATCAGCTTTTGCGCCTTGGCGGGGTCGTTCCACAGATCGGGGTTTTCGATCAGGGCGTTGAATTCCTCCATCCGGTGCGGGGCGGTTTCGATATCCATCCGCTGCCCCAAGAGCGTCAGCGACTTTTTGATCGCGTCGACATGATTTTGGGTTTCAGAGCGCATGAAAGACCTTCCCGATTGCGGCGTTGCGCCGGATTTAGCGACAGACGGCGCGAGGGGCAAGCCGCGACATGGGGTTTTGAAGATGCGGCTTAGTAAAGCCCGCCGGAACTGACGCTGCCAAAGGCGGCTTTGCCGTCTGTCCCCTCGGGCGGGGCGACCACAGGCGGGGCTTCCGATGGCGGGGCGGAGGGGTCGGTTTGATCTTGCTGCGCGAGGTCCGAGGTTTCGCCGGGCGCAAAAAGCGGCAAGTCTTGCCCCATGGCAAAGCCGCCGTCCACCGTGGCACCTGCGCCAAAGACCAGATCGCCACCATCGCGGAAATATTCGGCCTGCACATTGGCACCGCTGGCATCATCGGCCAAATGCTCGCCTGTGTAGCGGTCGATGTTCACAAAATGCCCGCCCGGCGGTACATTGAACTCACTCCCGCCAAAGCGTTTGACGGCCTCTTGCATAAAGGCCTGAAACACCGGAACACACAGCGTGCCGCCAAAGGCCTTGGACCCAAGGCTGCGCGGGTTGTCAAACCCCATGTAACAACCCGCCACCACGTTCGAGGTGAAGCCGATGAACCACACATCCTTGGCATCGTTGGTCGTGCCCGTCTTGCCGGCCACGGGCACGGGCAGATGAACACCCGTTGCCGTGCCGCGCTGGATCACCCCCTCCATCATCGAGGTCAACTGATAGGCGGTTATGGCGTTCATCACCCGCTCGCGGTTGGTGGTGAGGGTCAGCCCCTCGCCCTGCGGCAGGCTGTCGATGCCACAGTTGACACAATCGCGCGCGTCGTGGCGATAGATCGTGGCGCCGTAGCGGTCTTGCACGCGGTCAACCAAAGTCGGCTCGACCCGTTCGCCGCCATTGGCGAACATGGCATAGGCGGCGACCATCTTGAACAAGGTGGTTTCCTGCGCGCCCAAGGAATTGGCCAGCAAGGGTTGCAAATGGTCATAAACCCCGAAGCGTTCGGCATAGCCTGCAATCGTATCCATGCCGACCTCTTGGGCAATGCGGATCGTCATCAGGTTGCGGCTTTGCTCGATCCCCGTGCGCAGGGGGGCGGGGCCAAAGTATTTGTCGTGGCTGTTCTTGGGCGTCCACAGGCCTTGCGGGGTGTTGACCATGATGGGGGCATCCACCACCAGCGTCGCGGGGGTAAAGCGCTGGTCAAGGGCTGCGGCGTAGACAAAGGGCTTGAAGGACGATCCGGGTTGGCGCGCCGCCTGCGTGGCGCGGTTAAAGACCGAATCCTGATAGGAAAAGCCGCCCTGCATGGCCATGACACGGCCTGTGTTCACATCCATCGCCATAAAGCCACCCTGCACCTCTGGCACTTGGCGCAGCGACCAGTGGTCAAGCGCACCGTCGGGGCCAAGCTCGGGGCGCACCATGACAACATCGCCCACAGCCACCAGATCGGCGGGCACCTTGGCCTTGCGCCCCAAAGTGCCATCGGCAAGGCGCTTGCGCGCCCATGTAACGTCTTTGGCCGGAATGTCGGCGGTTGCGTCTTCGCCTTCGATGCCCACACTGGCGGTCGATTTCCCCACAGCCAGCACAACAGCGGCCCGCCAGCTTTCCACATCGCGCGGCAGGCCGGCCACATCGGCAAGGGCGGCGCGCCATGCGTCAGACGTCAGCGCGTCAGCGGGTAGGGTCTTGCCCGTGCCGCGCCACAGGCCCTGATCGCGGTCATAGCTTTCCAGCCCGTCGCGCAGGGCCTTGGCGGCGATCTTTTGCATCTGCGGGTCTTCGGTGGCACGAATCGACAGACCGCCCGAGAAAAACTCGTTCTCGCCAAAGGTACCTGACAGTTGGCGGCGAATCTCGTCGGTGAAATAGTCGCGCGGCGGCATGTCGGTGCGGAAGGTGGGAATTTCACCGCCCTGCACCGTGCGCAAGGGTTCGGCTGCGGCAGATTTGCCAACAGCGGGGTCAAGATAGCCGTTCTGCACCATTTCATGCAGCACATAATTGCGCCGTTCGACAAGGCGGTCTTTGGCGCGCACAGGGTGAAATTCGGACGGCGCTTTGGGGAAAGAGGCAAGGGTTGCCGCCTCGGCGGGGGTCAGCTCGTCAAGGGTTTTGTTGAAATAGGTTTGGGCTGCGGCGGCCACGCCGTAAGAGTTTTGGCCAAGGAAAATCTCGTTGAGATACAGTTCCAGAATGCGGTCCTTAGAGAGGGTCTGTTCCAGCCGTGTCGCCAGAATGATTTCCTTGATCTTGCGCGCCACGGTCCTGTCGCCCGACAACAGGAAATTCTTGGTCACCTGCTGGGTGATGGTCGAAGCCCCCCGCGTGTTCTGGCCGCGCGATTTGATCGCCTGATAGGCGGCGGCGAGCATGCCTTGCACATCATAGCCCGCATGGGTGTAAAAATGCTTATCCTCGGCCGAGATGAAAGCGTCTTTGACAAGGACGGGAATGTCGCTGACCGGCACGAACAGGCGGCGTTCGGTGGCGAATTCGTCCATCAGCTTGCCTTCAGCCGAATAAATCCGGCTGATCGTGGGCGGCGCATATTGGGCCAAGCTTTCATGGCTGGGCAAATCGCGGCTGTAGATCGAGAATATCCCCCCCACCGTCAGCGCGGCAAAGAGTAACCCTAGCGTGACCATCGAGAAGATGGCCCCGAAAAACGACACGATCAAACGCAGCACGGCGCACCCCTGTATGAGTGGTCGTTATACGCCAAAGCGGTGCGAAAGGTCAAAAAACTTAACGTGTGCGCGCGCGAAAGGCGGTAGGATCCCGCCGATACCCGCAGCCCCAAGGGGATTGCGCTTGGCGGGATCCTGCCGCATCTTGGGCGCCAATCGTGCGCAGCGTTGCGACTGACGCTGCACCTATCA
>CANFSY010000018.1 GCA_947449875.1 Paracoccaceae bacterium
AGCCCCGCTCGCCATCGCCTCGGGCATAACGCCCGACAATGCCGCGCACTATGCGGCGGATGTGGACTGTTTTCTTGTCGCCACCGGGATCAACCGGACCGGCGATTTTTACAACATCGACCCGGCGCGGCTGTCCGCGCTGCTTGACCTTTGCCGCGCATATGGAGCACCGAAATGACCGATCCCAAAGGCCCACGGGACAACCGCTGGTATCTTTCCCTGATGTCGCCCAACACCAAGGGCCCGAAATTCGCATGGCTTGACCCGACATCGATTTATATCAACGCGGCCGCATTTCAGGATCTGCTGGACGATTTGATCGCCGACCTTGCCGGTGTCGCGTTTGATGTGGTTGGTGGGTGCGATGCCATGGGGTTTGTTCTGGGCGCTGGTTTGGCCGCGCGCACGGGCAAGGGGTTTTTGCCGGTACGCAAGGCGGGTAAGCTATGCGTTGACACAGACCGCGTCAGCTTCACCAACTACTCGGGCAAGACCCAAGACATGGAAATGCGCCTGCCTGCTTTTGCCAAGGGCACGCGCGTGTTGCTTGCTGACCAGTGGATACAAACCGGCGGCACAATGGAAGCTGCCATCCAACTGGTGGAACGCCAAGGTGGTGTCGTGGCCGGATTGGCGACCATCGCCATGGAAACCTGTGACGCCACAGACGATTTCGCCCGTCGTTTCCCCGTCGCCGCTGCCGTGGTGCCGGGCAGCCAATGGCATGTCGAATGCAACGCGCAGGACTTGTCCAGCTTCAAGACCTATCAACCTGCGCGCACCTTCCCCACCGCAGGCCGCACCGCCGGCTGACCCATGAACACCCTGATCGAGGTTCCCATGCCCACCCTGAACGAGCCGAAACTGATCGCTGGCAATGCCAACCTTAGCCTTGCCCGCGCCATAGCCCGGCGCATGTCGATACATCGGGGCGGTACGGTGAACCTTGTGGATGCAAGGGTGGAACGGTTCAACGATCAGGAAATCTTTGTCGAGGTGTTCGAAAACGTGCGCGGCGAGGATATGTATATCATCCAGCCCACCTCTAACCCCGCCAATGACAACTTGATGGAACTGTTGATCATGGCTGATGCGCTGCGCAGATCTTCTGCCAGCCGCATCACTGCCGTCATCCCCTATTTCGGCTACGCCCGACAAGACCGCCGCGCCAAGGCCCGCACCCCCATCAGCGCCAAACTGGTCGCCAATCTGATCGCCCAATCCGGCGTTGACCGGGTTTTGACGCTTGATTTGCACGCAGCCCAAATTCAGGGATTTTTCGACTGCCCAGTCGACAATCTGTACGCCAGCCCCGTCTTCGCGCTGGATATCGCGCATCACTTCAAGGGCCGGATGGACGACTTGATGGTGATCTCGCCTGACGTGGGCGGTGTGGCGCGGGCGCGTGAATTGGCAAAGCGCATCGGCGCGCCTTTGGCCATCGTCGACAAACGGCGCGAAAAAGCGGGCGAAGTGGCGGAAATGACGGTGATCGGCAATGTCACCGGCAAAACCTGCATCATTGTCGACGATATCTGCGACACGGCAGGCACCCTGTGCAAGGCTGCCGAGGTGCTGATCGAAAACGGCGCGGTCGAGGTTCACGCCTATATCACCCACGGCGTTCTGTCGGGGCCCGCGATCGAACGCGTGCAAAAGTCGGTGATGAAATCGCTGGTCATCACAGACTCGATCGAACCTACCGCCTTGGTCAAAGCGGCCGCGAACATCCGCACGGTTCCCACAGCCCCGATGTTCGCCCAAGCGATCTTGAACATCTGGAACGGGACAAGCGTATCGTCTTTGTTCGAAACCGAAACCCTCATGCCGCATTACGAGGGGCTTTACAGTCCTGCTTGATTGTGGGCGGCGGATCGACCACTCTAGTTCTGTTAGGGATTCAAGTTGTTAAGCTAGTGGCGAAGAATTGTCGCTTGATCCGGTGAGGGCCTGTAATCAGTTTGAAGCTTGCCACCCGATTGTCGACGGCGGCATCATCCCGTCCCGCACTTGTCCACAATGCTTTGAGGGCGCATTGCCTCTTAAGACCACCACGGCGCCCAATTTGTCGATGATCTACATTAGTCACCATCGAGGCCACTCAAACTGACCAACTGGTGGAGGCAAAGGCAAAAAACTTCCAACAAACCGGCTAAACGACGATGTCTGCACACTTGCCTGCTTGATTATAGCCGCAATTTCTTGAATGGCTTCGTGCAATGGGTGAGGCTGTTCCAACGCATGAGGTTGAGGTGATGATCAAAGTTCTGCATGTTGGTGCATCAGACAGCGTCGGCGGTGCGGCACGAGCGTCCTATAGGGTGCACCGCGCCTTGGTGGATCACGGCGAGGCGCTGGGTCTGTCATCGCGGTTTTTGGTCGATAAGAAACTCACAGACGACCTCACTGTCATCGCCAGCACCTATGATCCTTGGTCCAAACCGATCTCGATGGCGCGTCGAATTCTACGCCGCGCCCTGCACCGCGTCATTTTTTTCCGATTCCGAACAACCAATCAGACATTGCATTCCATTGCATGTGTCAGTCACGGTCTTATCAAGACGCTTAACCGCCTGCGTGAAGATGCCAACGAGATTGTCAACCTGCATTGGATCGCCGCCGATACGCTGTCGATTGAAGAAATCGGGCGTCTGCGTGGGGCGATTGTCTGGCGCATGGCTGACCAATGGCCATTTTGTGGGGCAGAGCATTACGTCGCCCCCCCCAAGCCGGGCGAACGTGATAGCCATGACCGTCGCTTCATCCTTGGCTATAGTCGCGACAGCCGCGAGGCCGGCGAGAGCGGCTTTGACGTAAACCGATGGGTCTGGCGGCGCAAGAAACGGGCCTGGCGCAGGCCTATGCATGTCGTTTGTACGACGCAGTGGATGGCTGATTGCGTCAAAGCGAGCGCGCTGATGGCGCACTGGCCCGTCCACGTCATTCCCAATCCAATCGATCTTGACAGCTTTTCCCCCGCTGATCGCGATGAGAGCCGCCGCTTGCTCGGCCTGCCTACAGATCGCCCGCTGATCTTGTTCGGTGCCGTTTCGGCCACGAGCGATTCGCGTAAAGGAGCAGATCTGCTGATGGATGGCCTGGCTGCGCTGCGCAAAGCTGTTGAAGGAACGCCGCTGGCCTCGTTTGAACTGGTCATCTTCGGTGCGCAAAGCTTCCGCACGCCCATCGAGACAGAGTTTGAGGTGCATTTTTTCGGACATGTGGAACAGACTGAAACATTGCGCAGGCTTTACGCGGCGGCGGACGTGTTTGTGATCCCGTCACGCCAAGAGGCCTTCGGGAATACCGCAGCAGAGGCTCAGGCCTGCGGCACACCTGTTGTTGCCTTTGCAGGGGGCGGACCGGCAGAGATCATCGCCGACGACGAGACTGGCAAGCTTGCCGCCCGGTTTGATCCGATTTCGCTTGCCGAAGCGATCCACTGGGTCATGGAAGATGGTGCGCGAAATCACGCGCTTGGCCATGCCGCCCGCCTGCGGGCCCAAGCCCTTTTCAATTCGCGGCGTATTGCTATGCTTTACGCGGAAGTTTACGCCAAAGCGTTGAACGAAAAGTACTAGGATCTGTTCAGACAAGCAGGGCCACCCCTACCGGATGCATAGAAACGAAAAACATTTCCGCTTAAGTGCGGATCACAAACCCTCTTGCGATGTGATTGCGCACCAAGAAAATCATCAAAACGCCTGGCACCAGCGAAAACACGGTCATGGCCATAACAAGGCCCCAATCTGTTTGAAAGGTGAAAAGCGCCGTTATGGCTTGGGTGATAGGTTTTCCAGCACTTACGGTTAATATTCGGGCAAAGACAACTTCAACCCACGAAAAAATAAAGCAAAAGAATGCTGCCACTGCAACGCCAGGAGCAATAGCAGGGATGAGGAAGCGTACAAAAAAACCCGAGCGACTGTGGCCGTCGATAAAAGCCATTTCATCAAAGGATCGGGGTATGGCTGCAATGAAGCTTTCAAGTATCCAGATTGCAATCGGCAGGTTGAACACGCAATGCACCAGGGCGATTCCAACCGGCGAATTGATCATCCCGACCCGCGCAAACAATATAAAAATGGGCAGGGACAAAACCACGGGGGGAGTGACACGAAAGGCCAGCAGGAACATCAAGAAATGCCTGTCGCCCACAAAACGAAATCGCGCCAAGCCGTAAGCGGCGGGCAAACCGGCAATCAGACAGAACACCACGTTCAAGGACACATAGGTCACAGAATTTCCGATTGAGGCGCGCAGGTCCGGCCTCTGAATAATGTTAATATAGTTATATAGGCCAAAACTGCCGACAGGGACCCCTTCTGCCCCCAGTGTGGCGGTTAAACTTAACGCCATAGCCTGCACCAAGGGCAATACCACAAATCCCGCCAAGGCAATACAGCCAGCCAAGCGCAATAGGCCAGCGCGCGTCATGGGATATCTCCTGCGGCCTGTTTCCCGACCTCGCGCAGTTTCACAAAGACCCACACCAGCGTCAGCACAAAAACAAAATCCACCATCGCCCGTGCCGCGGCCGTGCCGTAACTGTAGGCCTTGATCTCCTCGCCCAATTCCAATGACAGGAATGTTGTCGCATCATTGGGACCACCTGCGTTAATCGTCATGACCTCGGTGTAAATCATAAAACTGTCGACCAGCCGCAAAAGCATCACGATCCACAAAGCACCGGAAATCTGGGGCAATTCGATCCAGCGAAACACGGCCCAGCGTGAGGCGCTGTCGACCGCAGCCGCCTGATAATAGGCCGGCTGGATTGAAGACAGGCCGGCATAAGCCAGCACCACAACCAGCCCCAACCAATGCCACGTATCGACCAGCAAGATCAGGGCCCAAGTGTGTACGGCGGTGAATTTATAATCCAGATACAGATGAAGTGCGCTGAGGATTTGGCCGCCCAACCCCTCGGGCCGGAGGAGTGCAAGCCAAAGACCGGCGATCATATTTGTCGGTACGACCAAGGGTATGGACAAACACATCAACATCACCGTCGCCCAGACGGGCTGCATCTTGCGCAGCATCAAGGCAGTGGCGATCCCCAAGGGCAGTTGGATGGAAATCGCCAAGGTGGAAAACAACGCACTTCGCCCAAGGCTGGCCCAAAAGCGCGGAGCCGTTACGATCAGCTTATACCAGTCGGTTCCCACCCACAGCACTTTGTCCAGACTGAAGATGTCGTGAAACGAATAGTTCAAAACGGCAAGCATCGGCAAAACAGCAACAAAGATCATCACCACACCGGCCGGAATCATCAGCGCCCAAGCGGCGTTATTGTGCGGTTTCATGCCATTCCCACGACATCAACGGACTGTTTGTGCGCTGTCATGGCAAGTTTATCTTCGTTTGCCACTCTCGACAGCGCTGGGTCAGATCGTTGGGCAGCGGTAGGTCGGTAAAGACCTCGGATATCTCGCGCAGCGAGGCAAGGCGCACAGGCGCTGTCCGCGCCAGTTTGGAATGATCGCAAACCAAGAAAGTGCGGCGCGCTTGGCGAATGATGGCCTTGGCCACGCGCACCTCGGCCAAGTCATAGTCCAGCAACTCGCCCTCGGCATCCAAGGCCGATGCGCCGATGATGGCAACGTCTACCTTGAACTGCTCAAAGAAATGCGTCGTCAACTCGCCCACCAAGCCGCCGTCAGACCGGCGCAGCGCCCCGCCCGCCACCATGACATCGCAGCCCGGGTTGGCGGCCAGAATGTTGGCCACGTTCATGTTGTTGGTGATCACCGTCAGGTTGCGGTGGTGCAGCAATTCGCGCGCCACAGCCTCGGTCGAGGTGCCAAGGTTGATGATAATGGAGCAGTTGTCCGGAATCGCCGCCGCACAGGCCCGCGCGATGGCGGCCTTGGCCCCCTCGTTCAGGCGGCGGCGTTCGTCGTAGCCAAGGTTGGTCACGCCGGTGCGCGGCACAGCGCCACCGTGCACCCTGTCCAGATAGCCGGTGTCGGCCAGTTCGGTCAAATCGCGGCGGATGGTTTGCAATGTGACATCAAAGCGTTGGGCGAGATCATCGACAACCACCCGCCCTTGGGTTTTGGCGATATCCAGAATTTCGCTTTGTCGAAAGCTTAACGCCATACCCTGTTCCCTTTTGCGCACACCGTGCCAAACGAATGTTCCATCAGGTTGCGTCTTTGATCAAGCCCTTATGCTGCGCCAAGGCAAAATCGGTGTTTTTCTGCAGTGCGGCGTTATTTTTCCACGTTTTCCCAAGGCCATCGCCGCTTCCCTGTACCAATGCTGCACATGCGCTAAAATGTTCGGTTTGCGCGTTTTGGCGCGAAACCGAAAAAAATAGTTGACACAGGGGGTTCAAATGGTGCCCCCTGCGACTCGTTCGGAGGGACTGCACATGGCCAGTTTAGACCAGCCCACAGTGGCTGATCTGTTCATCATCGGCGGCGGCATCAACGGGTGCGGCATCGCGCGTGATGCTATTGGCCGTGGGCTGTCGGTTGTGCTGGCCGAGCAGGGCGATCTGGCGCAGGCGACCTCTTCTGCGTCCACCAAGCTGTTTCACGGCGGGTTGCGGTACCTAGAGTATTTCGAGTTTCGCTTGGTGCGCGAGGCCTTGGAAGAGCGTGAAACCTTGCTGGTTGCCATGCCCCATATCTCGTGGCCGATGCGCTTTGTGTTGCCCTATCACCGCGACATGCGCTTTGAAGGCGATACCCCCACGGGGCGGCTGATTGCTACTTTTATGCCATGGATGAAGGGGCGCAGGCCCGCTTGGCTGATCCGCCTCGGGTTGTTTTTGTATGACACGATGGGGGGTCGCAAGATATTGCCCGCCACGCGCACCCTTGATCTGAAAGCCGATGCGGCCGGAAAGCCGCTGCAAACGCGCTTTGAAAGGGCCTACGAATATTCCGACTGTTGGATCGAAGATTCCAAGCTTGTCTCGCTCAACGCCCGCGATGCGGCGGACAAGGGCGCGGTTATTTTGACGCGCACGCGGGTTGTCAGTGCACAACGGCAAGGCGATTTGTGGCAGATTGTCACGCAAGGCGCAGATGGCGCGCAAACCCACCACGCGCGGGCCTTGGTGAATGTCGGCGGGCCGTGGGTGGAGGATATCATCCGCAACGTGGCGCGGATCAACTCCTCTGAAGGGGTGCGGTTGGTGCGCGGATCGCATATCGTCACCAAAAAGCTTTACGATCACGACCGGTGCTATTTCTTTCAAGGGCAAGATGGCCGGATCATTTTCGCCATTCCTTACGAGCAGGATTTCACCCTGATCGGCACCACTGACAAAGACCACAAAGGCCCCCCCGGCGATCCGCAGTGCAGCGATGAAGAACGTGATTACCTGTGCGCCTTTGCCAGCCAATATTTCGCCAAGCCCGTCACCGCCGCCGATGTGGTGTGGTCCTATTCCGGCGTGCGCCCACTGTACAACGACGGGGCCAAATCGGCCACCGCGGCCACGCGCGATTATGTTTTAAGCCTTGATGCCAACGGCCCGCCCTTGCTGAACGTGTTCGGCGGCAAGATCACGACGTATCGGCGCTTGGCCGAAGGGGCGCTTGCCAAGCTTTCCCCCTATTTCCCCGCCGCCAAACCCGCATGGACAGCGCGCGTGCCCCTGCCGGGCGGTGATTTTCCCGCGGGCGATGTTGGCCGCCTGACGGCAGAGTTGCAGCAAACCCACCCCTACCTGACCCCCTATTGGGCCGCCCGCCTGATCCGCGCCTATGGGATTGAGGCCGCTGTCATGCTGCAAGGGATGCGCTCTGCCGCGGATCTGGGGCGCGACTTTGGCGCCACCCTGACCGAGGTCGAGGTGCGCTGGCTAATGGCCCATGAATTCGCCCGCGCAGCGGATGATATCGTTTGGCGGCGCACGAAACTCGGGCTTCGTATGACAAAAGCGCAAATCGCGGCGCTGCAAGACTTTATGGCGCCAGATGCGGCCCTGCCAAGGGGGGCGTCTTGGTCTGAAAAGAGGGTATCGCATGGCGCTTGAGTTGAAAGCCGCAAGCCGGATTGTCAAAGGGCAGGTCTATATCCAGCCCACCGATCTGGTGCTGGAAAAAGGCACGATGAATGTGCTGCTCGGGCCTACGTTGGCGGGCAAGACATCGTTGATGCGGTTGATGGCGGGGCTGGATGTGCCCAGTTCCGGGTCGATCCATTGGAACGGGGCCGATGTGACAGGCCAGCGCGTGCAAGATCGCAAAGTGGCGATGGTTTATCAGCAGTTCATCAATTATCCCGCCATGTCGGTCTATGACAACATCGCCTCGCCCATGCGGTTGATGGGCAAATCTGCGGCAGAGGTCGACAAGGCCGTCAGATCCACCGCCGAGATGCTGAAACTGACCCCCTTGTTGCAACGCAAACCCCTAGAGCTTTCGGGCGGCCAGCAACAACGCTGCGCCTTGGCGCGGGCTTTGGTCAAAGGGGCGGGGCTTGTCTTGCTTGACGAACCCTTGGCCAATCTGGACTATAAACTGCGCGAGGAATTGCGCGCCGAAATTCCGCGCATCTTTGAAGAGTCGGGCGCGATTTTCGTCTATGCCACCACCGAACCCGAAGAGGCCCTGTTGCTGGGTGGAAACACCGCCACGATGTGGGAGGGGCGGATCACCCAATTCGGCCCGACCCCACAGGTCTACCGCCAGCCCGCCGATGCCATCACCGCGCGCTTGTTCAGTGAACCGCCGATGAACTTTGTCTCTTGCGTGAAGCAGGGCCACCAGATCAGCTTTGGTGCAGACACCCACGCCCCCGCTGACGGGCTGTTGGCAGCACTTCCCGATGGCCCCTATCGGGCGGGCTTTCGGGCGAACCATTTGCACCTGAACGCCCATTCCGGCCAGTCGATGTCATTTGCCTGCGATGTCACGGCGACCGAGATCACCGGTTCGGAAACCTTCCTGCACGCCAGCCACGGCGACAACCGCTGGGTCGGGCTGGTGCACGGGGTGCATGCGCTGTCATCGGGGCAAAATGTCAAGCTTTGGCTGGACCCGAGCCATGTGTATTTCTTTGACCCTGCGGGCCGGCTTGCGGCCCCTGCGGCCTATGCGGTGGGGGCTTAAGCTATGGCACAGATTACGCTGAAAAACCTTGCCCACAGCTACCTGCCCAACCCGCAGGCAGAGGCGGACTTTGCCCTAAAGGAAATGGACCATGTCTGGCAAGACGGCGGGGCTTATGCGCTGTTGGGGTCGTCGGGCTGTGGCAAGACAACGCTTTTGAACATCATCTCGGGCATTGTGCGCCCCAGCCATGGCCGCGTGTTGTTTGGCGCGCGTGATGTGACCGATGAGGAAACCGCCGCGCGCAACATCGCCCAAGTGTTCCAGTTTCCCGTGGTCTACGACACCATGACCGTGCGCGAGAACTTGGCCTTTCCCTTGCGCAACCGTGGCATGGATGCGGCCTATATCGCCGCCCGTGTCGCCCATATTGCCCAGATGATCGGCATGGAAGACCGCCTGAACCGCAAAGCGCGCGGCCTGACAGCGGATGCCAAGCAAAAGATCAGCCTTGGGCGCGGCATGGTGCGCGAAGACGTCAACGCCATCTTGTTTGATGAACCGCTGACCGTGATTGACCCCCATATGAAATGGGAATTGCGCACCCAGTTGAAACAACTGCACCGCCAGCTTGGCCATACGATGATCTACGTCACCCATGACCAGACCGAGGCGCTGACCTTTGCCGACAAGGTCGTGGTGATGTATGATGGCCGTGTGGTGCAAATCGGCACGCCCGAAGAGCTGTTTGAAACCCCTGCCCATACCTTTGTCGGCTATTTCATCGGATCTCCGGGTATGAACCTGATGGAGGCCACGATCACCGGCAACCGCGCCCATCTGAATGGCTGCGAAGTGTCGTTAGGGGCCAGCTACGCGCCCGTGGCAGGGCGCAGCCAGATCGGCATTCGCCCGGAATATTGCAGCCTCACCAGCGGGGCGGGCCTGCCTGTCACCCTGCGCCGTGTTGAAGACGTGGGCCGCCACCGGATTATCCGCGCTGACCTGTTCGGCCAAGCTTTCAACATGATTGCCCCCGAAGGCATGGCGATCGGGGCCGATATGACCCGCGTGGTCTTTGCGCCTGACAAAATCAACGTCTTTGCCGACGATTGGCGGGTTGCGGCCCAAGCCGGGGGGGCCGTGTGATGGATAAGACGCAAAACAACAAAGCGTGGTTCTTGGTGCTGCCTGTCTTGGTGATCGTGGCCTTTTCTGCCGTGATCCCGCTGATGACGGTGGTGAACTATTCGGTCAACGACACCTTTGGCGAGAACGAGTTCTTCTGGAATGGCCTTGGCTGGTTCGAAGACATGATCGCCTCTGACCGGATGCACAGCGCCTTGGGGCGGCAGGTGCTGTTTTCAGCCATCATTCTGGCGATAGAGGTGCCCTTGGGCATCTTTATCGCGCTGCACATGCCCAAAAAGGGGTTTTGGGCCAGTTTCTGTCTGGTTCTGATGGCCTTGCCGCTGCTGATCCCGTTCAACGTGGTGGGCACGATCTGGCAGATCTTTGGCCGTGTCGACATTGGCCTTTTGGGGCATGGCTTGGCGAGTTTGGGGGTTGATTACAACTACACCAACGACGCGCTGGATGCGTGGATCACCATTATCGTGATGGATGTCTGGCACTGGACTTCGCTTGTGGCCTTGCTGTGCTATGCCGGATTGCAATCAATCCCGCAGGCCTATTACCAAGCCGCCCGCATCGACCAAGCCAGCCGGTGGAGCGTGTTTCGCTTTATCGAGCTGCCCAAGATGTCAGGCGTCTTGCTGATCGCCGTGCTGTTGCGCTTTATGGACAGCTTCATGATCTACACCGAACCTTTCGTTGTCACCGGCGGTGGCCCGGGCAATTCGACCACCTTCTTGTCGATTGATCTGGTCAAAATGGCCGTGGGGCAGTTCGACCTTGGGCCGGCGGCGGCGTTTTCGATCATGTATTTCTTGGTGATCTTGCTGGTGTCTTGGGTGTTTTACACCGTGATGACCACCCTTGATAACGCGGAGACGAAATGATGCGCGCCCGCTCTTCTGCCATTGTCATGACCGTTTATCTGCTGTTCTTGCTGATCCCGATCTATTGGCTGATCAACATGAGCCTAAAGACGAACACCGAGATCACATCCACCTTTACCCTGATCCCCGCCAACCTGACCTTTGCCAATTATGTCACGATCTTGACCGATCCGTCGTGGTATATGGGCTATGTCAATTCGCTGATCTATGTCGTGCTCAACACGCTGATTTCGATCACCGCGGCGCTGCCTGCGGCCTATGCCTTTTCGCGCTACAGTTTCATGGGCGACAAGCATCTATTCTTTTGGCTGCTGACCAACCGCATGTCGCCCCCTGCGGTTTTTGCGCTGCCCTTCTTTCAGCTGTATTCCTCCGTTGGCCTGTTTGACACGCATATCGCCGTGGCTTTGGCGCATTGCCTGTTCAACGTGCCTTTGGCGGTGTGGATCTTAGAAGGCTTCATGCGCGGCGTGCCAAAGGAAATCGACGAGACAGCCTATATCGACGGCTACGGGTTCGGGCGCTTCTTTGTGCGCATCTTTATGCCGCTGATCGCGAGCGGCATCGGGGTGGCAGCGTTCTTTTGCTTTATGTTCTCGTGGGTGGAACTGCTTTTGTCGCGCACGCTGACCTCGGTTTACGCCAAATCCATCGCCTCGACGATGACACGCACCGTGTCGGCCAGCGGGATGGATTGGGGGGTTCTGGCGGCTGCGGGGGTGTTAACGATCATCCCGGGGGCTTTGGTGATCTATTTCGTGCGCAACTACATAGCCAAGGGCTTTGCCCTGGGGAGGGTATGATGACCGCTGCCCGTTGGAACAGCCTGTACCTTGGCCTTGGCGTTCTTATGGCCGCCATTCTGGGCTTTCTTTTCTGGTCCGTGCCGCGCGATGACAGCGGCATGCTGTGGTATGACCCGATGATCCCCGGCGGCTGGATGGCGTGGACCTTTCCGGTTGCCTTGTTCTTTTATCTGATCGCCAGCTTGCTGATCATCTTCACGCTGCTGGCCGTCCGCTTTCCCGAAACACCCCGTCGCGGCATTTTGCGCATTGAAACGACGCGCGGAGATCGGTTGTTTATCACGCTCTTGGGCTCGGCCTATATCAATCTGGTCTGGCTCTTTTTCTTCGGTGCGCCGCTGACGTGGCCGCTGATCCTATGCCTGATTTATGCCACAGCGGTGTTCCGCTGGGTGTAAAACAGGACGAACGACGCCGGACGGGTGGGCGATGCCTACCCCAAGGCAAAACGGCAAGACTCATCAACTTCTGGGAGGAAAACGTGAGACTAAGACACACCACCACCGCGATGGCGCTTGCGCTGATCGCCTGCGGCATGCCGGCTTTCGCCGACATGGATGCAGCCAAGGCCTTCTTGGATACCGAAATCGGCGACCTGTCGACGCTGAGCCGTGCGGATCAAGAAGCCGAAATGCAATGGTTCGTCGACGCCGCCAAGCCCTATGCAGGCATGGAAATCAAGGTCGTCTCCGAAACCATCGGCACGCATGAATACGAATCCAAAGTGTTGGCTCCGGCCTTCACCGCCATCACCGGCATCAAGATCACCCACGATCTGATCGGCGAAGGCGACGTTGTTGAAAAGCTGCAAACGCAAATGCAGTCGGGCGAAAACATCTATGACGCCTATATCAACGACTCTGACCTGATCGGCACCCACTGGCGCTACCAGCAGGCCCGTAACCTGACCGACTGGATGGCAGGCGACGGCAAAGACGTCACCAACCCCGGCCTTGATATTGCCGACTTTATCGGCACGTCTTTCACCACCGGGCCGGATGGCAAACTGTATCAGCTGCCCGACCAGCAGTTCGCGAACCTGTACTGGTTCCGCTACGACTGGTTCAACGATCAGAAAACCAAAGACGATTTCAAAGCCAAGTATGGCTATGATCTGGGCGTTCCGGTCAACTGGTCGGCCTATGAAGACATCGCCGAATTCTTCACCGGTCGCGATATGTCCTATATGGGCGGGCCGACCTCGGTCTTTGGCAACATGGACTATGGTAAGAAAGACCCGTCCTTGGGCTGGCGTTACACCGACGCGTGGATGTCGATGGCCGGTATGGGCGACAAGGGTGAACCCAACGGCCTGCCGGTCGACGAATGGGGCATCCGCGTCAACGAAAAGTCGCAGCCGGTTGGCTCTTGCGTTGCGCGTGGCGGTGCCACCAACGACGCGGCCGCTGTTTACGCTGTGACCAAGGCCATCGAATGGCTGCAAAAGTACTCGCCTCCGGAAGCCGCGGGCATGACCTTTGGCGAAGCAGGTCCGGTTCCCGCACAAGGTGCCGTGGCCCAGCAGATGTTCTGGTACACCGCCTTTACCGCAGCTTCGGTTGCGCCTGGCACACCCGTGATGAACGAAGACGGCACGCCCAAGTGGCGCATGGCCCCCTCGCCGCACGGCGCTTACTGGTCTGAAGGCACCAAGATCGGCTACCAAGACGCCGGTTCGTGGACCTTGATGAAATCCACCCCCGTTGACCGCGCCCAAGCCGCTTGGCTTTATGCGCAGTTCGTCGTCTCCAAGACGGTGGACGTGAAGAAATCTGACGTTGGCCTGACCTTTATCCGTCAATCCACCATCGACAGCCAGCACTTCACCGATCGCGCCCCCAAACTGGGTGGTTTGATCGAGTTCTACCGCTCGCCCGCCCGCGTTCAGTGGTCGCCCACTGGCACGAACGTGCCGGACTATCCCAAGCTGGCACAACTGTGGTGGCAGAACATCGGCGACGCCATGTCGGGTGCCAAAACCCCGCAAGAGGCTTTGGACAGCCTGTGCGCCGAGCAAGAGAAAGTCATGATCCGTCTGGAGAAATCCGGCGCTCAGGGCGATCTGGGTCCGGTCATGAACGAAGAGAAAGATCCGCAATTCTGGCTGGATGAGCCCGGTTCGCCGGTGGCCAAGCTGGACAACGAAAAGCCGCAGGGTGAAACCATCGCCTATGACGAGCTGATCAAGTCCTGGCAGAAGTAAGATCTGACCAACAGGGGGGCGGGGGCTTTGGCCCTCGCCCCTTTTGCTATGTTCTACGATGTTTTGTGACAAAGGCCCCAAGATGACCGAAATTCTTGCCATTGATCAGGGCACCACATCGACCCGCGCTATTCTGTTTTCCCAAGATTTGCGGCCGATCACGCAGGCGCAAGAAGAGTTCACACAGCATTTCCCCAAGTCCGGCTGGGTCGAGCATGATCCCGCCGATCTGTGGCGCACGACGCTGTCGACCGCCCGCGCGGTCTTGGCGCGCACCGATATTGCAAAGGTGGCCGCGATCGGCATCACCAATCAGCGCGAAACCACCCTTTTGTGGGACCGTGAGACGGGCGCGCCCCTCGCCAACGCCATCGTCTGGCAAGACCGCCGCAGTGCTGATATTTGCACCGCCCTGAAAGCGGCCGGTCACGAGCCTATGGTGAATGCCCGCACCGGCTTGTTGTTGGATCCCTATTTCAGCGGCACCAAGATCAAATGGCTGCTCGACACGATCCCCGACGCCCGCGCCAAGGCCGAGGCGGGCAAACTGGCCTTTGGCACCGTGGACAGCTACCTGATCTGGCACCTGACAGGGGGCCGCCTGCACGCAACCGACGCCACCAACGCCGCGCGCACGCTTTTGTACAATATCAAAACCGGCACTTGGGATGCCGAAATTTGCGCTTTACTCGGCATTCCCATGTCGCTGTTGCCGCAGGTCAAAGACAGCGCTGCCGAGTTTGGATCCACCGATCCTGCCATCTTCGGCCGCGCCATTCCCATACGCGGTGTCGCAGGGGATCAGCAGGCGGCGACCGTGGGGCAAGCTTGTTTTGAACCCGGCATGATGAAATCCACCTACGGGACAGGGTGTTTTGCCCTGCTGAATACCGGTTCTGACATGGTTTTGTCCAAGAACCGCTTGCTGACCACTATCGCCTATCAGCTGAACGGTACGCCGACCTATGCCTTGGAGGGGTCGATCTTTGTGGCGGGCGCTGCCGTGCAATGGCTGCGCGACGGGCTGAAGATCATCGCCACCGCCGCACAAACCCAAGGCTTGGCCGATCAGGCCGACAGGGGCCAAGACGTGGTTTTGGTGCCGGCTTTCACCGGTTTTGGTGCACCCTATTGGCGGCCCGAATGTCGCGGGGCGATCTATGGGGTGACGCGCGGCACGGGGGCGCCGGAACTGGCCAAGGCGGCGCTGGAAAGCGTGGGCTACCAAACCCGCGACCTGCTGGAAGCCATGCGCGCCGATTGGGGAACTGTGGCCGAGGGCGTCTTGCGGGTGGACGGCGGCATGGTCGCCAGCGATTGGGCCATGCAGTTTCTGGCCGATATTCTGGGAGCGCCCGTGGATCGGCCCGTGGTGACGGAAACAACCGCTTTGGGGGCCGCCTATCTGGCGGGATTGCAAAGTGGATTGTGCCCCGAACCGGCGCGGTTTGCCGAAAGCTGGGTGCGCGAACGCCGCTTTGCCCCCACGATGGCGCCAGAAACACGCGCCGCAAAATACGCGCGCTGGGGCAGAGCGGTTGCGGCAACGCTGACGGTATGACCCCCTTCGCCCTGCACACCCCGCCGCGCGTTCTGCTTGGACGCGCCGAAGCGGCGAAAGCGCCAGCCCTGATCCGTGCGTTCGGGGATCAAGGCGTTGTGGTGCACGGCGCAACCCCTTTGCGCGCCGCTTGGCTTATCAATGCCTTACGTGACGCCGGCTGCGCTGTGACGCCCGTCGCCTGCGCGCAAGAACCCACCTTGGCCATGCTGGAAGCAGCCCTTGCCAAGGTGCGCGGCCTGTCGCCGCAGTGGGTTGTGGCGATCGGCGGCGGTGCCGTGTTGGATATGGGCAAAGCGCTGGCCGGACTGATCCCCGCGCCTGCCCCTGCGATAGACTATCTGGAAATCGTCGGGCGCGGGCTGGTGTTGCCCGACCCGACTTTGCCCTTCATCGCCCTGCCCACCACCGCAGGCACAGGTGCCGAGGCCACCAAGAACGCCGTCATCGGCCTGCCTGATCATGGCCGCAAGGTAAGCCTGCGCCACGATGGGCTGATGGCGCGTTTGGTGATTGTCGATCCGGCCCTAACCGATGGCTGCCCGCGCGCGGTCACGCTGGCGTCGGGGATGGATGCCGTGTGTCAGGTGGTGGAAACCTATGTCTCACCCCGTGCGACCCCCTGCACCGACGCCTTGACGCGCCCTGCAATCGGCGCAGGCCTTGCCGCCTTGCAGCGTTTGATGCAAGCCGAAGACCCTGACGCCCGCGACCAGATGGCTTGGGTCAGCCTGTCCAGCGGGATGGCCTTGGCGAACGGCGGGCTTGGGGCTGTGCATGGCTTGGCAGGCCCCATTGGCGGTGTTTGCGGCGCGGCACATGGTGCGATTTGTGGCGCGCTTTTGGCGCCGGTGCTGGCGCTAAACCGCAGCCGCGCCACAGGCCAAGCCGCCGCCCGATTAGAGGACGTCTGCCAGATCATCGCCGCCGCTTTGGACTGTGCCCCGCAAGATGCGCCGCAATCTTTGGCCAACTGGGGCAAGACGGTCGGGCTTTTGTCTTTGCGCGAACTTGGCCTTGATCCGGCGCTGCATGCCCACATCGCCGAGGCGGCTTTGACCTCTTCGTCGATGAAGGGCAACCCCGTGGTCTTGACCAAATCTGATGCGCTGATGCTGCTGAAACAGGCCTAGGTGTTCGACCTGAGGCCCTTGTGGATCGGGTTCAGGATGACAAGATCTGGCTCTACTTTTCAAATTTCGCAGACTTATCTTAACCATCCGGGGTCGGCTTTAGTCAGGCTGTTTTTTGTTTCGGAGATCCGTCGCGCCAATTTCATGTCACGCATTCCGGCACTCGGGAGACCGTCACAGCAGGCATTCTGGCGAGGACATGGGCGAAAAAGGCTTGCGGGTCGGTGTCGTTCATCGTTGCCGTGACGATCAGGCAATACATGAATGCGGTGCGGTTGCCGCCAAGGTCTGACATGGCGAAGCGCCAGCCTTTGCGGCTGAGGGCCGTGCCGCGCGGGGATCGTTCTGCGGCGTTGTTGGTCTGGCAGAGGCGTCCGTCAGTCAGCACCTTGGTGAAGGCAGGCCAGTGGTCTTTCTCAAATAGGTTGTTGATGGCTTTGGCGACCGGGGGATGATTGGATATCAGGGCCCTTTGGAAGCTTAGCCAAGCCTCAAGGTTGGCGCGGAGTGGGGCTGATAGACGGCTGCGCCTCTTGAGACCTGCTTTGAGGTCCAAGCCGTTGATATCCCGCTTGATGTCGAAGCTTGCGTCGATCCGCATGACCACTTCGAACGCTACCGGCGAGATGTGATGGGCGAGGGCCCAAGACAGCGCACTCACCACCGGACCTGGTTTGTAGCCATGACGGTAGAGATCGCTGTGGCCTGCATAAGCATCAGCCTGACGGATGCCCTGCCACCCAGTCACATGCCGGTTGGGATGTTGTTTGCCGCGGTCGCACGAGACGTGGAACAGCGCGTCAGGAGGTGCGGTGCCGCCATCTGCGCACAACCAAGCCGTTCAGCAACCGCGCGGCGGCCTGCATGTCGAAGCCTGGGGGGATCGTGACGCGATACCGCTCGCCCAGATCAATGGTCAACGCAGGCGAGGGCGAGGACAGCACATCATCCGTTTTGGTGCCACAGTCCATCGAAACAAGCCGCCGGAAAGGCACCTGTGCGCCAAGCAACCCAAGTTTGTGCCAATAACGCTAATCGTAAAGCATTGACCGCGACATCTAATGCGGCCGCGCCACCTCTGCCGGCGTCATGCCCGCGCGATGGCTTTCCGCGGCAATCCGGATCTTCTCGTCATCCGTCATCCGTCCACCTGCGACGGCGACCCATATCGGAAACCGACAAAACCTGAATGCGGGGGGTGTCTTCGTCTGCGTCCATACGGACACTCGATAGCCGAGCTACAGAACCCGTCTCAAGACGGTCGCCGCCGGAGGCTTACCTCGGGGTCATAACGTCTACCGTCCAAAGCGCAGGCTGCTTGGGGCGCGATGCTGCTTGGGGGGTGGTTGCGATCTGCGCTGAAGTTCGCCCTCAGGGTTGCAGGCTGATCTGCGGCAACTCACGGTCGGGTCAAAAGGCGCATCAGGGTAGCATCCATCAACGCGAAAGGTGTGCTGTGACCCGATCTCGACCCCTACAGGATGTGACACATCCGATGGCCCCAGATGCCTTGGTTCTGAGGGGTCGCCATCAGGCGCAACGCCGTCTGTTTGCGGCCATGCCGGACGCCCAAGGCAGATGGGCCCTTGCAGGCTGGCCCCACAAGGCGGGCGCATGAGCACCTATATCTCGGCCATTTTTTCCTCAGCGGAAAAGGCGCTGCAAGCCCTTGGCAAGCTTTGGTCCCTGAACGACGAAGGCGCGGTGATCGTGCACAGCGCCTATCTTGTGCAGCCCGATGACCGCGGCCACATGCGCGTGGTCGACCACAGCACCGAAATCGGCATGCGCACGGCGGTTGGTGTGGGCATTGGCGCTCTGTTGGGCCTGATCGCGGGGCCTGCCGGGGTCGCGGCGGGGGTTGCGGGGGCATCGGCGCTGTCGATCGGGGCTGCGACCGGCGTTGGGGCTTTGGTGGTCGGTGCCATCGGCGTGACCGCGGATGCAGCCGCAAAGACCCAACGCGAAACGGCGGCAGAGGCGGCTGTTTTGACGGTGAAGCCCGGGCAATCGGTGGTGATTGCAGAGATCACCGAAGCCTCAACTGCGGTTCTGGACGAGGCGATGCAATCGCTTGGCGGCACCTTGTTTCGGCGCACGGATGATATGTCCCCTGCCCCAAGCGCACCCTGACACCGGTTTACCCTTTCCTCACGACCGCGACCCGATCTGCGGCGCAAACCCGCCCACCGGATCGGCTTTGCGACCACCGCCTGCGACCAGCGGGCACCCGAGCCAGGACCGGCTTTTGAAGGATTTTGTTATGAAACGCCTATCAATGTTCCTTTTCGCCACGGCTTTTGTCACGGGTCTGGGCCTTGTGGTCCCCGTGATGGCCCAAACCACCACCAAAGTGATGATCACCGCCGTCGATCCGGCGGCTTTAACCACCGCATGGCGCGCCAGCGAGATCATCGGCGCAGACATCTATGATGACAACGGCATGGCCATCGGCAAAGTCCACGATCTGTTGGTGGCCAGCACCGGCACGGTTCCCTTTGTTATCGTCACAAACATTCCCGAAAACAAAGAGGCGGCGCGGGACGTGGTTGTTGCGGCCTCTGACTTTGAACTGGTTGGCAAGAAACTGACCCTGCACGGCGGTTCTGCAGCGGCCTTGCTTGGCTTGCCGATATTCTAAGACCAAAGCGGGCCAGAGAAATCTGGCCCGCGCTTGGGAGAGTTTGGAAAAGGCCGGTATGCGCAGGGGCACGAAAGGCGACATCCGGCTGGGGGGAGAGGTGGGGCAGGTCAGGCGAGCGTCGCTTTTTAGGCAAGCTCACCCCTCCGGCATATCGTGCCGGAAGGGTTTTTCTAAAAGCTTATGCCAAAGCGTGCACGGCTGCGTCCAATTCACGGATGCATTCTGCATCGTGATTGGCAGACTTTGCCTTTTCAGCCGCTTGATAATGCTTCAAAGCCGCGTCTTTTTTCGGGCCTGCGGCTGCTTTGTCCCATGCTGCCTTGACAGTGGTCATTTTGTCTGCTGCGTTGGGCATCTTGGTTGCGGCATGTGGCATCGGTGTTGCGGTTGTCATGATGGGTTTCCTTGATAAGTCTGCTCGAAACTGTGCTGCATAACGTCGACCGGAAGGCAACGCAGTCACTCGAAACACACAACTGACGGCATTAAGCTTTCCGTCTTAATCAGCTTATTCCCCTGCTTGCTCTGCAATCCTAATACAGGTATATATCAAGGGACGTGGAACCCATCAGAGGCGGAAAGTCGCTGGCACCGCCCCTGACAGTCTGATGCTATTTTCGCCGAACAGAATTGCCACCCGCAAGAATGCGGTTGATCAGCGCCACGACGGCCTTGTGCATCTCTGCTTGGTCGTCGTTTGCAGACGCGTCAAGATGCGCGGATGCGGCATCGTTCAAGATGCCAACAATTTCTCGTTCTGGCAGAATTTTTCGATCGTTCAACGCCAGCAACAGCGACTCGCAGATGGCAAGGGCTGCGTTGCCGGCGACATCAGGAATATAAGGAATATGGGGCATTATAGCACCTTTCAGCGGGATTTTTGGTGAACGGGCGAATTGCTCTTTCCCTCCTAAATCCACGCCTTTTTATACAGAAAATTGTTGGGCAGGGTTTAGATGTAGATCAGTATTCACCCCGCTATCACATGTTAAGGGATGAATTGTGTAGATTTAATCTGCGATAGTTTTTTGCCGTTTTTATGAAAGGAGTTCTTGATTTGCAAAATCAGCAAACGCCATTCGCCTTGAAGTTGGGGGCCTTCGTCGCCCTGTCTGAAGAAGAGCTGTCCGCTTTGGACAAGTTGCACCGTCGGCGCAAGAAGTTTGCGGCGGGGCTTGATATGGTGCATCAGGGGCAGGTCAATCAATCGGCCTATATCCTTTGGCTGGGTGTGTTCTTACAAGCTGTTGTCCGGCGGCGGGCGTCAGATCGTTGACTTTCAGATACCGGGCGATTTCTTGGGCCTGCGGTCCGTGCTGTTTCGCACGGCCGATCATAACATCGAACCCGTCACCCGGGTTGAGGCATCCGAGGTGCTGGTCAGCGAGTTGATGGAAACCTTTGTCAAGACGCCAAGGCTGGCCACGGCCGTGCTATGGGCTGCGTCGCGCGACGAGGCGATGGTGGTTGAACATCTGGTGGGCATCGGGCGACGCGATGCCAAAGAACGCACCGCGCATTTGCTGCTGGAACTGGCGGCACGCTTGAAGCTTGTCGGCCTCAGCACGCAGCTTGGCTACGACTGCCCGCTGTCGCAATACATGCTGGCAGATGCAACCGGGCTAAGTGCGGTGCACGTTAATCGGGTGCTGCGCGAATTGCGCGACGACGGCTTGGTCACGTTTCAGCGCGGCAAGGTGGCGATCCACGATTTCGACGGTCTGGTGGCGCTGGCCGATTTCGACAAGACCTATCTGGATCAGGAAGGCCCCTTGCTGAAGTGATCCGCCGTTTGGGGGCAGCGGTGCAACTTGGTGCTGCGGGGGCATGGCTTTGCCCGCGCGCGGCGGAGGGATGGCCCAGACCGCCCCCCCCCCGACCGCCCCGCCCTGTGATCTCGGCCGATGGTGCGCGCAACCCGCCGCGACGGGCCACCCCTGACCAAACCCTGCGGGCCGCAGCGGGGCCGATCCGCCTGCGCGGCATTTGGGGCATGCACAGGGCGGAAGCGGTCTGCACATCGGGCGTCGCGGTTGTCGCTGGCGGGCATGGTCACCCCTTTGTTTGGCTGCATGACGATCATTTTCCCCAAACTATCTGGCGGCAGGCAGGGGCCGCTTGACGCAAGTTAGGCAGGGTTCCAACAGCGGGGATTTCGGCCCAAAGCCCGCCGATTGCACGCGACTCTCCGCCGAAAGCCGCACCTTGCATGGCCCAAGCCCGCGCACCCCATCCCGCCAAACCCCGACCGAACCGCAAAATCTGACGCGCGCTGATTTGCATCAACGCATCTGGCCGCACTTGGGCGCACCATAAGCCACGCCTTGCCCAAGCAGGACTTTGCACCCACCGCGCAAACCCCTTGGCGCGCACCTTAGAAACCCTGTTCCAGAAATGAGGCCACCATACCCATCCGTTCCATCCTTCTTGCAAGCATCCTGTGCACCGGCCTTGCCGGTTGCCTGGCTGACAACAACGAACGCGGTCTTGCCGGTGCGGCGACAGGCGCTGTGATCGGCGGCGTTTCGGGGGGCAATCCGGTGGCGGGGGCCGTGGTCGGCGGGGCGGCGGGGTATTTCTGCCATGACCTGAACGTGGCCGGCTGCCGCAACGAGTGATCCACGCCCCCCGCGGAAGCACACCATGACAGGCTACACCGCTGACATCGAAACCTTGACCGAAGCCAACACCGCCTTTCGCCATGTGCTTTACACCGCACACCATCTGCAGCTGGTTTTGATGGCCCTCACGCCGGGCGAAGACATCGGCACCGAAACACATAAAACCCACGACCAGTTCTTTCGGATCGAAAAGGGCAAGGGAGAGGTTGTGATCAACGGTGCCAAGCACCGCGTCAAAAGCGGCTCGGCCATCGTGGTGCCCGCGGGGGCCGAGCACAATCTGATCAAGACCGGCACAAAGCCGATGCGGCTTTACACCCTCTACAGCCCGCCCAACCACATCGACGGGCTGGTCCAACAGCACAAAGCCGAAGCGCAGGTGTCGCGCGAAGTGTTTGACGGGGTCCCCACCGAATAGGCCGCCACTTTGGCGGGCGCGGGTCTGCAACCGCGCCTTAGCCGCAGACACGGGGCAATTCCGCCCGAAAGACGATGATGGAGAAAATCATGTTACAAGATGGAAAGACAGGCAAAATGGCCGCTGCATTAGATTTTGACGCGCTGGTGGCGCAGTTTGCCGCCCTGCGCGATGACGTTTCGCAACTGACGGGGTCGGTGACCACGATGGCGGAACGGCGCGGGCGCAAGATGGCCTCGGATCTGTCCGACGGCCTGAACGAGGCGACCGCTTACGACGAACGCAAAAGCACCGGAGTCGAGGCCGAATTGGAAAAGTCGATCGCGATGCATCCGATCCTTGCCCTTGGGCTGGCGGCGGGCATCGGCTTGATCGTCGGGGCCATGACGCGGCGGGGATGATCGCGCTGGCACTGGCCCCCCCCCTTCAAGCCTTGGCGCGCAAGGCCGCTTGCGCCTTGCGCATGGCCCTGAGGCGGGCCGCCCTGACAGCGGCCGCCATGGGGATCGCCACCCTTGGCGCAGCCTTTGTTGTCTATGCGGGGTTTTTGGGGCTGGCGGTCCTGATGGGGCCGGGGTTTGCGGCGCTGAGCATGGGGCTGGCCTTTCTGGCAACAGCCGCTTGCCTGTTGCTGCTCGCCCGCGCCAATGGCCACACCGCCCGCTTCACCCCCCCTGCCCCCGACGCGGCGCGACATCCTATCGGAGGGCCACAAACACCCCTCAATGCCGCGACGGTGGCGATTTTCACGCTGGCCTTCTTACTGGGTCGCCGCCTGATCAACCGGCGCGGCCCGTCTCACAAGTTCTGACATAACGGAGAAACATCATGTCACTCGGCGGAATCCTTTCGATCATCCTTATCATCTTCTTGCTTGGCGGTTTTTCCGGGCGCTTGGGCGGGTATGGCTACGGCTATGGCAACAGCGGCATTGGCGTTATCGGGGTTGTCTTGGTGATTGTTGTCATCCTTGCCCTGCTGGGCCGCATCTGACGCGCATCTGCCAGCCCTCTTGAACGGGGCGCAAATCTTCTACGTGGGCCAAAGGGGATGCCTTTTGGCCCACACGCTTTTGCCTTGCGGGGGGCGGGCCCGCTAGGGTGCAATCGGCCACAAGATCGTTTGCAGCCCCCCCAGTTTGGAATTGCTGAGCTCGCCAAAGGGCGCGACAAATTCTGCCAGCGGCGGGGCGTAAAAGGTGGAAAGGTAGGCGCTGGACCATGCCAGTTCAAACCCCTGCACCTTGTCTGACCCGTCAAAGTAGCTTTGCTTGGCTTTGGCAAGGCGCGTGACCTCGGCAGGGTCGGCAAAGGCGGCCAGCGTAAAGCGGATGCTGCGGTGTAAACTGCCGTCACAGGCCGCAAACAGAGTATGACCCTCGCGCTGCAACAGCACCGCCGTTGGCACCAAAGCGGTCAGCGCGTGCAGCTGGTAGTGCAAGGCCAGACCCTTGCGCGCCATTTCCAGCGGCAGGCTACCGTCAGGGCTGGCGGTGCAGGCGACAAGGCGCACGCTGGCATCGGCCCAATCGATCATCGCCTGATCGCGCAGGGTCAGCCCAACCCGCGCGACCGCCAAAGCCGCCCACGCCCGCAGGTTGTTCTTTTGCGCATTGGGCGGGGCTTCGGTGTCAAAAAACACCATCGTGGCGCGCGCCAATTGGGCCAGCCATGCCTCGATCTGTTCGCGATCAGGGTCTTTGCCCACCATGGGCTTCACCTCGTCCCACGCAAAGGCAAGGCCCGCCAGCCGCGAGGGGGCCGACAGCTTGGCGTTGAGCGTCTCCAGTTGACCCAAAGCCCCCGCCTTGGCCCAAGCCGCCAGACCAGCATTGACGCAGTCAGCCGCAGCGGGATCGTGGGTTGAAAGGGCAGCATTTGCGGCAAGGATCATGGCCGTGATGAAATCGTCCAGCGGCTTGAGCTGGGCGTTCACCTCGGCATTGCTGGCGGTGTCAAAGGTCGAATGGCTTTTGCCGCCGCTGATATAACGGCTGCCGTGATCCAGTTTGATCACAGGCGCAGCCAAGGGCGGGCAGGCATAGGGCTTGGGCGTGTCTTGGCCCTGTGCAGGCAGACCGCGCAGGGTGGCGCAGGCCAAAAGGGCCCAGATCACAGCGCGGCTCAATTGGATACACCTTGCGTGGCCATGCGTGTGACCAGATCCATAGCCCCCGCGTCGCCGGCCTCTGCTGCGCGTTGCAACCACCTTTGGGCAAGGGGCTGCGACAGGGCAACACCCACCCCGAACGCATAGCTTTGCGACAAAAGCACCATCGCGGGGGCATCGCCCGCCTCGGCCGCCTGCCGCAGCCAATCGGTCGCGGCGGCGCGCTCTGCGGGTTTTGTGGCTGCCTCGGCAAGACGGCGGGCATGTTCGCGCATGGCCGCAGGGTTGCCCGCCTCGGCCGCCTTTTGGTACAGCGCATCAAGATCAAGCCGCAGGCCGACTGTCACCGCAAGGGCCGGATTGCGGCGCGTCAGCTCGGCCAAAAGGTCAGGAAGGCCCACGGGGTCGCTGCGCGCGATCAAGGTCACGTACAAGTCGGCAGCGCGCGCGGCGTCATAATCCGGCGCGCCGCGCACCGCATAAAGGGCCAGCAGGCGCTGCACAGCGGTTTTGCTGCCCATGGCGTTGGATTTTTCATACAGGGCGGCGGCCATCGGCACGCCTTGGTGCCCCAGCAGCGCAAGTTGGGCATCGCCCAGCACGACCATCTGCCACGGATCATTGCCGGTCAGCTCTGCCGCGACAGCCAGCCAGCGGCGCGCTTGCCTGTCGTTGCCCAAGGTCGCCCAAACATTCGAAAACGCGATGGCTTCGGGAAAATCGCACCCCATCACCTCGGTCGCGCGGGCGCGGTAAAGGTCTTGTTGGGCCGGATCGGTCAGAAAGGGCATCCCAAACAGCAAAGCGCTAAAGTCACCGCGCGCGGCGATCACTTTGGCATAGACCGCATAGGTTGCAGCGGCGGTTGGAAAGCGGGCAGGATCGGCGATTTGCAGCAAAGACATCGCAGCGCCCAAGCCTTGATCGGCCAAGGGCTCTAGCAAAGCCAAGGCTTGGGTGCGGTTGGCAAGGTCAGGCTGTTGCAGCAGCCCAGCGGCAAGTTTCATCGCAGCCCCCATATCGCCCATGCCAAGAGCCTTGCGAAACAGCGCAAACGCCGCCTCACGCGCGGCGGGTGTTTTGGCGCGCGACAAGTCGCGTTGGGCGATTGTGCTGGTGACAGCGGGAATGTCTGCAGCGGCGTTGACCCAATAGGCCGTGGCTGACGCGGGGGCATGCGTGCGGTCTAACACCGCCAGCATATCGGCCAAAGAGGTGGTCTGCCCCGCCAGCGCATGGCTTTGCAAAGCGGCCATTGTTTGCGGATCGGCTTTCAGGGTCAGGGCGTCCAGCTCGGCCGGGCTGATATCGGGCGCAGCTGCGCCAATCGAGGCATCTACCCCTTGCCAATAGGCCACCTCTCCAAGGTGGGGGGCATCGGGGGCTTTGCACAAAAGGGCGCTTTCGATGGCACTGACCGATCCCCCGTCGCCAAGGTTTGACACCAGTTGGATCAGCGGGTCGAGGGCTGCGTAAAACTGCGCGTCGGTTTGGGCTGTGCCCATCGCAGCATCGGCCAAAGCGCGCACGGCAGAGGGGTCTTGGCGTTTGGCCGCCTCCTCTAACAACGGGCGGGCTGCGGTTTGGCCCTGCCAGCGGCCTTGATCTTCCAAGATCATCTCGGCCTGTTTGGCAAAGGCCCAGCCGGGGGCGTTGGGTTGGGCCGTCAGGTGCTGCAACGTGGCGATGTACAACGGGCGCAGATCGGGCTGGGTGTTCAGGCGCGGTTCCAAAAAGTCGGCAAAGCGCACAAGGGCGGCGTGATCGCCCAAAGCGGCGGCGCGTTGGTACAAGGCCTGCGCCGCCGGAATGTCTTGGGGCGCAAGGGCCCCCACCTCAAGAATACGGCCCAGCGCCACCATGGCATAGGGCAGCCCGCCCTTGGCCGCTTGGTGCAGATAGGTCATCAACACCGCGTTGTCCTTGGTCACAAGCTCGGATTGCAAATGGTATTCCACCACCCGCCACGCCGACACGGGGTCCCCCAGATCGGCGGCAAAACGGTACCACCGCAGCGCCATAGCATGATCAATCGTCACCGTGGTGCCCGCCGTATACTCGCGCGCAATGCGGGCGATCCGGTCGCAGATCAACGGGTCCATCTGGCCGACCAGCGCGCCAAAGGCCATGGTCACAGCCAGATCAGGCGGAATATCCCATCCCGCCGGCGATTGTCCGGCCAAGGTCAACCGCGTCAGGGCCAGCAGGGCATCAGCATTTCCCGCGTAGCCTGCCGACACCAGCAGGTCACCCGCCCGCACCGCGTCTTTTGCAATGCCTGTGCCGTCGCTCAAAAGGCCCGACAGCACAAACTGCGTGCGAGACGAGGTGTCGTCGGCATGGGCCAGCACTTTCGCCACCAGCCCCGCTTTGGCAAGATCTTGCAGGCGTCCGGTGGCAATCATCTGGCCAATGCGCGCCAAAAGCACGTCATCCGGCGTGAACTTGGGCGAGGCTTTCGCCAAAGCCAAGATGGCCTTTTGGATCGTGTCATCCCAAGCCAGCGCGTCGATCTCGGCCAATCGGCGCAGGTCGCGGGTGATCAGGCCGGGGTCGCGCCCGCTCAGGCTTAGGCCGTCCCACTTGCGCCAGACGGCGGTCAGGTCGGCGTCCGGCGCACGGGCCTGACAGATCGGCTGCACCGCCATATCGGGGGGGGCAAAATCAAGCGTCAGGGTTTGAACGCTTTGCGCTGGCGCGGGGGGGGCCAGTGCCGCCCAGAGTGTGACAGCCCACAAGGTGACACCCCGGGCCGTCCATTTGAAACTGATCATTGGGTTCTCTTTTCCGGACTATTTGGCGTAGGTGTTTTGCGTGGCATAGGCGGTGTAGGCCCCCGCACGGCCCGAAAAGACCACCGTCACACCCGCCCGCCGCGCCATCTTGATGGCGGGCAATTTGGCAAGGGTCTTGCCCGCATGCTGCACCTCAAAATCCAGCGTCAAGGGCGCTTTCAGCGTCACACGCCGAGAGGTGTCTGGGGCGATATCGCTAAGCGCCATGGCCGCGACGGCGGGCACATACAGATCAACCAGCGGCAGATCTGAATCGTTGTAAAAAACCAAATCCGCCTTGGCCGGGCTGATGGTGATCATGTCTTGCATCAGATGCAAGGCCCCGTCCGCCCCCGGCGCAAAGGTGTAAAAAGAGGCGGGGGCGATCTGGCCTTTGCCTTCAAGCCCGCCCAAGGCCACGACAATCGGGCCAGCGGCGACCTGCACAAAGGGCGAAACACCGCCTGCAAACCCGTCCAGCGTGATGCCGTTGATCACGGCCACCGTCTCGCCGGGGGCCACGATGCGCACGAAAGAGGCGTTCGGGTCGGCGGGGGCTTCGTACAGATCCTGCGCTGCGGCTTTCAGCGGCAGGGCGGCAAGGGCCAACAGAAGAAGAAATTTCGCGGTCATGACGGGTCCTTTGCAAAATGGCATAGTGACAAGGTGGTGTCCGCACTGACCGGTTGATCGAAGGTCACGGACAGGGTTTGCAAATCGGGCAGCCAGACGGTGCCCAGCGATTGGAAGAACCGCCCCGAGGCTTGGACCCGCGCGCCCCGTTCCATCACCGCCGTGCGGGGGATGCCCGTTTTGGTCAGAAAGTGAAACGCGGCGCGGCGCGCGACGTCGGTGCCCAGATCGGCAAGGGTCGCGCTATTTGGGTGCAAGGCCAGCCCGCGCAGATCAGCGGTCAGCGTGTTGGGGGCGGTCTGTTTTGCGGGCAAGCCTTGGGTGCAGGTGTTGCCCGACGCGGCAATCAACTCTTCCAGCGGGTCGGGGCCGAATTGGGCAAGGTTGTTGTAGATCGGGTTTTCCCAGATCAAAAAGCGCGGTCTGGCGGCGACAAAATCGCGCGAGATCATGTAAGACGTGATCGCGCCGAACTGGTTACCGCCGGTCACGGCATAATTCACCACCTCCAGCCCCGTCGTCTGCGACAAAGACCCCGCAAAATTGGCAAGCGACGCATCGGAAAAAGACGTGCCGACCAGCACAATCTGCGGGGCATGGTCGCCTGCAAAGATGTCTGTCTTGATCGCAGCATCATCCACCTTTGCCGTCACTTGGGTATGTGCTGCCACGCGGGGCAGTTCCAACTGGCAATTGCCTTGCAAGATGCGCCGCATGGTCGAGAACGAGTCCGTCACAGGCCCCAAGGTCGTGACATATGTGTCTTGCGGCATATCGGCATAAAACGGCTGGGCCTTGATCTGCACGGCAATCGCCTTGGCCGCCAACAGCGCCCCCGAAGCTGTCCAATGAAAATCGGTTTTGAAAAAGGGCGGGGTTGCGGGGTCGGCATGGGACAAAGCCGTCAGCAGGTCGGGGGCAAGGATGCCGTGTTTTGTCAGGCGGGCGATGGTGTCTTTGTACAAAAGGGTCGCGGTGGCACTGTCAAACTGGGTGTCTTTGGCTGCGGCGGGCAATTGCGCTGTCATCACCTCGCCCTTGGTGGGGACGGCGGCATAGATCAGTGTGGTGCCTTGATCGGCCAAAGCGGCCGACAGGGCCGCCAGACGTTCGATCACCGGATCTTCCACCGCGTGCAGCATCCGCAGATCGGCCAGCAAGCGAAAAAAGGTGCCGTCTGCCCCCTCGATCGAGGGTAAGGCGGATTGGGTGTCAGTAAACGCGCAGCCATAGGCCGAGGTTTGGGCTGCTGCAGGCGTGGCCAAAAGCAATGCAAGCGCAAGATAGGGGGTCATGGCGCGTCCTTTGCGGCAAGGGGTGCGGGTGTGTCCAACAGACGCAGAAGATTAAGGGCGGTGACACGGGCCTGAAGGTTGGTGCCCTTGGCGGCAACCTTCAGGGCCGCGCGCGCGCCGGAATGGTCAAGGGCTGCATCAGCGGGGTCGGCAATCAGGGCCAAGGCCAGTTTCATCGCGGCGGCCGGATCGTTTTGGCCCGCCATAGCCAGAAAATGTTGCGCTTGGGGCAGGTCTTGGCCAAAGGGTGTGCCTTTGGCATACATCTGGCCCAAAGCTTGGGCGGCGCGGGCATTGCCGCTTTTGGCTTGAATGGTCAGGGCGTTCAGGCATTGCGTCAACAGGCGCGGGCCGTAGCGGTCGCCCTCGGCCACCAGCAGTTTGACAAGCGGCGCCACGGCAAAGGCCCGCCCTGTGTAGGCCGCGATGGCATAGTAATGCGCCGCAGCCCCCGCCTTGGCGGGCTTGGCACTGGCCTGCAACACCTTGGCATAGCGATAGGCCGCAAGCCCGTCGCCAGCATCAGCCAAGGCGCGCAGCTGATCAGATGACATGTTTTGCCCCGTCACCATGCTTTTGCGCGCGGCTTGCAGCGCAAGGCTGGGCAAATCGCGGGTTTGGGTGACTTTGTTGTCAAAGACAAAATCCACCGCGACAAGCTGGGCCGGGCACGGCGTGGCCCCACCCAGCAGCGCGACAACCGACAAGAAGATAAGCGCCCTACCCATTTGACGCCACCACGCTTGGCGCAGCGCCTGAGATCGGGGGGGAAGGGTCCACCGTCTGCCACAGCTTGGGGTCGGTCAGATAGCGCACCGGAAACTCCCAGATGACCAATCGGGCGGGGGTCGCCTTAGATGCGTCGCTTTGCAGATAGGTTTGCATGGGGCGCACGGGGCCAAGGCCGACCTCCGCCAGATTTTGCACATCGCGCCCCAAAGCGCGGGTCAAGGCATCGCCAAAACCCCAATCAGGATTGGCACTGTAACTGGTGCCGATCAGCACAATGTCCAAGGGCGCGTCAGCGAAGATATCGGCAGGGGCGGCGGTGGGTGTGATCTCGGTCACGGCGACTGTTTCGGGCAAAAGGCCCAACAGGGGGGCAAGATTGTCTTGGGTGACAAAGCGGATCAGATCGCCGGTTAAGGTTTTTTGCGTGACCTTGCCTGTGGTGTAGGTCAGCGCGCCGTGGGCCAGCTTGGCAGCAACAGCACCCGCCGTTAGCGCCGCGCCAAAGGGGGTCCAATGGGTGTCGGTGGCCAGAAAGACCGGCTGGCCCTGCCCGATCAACGCCGGACGCGGGTCAATCGTGGCGATGCCCGCCTGCGCGAGAAGGGTTAGGAACCTGTCATCCAGCTTGGCCATGGCGACAGACAAGATCGGGTCGCGCACATGGGCCATTTCCACATCAATCTTGGCGGGCAAAGGCAGCAGCACCAACTGCGTGCCCTGCGCGGTGAGCCGCTTTTGCACGTCTGCGATCTGCAAGATCGTGGCGTGCAGGGTGGCTTCGTCAGGCAAGGGGCGGGTTTCCTCGGTGGTGAAAAGCCAGCCGTCGCGGCCCACCAAGGCGCCTGTGCGCGCCTCTCCCAACACAGCATAACGCGCAGCGCCGATCAGCCCGAACGAGGGGGCAAAATGCGGCAAGGTGGTTTTATAGCGCTGTTCAAACTCATGGGTTAACCCGCCCGCCAACAGATCGGCCTGTGGCAGCGTCAGCGCGGTTGGCGGGCCCATCAGAACAGACAGGTTGGCTGCGATGCCGTAGCCGAACAACAACACAGGCACCACAAGGCGGGCAGCTTGGAACAAAACACGCATGAGGCACCTAAAACTGAAAATACAAGAACGGAGAGACGCTTTGCTCGGCCAGCTTCATCAAGGCCAGCGTGGCCAGCAGGCTGGTCAAAACCGCCGGAACCAGCGTGTTACCCCAGCCCAAAGCCGCATCTGCGGGGTAAAGATGGGTCCGCGCAAAGCGGTTCAAGCGCGGCTCATAGGCGGCATAGGCCACGGCGAGGGTCAAAAAGATCAGGCTTTCGCGCGAGATTTGCAGCCCCGTGGCCGCATCGGTGGCCCAGCCGTTCACCCCCAGCAGTCCGGCATAGATACCCACCGCCTGCATCGGATCCGCGGCGCGAAACATCACCCAACCCAGCAGCACGATCAGCAGTGTCAGGCCAAGGGCTGCGGGCGACTTGCCCACTGCGCGGCCTGTCGCACGCTCTGCCGCAAGCCAGCCGCCGTGCCACAGACCCCACAGCACAAAGGTCATATTGGCCCCGTGCCACAGCCCGCCCAACAGCATCACCACCATCAGATTGATATAGGTGCGCACCTGCCCCAAGCGGTTGCCACCCAAGGGAATATACAGATAATCGCGCAGCCACACCGACAGGCTGATATGCCAGCGCCGCCAGAACTCGGTGATCGAGCGGCTGATATAGGGCGTCTCGAAGTTGGGCCGGAAGTGAAAGCTGATCATCAGGCCAAGGCCGATGGCCATGTCACTATAGCCCGAAAAATCAAAGTAAAGCTGCATCATATAACTGACTGCGCCCAGCCAAGACAGCGCCAGAGACGGCCTATCCGCCGCAAAAGCCAGATTGGCCAAGGGTGCCACCGTATCGGCCAAAAGCACCTTTTTGGCCAAACCGATGGCAAAAAGCGTGGTTCCGTCGATAAAAAGCGCAAGCGAATGGGTGCGGTGCGCGAATTGGTGGGTCAGATCTTTGAACCGCAGGATTGGGCCTGCCACCAACTGCGGGAAAAGCGCGATAAAGGCCGCAAAGTCGAAAAAGCGGCGCGTGGCTTCGGCGTCTTTGCGGTAGACATCCACCAGATAGCTGACAGCGTGAAAGACATAAAACGACACGCCAATCGGCAAGATCAACCGCCAGTGCACCCCCAAGCCCGCCGCCGTGGTGCCCCACAAGGTGGCAAAGCTTTCGATGAAGAAATTCAGGTATTTAAAGACACCCAGCACCGCCAGACATCCAATCAGCCCGATCGTCAGATAGGCACGCGCCGCCTTTTGGCTGCGTGCTGCGCCGATGCGGCGACCAAAGGCATAGGTCCACACCGTTGTGGCAAACAACAGCGCCAGATAGTCGATCCGCCACCAGCCATAAAAGGCGTAAGAGCCGACCAGTATCGTGACCGACCTGAAGCGCACAGGTGTGAGGTAATAGACGCCCAAGAACACAGGCAGGAACAGAAAAAGAAACGTTTCTGAAGAAAAAACCATTAGTTGCTCCT
>CANFSY010000019.1 GCA_947449875.1 Paracoccaceae bacterium
GAAAAAGGGGGGCGTGGCCGCCTGATCGGGCCCACCAAGGGCGGCATGAACTCAAAGCTTCACGCCGTCACCGACGCGGCGGGCCGCCCCCTGCGGATGTTTCTAAGCGCAGGCCAAATGCAGCGATTATATCGGCGCTCGAGCCCTTTTGGAGACACTGCCGCCGGCCAAATACCTGTTGGCCGATCGAGGCTATGATGCGGATTGGTATCGGGAAGCTGTTGAAGAGAAGGGGATAACGCCCTGCATCCCATCGCGCAAAAGCCGAAAAATCCCCATCCCACACGATGAGGCACGCTATGAAAATCGCCACAAAATAGAGAACAGCTTCGCTCGGCTCAAGGACTGGCGAAGGGTCTCGACCCGATACGACAGGTGCCCCAAAGTCTTCCTATCCGCATACGCCTTAGCCGCTTTGGTGTTGTGCTGGTTAAGAATCCTGACCCTAGGTGTTTCTTCCCGATTTGGGATGCTTTTACCCATGCCAATGGTTTACACCGTGCTGCCGTTAAGCGATAAGTTTTTAGAGGCTTTGGTGTTTTGGGAAGACCTGCGAGGGTACCGAAGAAAAATCAGGTATATTAGCGGGTATCGGCAGACCTACCGGTACACGAATGGCAACAAAAACAAACGGTTACAACCACGATGCTACTTTTGATCGATAACTATGACAGCTTCACCTACAACCTTGTCCACTATCTGGGCGAGTTGGGCGAGGATGTGCGTGTGGTGCGCAATGACGCGGTCGATGTGCAAACGGCCATGGCAATGCGCCCTGACGCCATTGTGCTGTCACCCGGGCCGTGTGACCCCGATCAGGCGGGGATCTGCTTGGCCCTGACCTTGGCGGCGGCCGAGACGAACACACCCCTGTTGGGCGTTTGCTTGGGCCATCAAACCATTGGTCAGGCCTTTGGCGGCAAAGTGGTGCGCTGTCATGAAATTGTGCATGGCAAGATGGGGGCCATGCTGCATCACGGGCAGGGGATGTTTGGCGGCTTGCCCTCGCCCTTTATGGCCACGCGCTATCATTCGCTGGTGGTGGAACGCGCCACCCTGCCCGCCTGTCTTGAGGTGACCGCGTGGCTGGAAGACGGCACGATCATGGGGTTGCGCCACACGACCAAGCCCATCGAAGGCGTGCAGTTTCACCCCGAAAGCATTGCCTCGGAACACGGGCACCAGTTGTTGCAGAATTTCCTGACCCGCACCAAGACCAAGGTGGCCGCATGAGTGACACGCTAAAACCCCTGATCGGCCTTGCCGCCGAACGCCCCTTGACCCGCGACGAGGCGCAAGTGGCCTTTACCGCGCTGTTTGAAGGCGATGCCACGCCTGCCCAAATGGGCGGCCTGCTGATGGCGCTGCGCACGCGCGGCGAAACGGTCGATGAATTCGCCGCCGCCGCCAGCGTCATGCGGGCTAAATGCCATGCGGTGCGTGCGCCTGCAGGGGCAATGGACATCGTGGGCACGGGTGGCGATGGCAAGGGCACGCTGAACATCTCGACCGCGACGGCTTTTGTTGTGGCGGGGGCTGGCGTGCCGGTGGCCAAACACGGCAACCGCAACCTGTCGTCGAAGTCCGGCGCTGCGGATGCCCTGACCGAGATGGGGCTGAACGTGATGGTCGGCCCGCAAGTGGTTGAACAATGTTTGGCCGAGGCCGGAATTGGCTTTATGATGGCCCCCATGCACCACCCCGCCATGCGCCATGTCGGGCCGGTGCGGGCCGAATTGGGCACGCGCACGATTTTTAACATCCTTGGGCCTTTGACCAACCCCGCTGGGGTGAAGCGCCAACTGACGGGGGCTTTTGCGGCAAGACTGCTGCGCCCCATGGCGGAAACCCTGCGCGCTTTGGGGTCAGAAGTGGCATGGCTGGTGCATGGCAGCGATGGCACGGATGAAATCACCATCGCAGGCCCCACGGCCGTGGTGGCGCTGGATTCAGGCGAGATCCGCGAATTCACCGTGCATCCCGAAGACGCAGGCCTGCCGGTGCATCCGTTTGAAGCGATCCTTGGCGGCACGCCGGCACAAAACGCCGTGGCCTTTCGCGCCTTGCTAAACGGACAAACCGGCGCTTACCGCGACGCCGTTCTGCTGAATGCGGCGGCGGCGTTGGTGGTGGCGGGCAAGGCTGCCAGCTTGAAAGAGGGCGTTCCGATGGCGCGCGCCTCTATCGATTCGGGGCAAGCTTTGGCGCGGCTGAACCTGTTGCGCGCGATTTCGCCGCTGACCGCTTAACTCACCCCAAGGCATAACCCGCACCGCGCACCGTGCGCAGCGGGTCGTCGCCGCCAAAGGCACACAGGGCTTTGCGCAGGCGACCCACGTGCACGTCAACCGTGCGGCTGTCGACATAGATGTCGCGGCCCCAAACGCGGTCTAGCAACTGCTCACGCGAAAAGACGCGGCCGGGTTTTTCCAGAAACGTTGCCAGCAAGCGAAACTCCGTCGGGCCAAGTTTCAGCGTTTGGCCATCGCGGATCACGCGGTGGGTTTCAGCGTCAAGGCTGATCGTTTCCCATTCCAGCACCATCCCAAGCGTCGAGGGCCGCACGCGGCGCAGTTGCGCACGCAAGCGCGCCATCAGTTCCACGATGGAATAGGGCTTGATGACATAATCATCCGCCCCCGTTTCCAGCCCGCGCACCTTGTCGACCTCTTCCGACCGCGCCGACAGCATGATGATCGGGATCGCGCGGGTTTCAGGGCGCATTTTCAGGCGGCGGCACACCTCTAGCCCCGACACATGCGGCATCATCCAATCCAGCAAGATCAGATCCGGCGGGTTTTCGGCCACCAGCAGCAAGGCTTCCTCGCCATTGGTGGCGCGTTGCACGACAAAGCCTTCCGCCTCTAGATTATAGGCCAAGACTTCCCGCTGGGCGGGTTCATCTTCCACCAAAAGAACGGTCGGCTGTGCCATTACAGGTTCCCCATCGTGACGGACTCCGCCTTTGGCCGCGGGTCGCGCGGCAGATCGCCGGTGGCAAGGTAGATCACCTGTTCGGCTATCGTTGTGGCATGGTCGCCGACGCGTTCGATATTTTTGGCGATGAAATGCAGGTGCATACAGGCCGTGATATTGCGCGGGTCTTCCATCATATGGGTCAGGAATTCGCGAAACAGCGCGGAATACATCTGGTCAATGTCGCGGTCTTGCTGGCGCACGGCATGGGCCAAGTCAACATCGCGGCTGATAAAGGCGTCCAGCGCGTCTTTCAGCAACAAGCTGACCTGCCGCGCCATGCGGCGGATCGACCCTGCCGCGCCTTCAATCGTGTGCATCTGCGCCAAAACGATCGAACGTTTAGCCAAGTTCTTGGCATAATCGCCGCAGCGTTCCAGCGAGGCTGCAATTTTCATCACTGTCAGCACGGTGCGCAAATCGCTTGCGGCAGGGGCGCGGATGGCAATCAGGCGCACGCATTCGGTGTTGACCTGTTCTTCCAACAGATCAATCGCGGCATCGCCTTCGCGCACGCGTTCGGCCAAAGCCTCGTCGCGGGTTTCAAGCGCACTTGCGGCATCTGCAAGGGCTGCTTCAACCAAGCCTGCCATTTTCAAAACCAGTGCTTGAACGCCTTCAAGATCGCGGTCAAAGGCCGAAGCTATGTGACGGTCTGTGTTCATCTGACTCTCCTCAACCGATCCGGCCGGTGATGTAGGATTCGGTGCGCGGATCCTTGGGATTGGTGAAAATCGCCCCCGTTTCGCCGTATTCCACCAAGTTCCCAAGGTGGAAAAACGCGGTGCGCTGTGACACGCGGGCGGCTTGCTGCATGGAATGGGTGACGATCACCACCGAAAACTGGCTGCGCAATTCGTCAATCAGCTCTTCCACCTGTGCCGTGGCAATCGGGTCAAGGGCCGAGCACGGTTCATCCATCAACAGCACTTCCGGAGAGGTGGCAATCGCGCGCGCGATGCACAGGCGCTGTTGTTGGCCGCCCGAAAGGCCGGTGCCGGGCGATTGCAGGCGGTCTTTGACCTCGTTCCACAGGGCGGCTTTGCGCAGACAGGCTTCAACCACCTCGTCCAGTTCCGCCTTGGTGCGGGTCAACCCGTGGATCTTGGGGCCATAAGCCACATTGTCATAGATCGACTTGGGGAAGGGATTGGGCTTTTGAAACACCATGCCGATCTTGGCGCGCAACTGCACCGGATCAACACGGGCATCATAGATGTCTTCGCCGTCCAGCGTGATCGCCCCTTGCACCTTGGCCGAGGCGACGGTGTCATTCATCCGGTTCAGGCAGCGCAAAAAGGTGGATTTGCCGCAGCCCGACGGCCCGATAAAGGCCGTGACGGTTTTGTCCAGAATATCGACATCGACATCTTTCAGCGCGTGGTTGGTGCCGTAATACACCTGAACCTTGCGAGCTTCGATTTTGTTGGTCTCGGTTTGCACGTCGCGCTCCAGTCTAAGATCTTTCATGGGGGTGTTCTCCTGCTTACCAGCGGCGTTCATAGCGGCGACGCAGGATGATGGCGGCGGTGTTCATAATGATCAAAAAGACCAAAAGCACGATGATCGCACCCGAGGCCCGCTCGACAAAGCCCGGATCGCCGCGCTGGGTCCAGTTGTAGATCTGCACCGGCAGGGCCGAGGCGGGGTCAAACAGGCCAGACAGCGGGGCACCGGGAAAATCGCGCACAAAGGCGACCATGCCGATCAGCAGCAGGGGGGCGGTTTCACCCAAGGCTTGGGCAAGGCCGATGATCGTGCCGGTCAGAACGCCGGGCATCGCCAAGGGCAGCACATGGTGGGTGACGGTTTGCAGCTTGGATGCCCCCACCCCCAAAGCCGCATCGCGGATTGACGGCGGCACAGCTTTCAGCGCGGCGCGTGTCGGAATGATGATGCGCGGCAGGGTCATCAGTGTCAGCACCAAGCCGCCCACGATGGGGGCCGATTGCGGCAGTCCGGCAAAGTTGATGAAGAACGACAGGCCCAAGATGCCATACACAATCGACGGCACCGCCGCGAGATTGGCGATGTTCACCTCGATCAGGTCGGTCCAGCGGTTCTTGGGGGCAAATTCTTCAAGGTAAACCGAGGCGGCCACACCAATCGGCAGCGCCAAGCACAAGACCACCGCCATCATATAGAGCGAGCCGATGATGGCCACGCCCAACCCTGCCGCCTCTGGCCGTTTGTCAGAGGCATCGGGCATGACCAAGAACCCCGGATTGAACCGCATATCCATCACCCCCGCCGCCACCAGCTTATCGGCCAGCATCAGCTTTTCGGGCGAGGTGTTGTTATCGCGCGCCGCACTTTCCATCGTGACACGGCCTTTGAAATAGCCGTCAATCCGCCCATTCGCCAAAGCGGTAAACTGCACCGTGGTGCCCAGCAGTTTGGGGTCAGCCAGAACCCTATCACGCAGGTCAGCGGCGGCGTTTTCGGAAATCATGCCCACAAGGTCTTTGGGCGTCATCGCCCCAATGTCGATGCCCTTGGCTTCGATCTCGGCGGCCAAAGCTTTGCCGATCAGCTTGCCATAGCCAATCGTGGTGACCGACGCCATTTCCGCCGGATCGCCGTGACCGGCCTTGTCCAGCACAGCCGCATCCAGCGTGACAGGAATTTCAACAAAGGTCTGGCGAAAGGCCGGAAGCCCTGCCGAGAAGATGGAAAACAACAACCACACCAGCGCCAGCAGGGCGATGACAATCGCCACCAGCCCATAAAAGCGAAACCGCGCTTCTTGGGCGTTGCGCGCGGCTGTGCGTTTGTCGGGCGCAAACAGCGAATGGCGCAGGCGGGCCGGTTCGGGGGTGGCCATGGGGGCCAGTGTCATGGAACCGTCGGTCATTCGTATTGCTCCCGGTATTTGCGCACAATCACCAGCGCCACCACGTTCAAGGCCAAGGTAAAGGTGAAAAGGGTCAGGCCAAGCGCAAACGCCACAAGTGTTTCGGGCGAGGCGAATTCGGTATCACCAGTCAACTGGCTGACGATCTTGACGGTCACGGTTGTCATCGCCTCGAACGGGTTCAGCGACAGTTTGGCCGCAGCCCCTGCCCCCAGAACCACGATCATCGTCTCGCCAATTGCACGTGAGGCGGCCAACAGAATGGCCCCCACGATGCCCGGCAAAGCGGCGGGAATGACCACCTGACGGATGGTTTCCGAAGGTGTTGCCCCCAGCCCCAATGACCCGTCGCGCAGCGATTGCGGCACGGCGTTGATGATGTCGTCAGACAGCGACGAGACGAAGGGAATGATCATGATCCCCATGACCAAGCCCGCCGTCATAACCGTTGATGACGAATTGCCAAAGCCCATCGGCATCGCGATCCAGTCGCGCAGCAAAGGACCCACTGTGATCAGCGCAAACAAGCCGTACACAATGGTCGGAATGCCGGCCAGCACCTCGATCAGCGGCTTCACAATGCCGCGCACCCGGCGCGAGGCATATTCGGCCAGGTAGATCGCCGAAAACAACCCGATCGGCACCGCTACCACCAGCGAAATCGCCGAGACATACAGCGTGCCCCACACCAAGGGCAAAATCCCCAAGGTCGACCCGCCGCCAAATTTCGGATCCCACGTGGCCGAAAAGAAAAAGGTTGTGGCCGGATAGATGCGAAAGAAATGCACCGTGTTGGCCAGCAGCGAAAACACAATGCCAACCGTGGTCAAGACCGCAATCAGCGAGGCGACGATCAGCAGGCCAAGTGAGACCCGCTCTGTCGCGTTGCGGGCGCGAAACTCGGGCGAAATGCGCCGATAGCCCCAGACAAACCCCGCAAGGGCCAAGGCCAAAGACACCACCGTCAGCCCGATGCGCGACCAAGCCGCCGTACCGCGCACCGCTTCCGCGGCGGCGATCATCGAGGGGGTGGGATCGTTGCCCATGGCAACCCCCGCCTCGCCAAGCGCGATTTTCAATCCGTCAATGTCTTGCTCTAGGGCTGCCACATCGCTGCCCTTGGCGGCCAGAACCGAAAGCCCCTCGGCCAGCCGTGTCACATCGGCCATCATCAGGTTGACCGAACTGTCGGCGGGCACATCTGCCGGATCAATATGTGTCAAGGCGCTGTTATGAATGACAAAGCCTTCGCCAAACAGCCACAGGATCGCAACGAAAAAAACCGGCACCAAAACCCAAAGCGCGGTGATCCAGCCGTAGAACGTGGGCAGCGAATGCAACTTGCGCAGATCGCCCCCCACGGTGGCCATCGCCCTGCGGCGGCCTATCGCATAGGCCAGCGCTGCCAGCGCCAGAACAGTCAGAAAAAGTAGGCCAAGGCTCATGATCGTCCTGCAAGGCTAGAGAAAGGCGCGCGACGGCATCGCGCGCCTGTGGGATTTACTTCAAGGGTTCCATCAAGGTTCCCGCTTTAACCGCCGCTTGGGTCGCGGCCAGTTCGGGGTCTGACACCAAACCATAGTCAACCAGCGCACCTTCCGGCCCCACCATGTCGTCAGACATAAAGAAGTCGAGGTATTCTTGCAGGCCGGGCACCACGCCGATGTGCTGCTTTTTGACGTACATAAACAGCGGGCGCGACACGGGGTAAGACCCGTCAGCAATCGTCGCGGTCGATGGCACAACGCCGTCCATGGACGCCACTTTCAGCTTGTCGGTGTTGTTTTCGTAAAACGACAGCCCAAACACACCCACGGCCTGCTTATTCGCAGCCAGACGGGCCAGCGTTTCGGTGTAATCGCCGTCAATCTCTGTCACAATGCCGTCAGCGCGCAGGGTGTCGCAGGCTTTGATCGCGTCGGCGTCCTTGGCCTTGTCATCCGCGCCGCTTGAGGCTGCAAGGAACAGATCGTAAGCGCCGCTGGCTTTGCAGCCTGCTTCGATCACCTTTTGGTTGAACACTTCGCGCGTGCCGTGCTTTGATCCCGGGATCAGCGCCATAATCTCTTGCGCGGGCAGGCTTGCGTTCACATCGGCCCAAGCTTTCGCCCCGTTCGCAACCAACGCGCCGTCTTTAGCAACCTGTGCGGCCAAAGCGCCGTAGACATCTGCCGCAGCCAAAGCGAAATCCGGTCCGCCAAAATCCGAGGCAAAGACCACGCCGTCATAGCCGATGCGAATTTCCATAATCTCTGTCACGCCATTGGCGGTGCAGGTGTCGATATCGGATTGTTTGATCTTTGAAGACGAGTTGGCGATGTCGATCGTATCTTCGCCCACGCCTTTGCACAAAGCCGCGCGCCCTGCACCCGACCCGCCGCCTTCGACGACCGGAGTTTTAAAAGTTCCCTGCTCGCCAAAAGCTTCGGCAACGATGGTGGCATAAGGCAAAACGGTGGAAGACCCGGCGATTTGCAACTGGTCACGCGCCTGCGCGCCCAAAGCCGAAGCTGCCAAAATCGCCAAACCCGTGGCGGAAACCCTGATAAAAGACATAGATTTTCCCAGTCTACACGGCAGAAAGGCATCAAGAGCGATCCCTTTTCTCAGCCCAGACTTAAGGCTGCTGCACAGCACTTTTGCGACACTTGTGTAACAGCTTCATGACACTCACCTTGATCTGCCGCAACACAGCCATGTTTGGGGCGCATAGACCGTCAGGATGCCGGCAAAAGCACCGCAAAGGTTGACCCTTGGCCCCGCACGCTGTCGATCACCAGCCTGCCCCTGTGACGTTGGGCGATGTGTTTGACAATCGCCAAGCCCAACCCCGTGCCCCCCTTTTCGCGGCTGCGGTGGCCGTCGATGCGGTAAAACCGTTCGGCCAATCGTGGCAGATGGAAAGAGTCGATCCCCTCGCCCTGATCTTTGACCGACAGCCGCACCTTGGGGCCGCGTGGCCCGCTTTCATGGCCAAGCGTAACCTGCACCTCTTTGCCCGAACCGCCATATTTGATCGCATTCTCGATCAAATTGGTGGCGACTTGGGTGATCTGGTCAGGATCGGCGAAAATCTCGACCGGCGTGTCCAATCCGGCCAGCACCAAGCGCACATGGGCGACATCGGCCATCGGGCGCAGCGCTTGGGCGGCGGAATGGATCAGGCGGGCCACATCGTGCCGATCGGTCGGGCGCTGGCGTTCTTGGGCTTCGACTTTCGACAATTGCAACAAATCGCGCACAAGGCGCACCATGCGTTCGGCCTCGGTCTGCATGATGGCCAAAAAGCGGTCGCGCACGGTGGCATCGTCGCGGGCGGGGCCGCGCAGCGTTTCGATAAACCCCAGAACCGAGGTCAGCGGCGTGCGCAATTCGTGGCTGACATTGGCCACAAAATCGCGGCGCATCGCGTCCATTTGCTCGCGGTCAGACAGGTCTTCAAAGGTGCACAGCACAAAGCTGCCCACGGGGGCCGCGGTGACCCGGTGGATCACCTCATGGCTGGGGCCGGGAATAACATGCCGCGCCTCGGCCTGCTGGCGGGCGCGCAGGGCGGTTGCGATGGCGGCCAAAACCTCGGGCTGGCGCAAGACAAAGGCATGATGCCGCCCCACCAGTCCTGCCCCCAGCAACGCCAATGCCGCCACGTTGCAGCCGGAAATCCGCTCATCCGCGCCCACCATCAACGCGGCCAAGGGCAGACCTGCCAGAACCTCGTTCATCATATTCTGGTCCATTCCCACCTCCGGCCTCCGCTGACGCGCCCATCTTTCGGGCCTTGGGCCTTAAGATGCCATCCACATGCAATCGTTTCATGAACCTACCCAAGGCGTCTACAGGCAAGACGGCGACGAGACAGCGCGCTCAGGCCATGGGTGCCCTGTCGCGTTACGGTCAAGCGGCTTGCCTTTGCCTGTGGTCTTGGCCTAAGCCGCCAGATCGGCGGGCTCAGCCCCCAAGGCGCGCATCGCCTCGGCCCCGATGCGAAACGAGTCCAGTCGGGCGGCGTGCGAATGAATCATGCCGGTCAGGATCACTTCGTCAGGCTCAAACTGCGCCATAAGCTCGGACAGCGCCCGCTTTACGGTTTGGGGCGACCCCACCGCCGCACAAGACAGCGCCTGTTCGACCCCTTGCATCACGTGCGGGGGAATATGCGACAAATCGGCTTGGGGCGGTGGCAACAGCCCGGGTTGCCCCGTGCGCAGGCGGGCAAAAGAGATGACTTGCGATGACCGCAACACGTGCGCCTCGGCATCGGTGGCCGCCGCGCACAGGCCGATGGCCATCATGAAATACGGCGTCTTGCCCCAGATCGAGGGGCGAAAGGTGCTGCGATAGACCTGCGCTGCCTCGGCCAGATGGGCGGGGGCAAAGTGGCTGGCAAAGGCATAGGGCAGGCCCAGATAGGCCGCCAGCTGCGCCCCGTACAGGCTGGATCCCAAGATCCACACCGGCACATGTGACCCTTGGCCCGGACAGGCACGGATGGGCGCTTTAGGGTCTGCCGCATCAAGATATTGCAACAACTCTACCACATCGTTGGGGAAATTGTCGGACGAGTCCATATTGCGGCGCAAGGCCCGTGCGGTGGCCATATCAGACCCCGGCGCACGGCCAAGGCCGAGGTCAACGCGCCCGGGAAACAACGCATCGAGCGTGCCGAATTGTTCGGCAATCACCAAAGGCGCGTGGTTGGGCAGCATGATGCCCCCTGCCCCCACGCGGATCGTCTTGGTATGGGCCGCCACATGGCCCACGACAACGGCCGTTGCGGCACTGGCGATGCCGGGCATGTTGTGATGCTCGGCCAGCCAATAGCGGTGATAGCCCCAGCTTTCGGTCTTTTGCGCCAGATCGGCCGCGTTGCGCAGCGCGTCGCTGGGGGTTTGGCCTTCGACCACGGGGGCCAAGTCTAACACGGAATAGCGCATTTTCGCCCCCTTGGTCTGCAAGGCTTACATATGGGCCGCCTTGGCCCCGATTTCCAGCGCCTTATACCGGCAAACACCACAGGGCCAAGAATGGCTGATCGCTGGCCCGCATCGCATGGCGAATCTGCGGCGTGTTATAGACCGTCTGGCCGGGCTTGCGGGGCAGCCAATCGGCATCGCCTTGCAAGAAGGCCCCGTCTGACAGCACCAGATACACCTCTTCGGGCGCGTGGTCGTGGTCGGGGTAGCGGGTGTGCGGCGCCATCAGGCTTAGGCCCACCCAAACATCCTCGCGCGGTTCCAGCCCGTTCGGGCCGATCAGCACAGCATTGGCATGGGCCTGCGCAAACCCCGCGCTGGCCGTGGGGCCAACGCTTTTGCGCGTGCTCCACCCCAAGGCGGGGGCGAGGGTTTGCACCGCCTCCCCCAAGCTTTGCAGCGGGTGCGCTTGCCCGTTCAGGTTGGCCACGGCTTGGGGCAGCAGCGAGAGAACGGGCAAATCCTCGGACAGGACAGCCGCCGCAGGGTGCACGGTTTTGAGGCGGTCGAACACCTTGGCCAGCACCGCCCGCGCTTGTTCCGACAGATCAGCCGCGCCAAAAGCCCGCTCTGCCGCCACCACCACCCGCTGTAGCCCTACCCCCCGCGTCATTCTGCCGCAGCGACCGAGGGGTTGTTGGGATGCATTGTCCAATTGGCATAATCACCGACCTTGCGCCCCGTGCGCTGATCCACCCCGCCTTTGGGCACTTCGACCATGGTGATGCAATCTTGCACCGGACAGACGTTAACACACAGGTTACAGGCCACGCAGTCCTCGTCTTTCACCGTAAAGGTGCGATCCGCACTCATCGCGATGGCTTGGTGGCTGGTGTCTTCGCAGGCGGCAAAGCAGCGGCCGCATTTGATGCAATCGTCTTGGTTGATCACGGCTTTGGTGACGTAGTTCAGGTTCAAGAACTGCCAATCGGTCACATTCGGGGTTGCGCGCCCGACCAGATCGGACAGGCCCATCCCCTTGTCATCCAGATAGTCCGACAGGCCAGATATCATCTCGGAGACGATCTTGAACCCATAGGTCATCGCCGCCGTGCAGACCTGCACATTGCCCGCCCCAAGCGCCAAGAACTCTGCCGCATCGCGCCAGGTGGTCACCCCGCCGATGCCGCTGATGGGAAGATTGCGGGTGGCAGGGTTGCGGGCGATTTCGGCCACCATGTTCAGCGCAATCGGTTTGACCGCAGGGCCGCAATAGCCGCCGTGGGTGCCCTTGCCGTCAATCATCGGTTCGGGGGCAAAGCTGTCAAGATTGACCGAGGTGATAGAGTTGATCGTGTTGATCAGCGACACCGCATCCGCCCCGCCAGCGTGCGCCGCCTCAGCCGGTTTGCGGATGTCGTTGATATTGGGCGTCAGTTTGACGATACAGGGCATGCGCGAGTGCTTTTTCACCCAGCGTGTCACCATTTCGATATATTCGGGCACCTGCCCCACAGCCGACCCCATGCCCCGTTCCGCCATGCCATGCGGGCAGCCAAAGTTCAGCTCGACCCCGTCGGCTTCGGTATCCTCGATCCGGTGCAGGATGTCTTTCCACGACTCTTCATCACAGGGCACCATCAAGCTGATCACCAAAGCCCGATCGCGCCACTTGCGCTTGACGGCCTTGATCTCGTCAAGGTTGACCTGCAACGGGCGGTCGGTGATCAGTTCGATGTTGTTTAGGCCCAACAACCGCCGATCCGCGCCCCAGATCGCGCCGTAGCGCGGGCCTGATACGTTCACCACAGGCGGCCCTTCCGAGCCGAGGGTTTTCCAAACCACCCCGCCCCAGCCCGCCTCGTAGGCGCGTTCGACGTTATAGGCTTTGTCGGTCGGCGGGGCAGAGGCCAGCCAGAAGGGGTTGGGCGATTTGATGCCGATGAAATTGGACGCCAGATTTGCCATGATGTGATCCCTGATAACGTGCGCCTTAGCGCACCGTTCCCGTCAAGACAGCGTGAATATCTTCCGCCGCATCGCGGCCCTGTGCGACTGCGGTGACGGTCAGATCTTCGCCCCCCGCCGCACAATCACCGCCCGCCCAGACCTTGCCCGCGTGGGTGACCAGCTTCTTACCGTCCCGCGCCATGGGCGCATCGGCCAGCGTTTGGCCAATGGCCTTAAAGACTTGATCGGCCTTGAGTGTGAAGGTTTCGCCCGACTCATAGGCAAATTCCACACCCTCAACCTTGGCAGCCCCTAGAACCCTCACAGGGGCCGCCCCATAAACAATCGTCACACCGCCAGCGGTTGCATGCTCTTGCTCGTAAACCGAGGCGCTCATCTTTTCCTTGCCGCGCCGATAGACCATCGTCACGGTCTGCGCGCCCAGCAGCTTGGCCTGCACAGCCGCATCTACCGCGGTCATGCCGCCGCCGATCACCACGACATCGCGGCCAATTTCCAGCGCCGATTTATCCGCCGTTTGCCGCAGCGTGGCGATGAAATCGACCGCGTTGGCAACGCCGGCCAGATCCTCGCCCGCCAGCCCAAGCGTGTTCACGCCGCCCAAACCGATGCCCAAAAACACCGCATCAAAAGCGGCTTCCAAACCGGCCAGCGTGATATCGCGGCCCAGCTCCTTTCCGGTTTCCAGCGTGATGCCGCCGATCTTGAGCAACCATTCCACCTCGCGCGCGGCGAAGTCGTCGGTGGATTTATAGGCCGCGATACCGTATTCGTTCAGCCCGCCCGCCTTGGGGCGGCGGTCATAGACCGTCACGGCATGACCATGCAGCGCCAAGCGGTGCGCGCAGGCCAGACCCGCAGGCCCTGCCCCAACCACCGCCACGCGCTTGCCCGTATCTGCCGCGCGGGTAAAGGGATGCACGCCCTTGGCCATCAGGCTGTCGGTGGCGTAGCGTTGCAAACGGCCAATCTCGACAGGTTTGCCTTCGGCCACTTCGCGCACGCAGACCTCTTCGCACAGGGTTTCAGTCGGGCAAACGCGCGCGCACATGCCCCCCATGATGTTTTGCGCAAAGATCGTCTTGGCCGCCGCATCGGGCGTGCCTGTGGCGATCTGGCGGATGAACAGGGGAATGTCGATGGCGGTGGGGCAAGCCGTCATGCAGGGCGCATCGTGGCAAAAGTAGCACCGATCCGCAGCCACGCGGGCTTCGTGCGCGGCGTAAGCGGGCTGATATGTCGCAAAGTTCTGCACCACTTGGTCGCTTGACAAGCGCTGCGCCACGATACCGGGCGTTTGGGGGGAATTTGGCATGGGGCCTCCGCCATCTCTCAGAAGGGAACCTTATGGGGGAAGGCTGGCACAGGTCTGGTTTTTTATCAAATGGTAAATTTCGTCCAAAGTGAAGAATTGACACGCGCCAAGCCCCAAACCGCATCATATGCTTTTCCTTTGGGCATCTGTGCACTATACGAGGCTTTCAAATGCGCGTTTGGCCCCAAGGCCGCCCATCAACGACGCCAACAGAGGATCGCATGAGCAAACATTCCCCCGATGCGGACGTGGCCTTTATCTCGGCCTTGGCAGAGCTTCTTAACAAGAACGAGCTGACCGAACTGTCTGTGATGCGCGAATATGGCGAATATGACAGCTTGGATGTGAAGGTGGTCAAACAGGTCACCGTGGTGCAACAATCTGCCCCCATGATGCAAGCGGCGCCCGTGGTGCAGCACGCCAGCGCGCCGGCAGCCGCCCCAGCGCCCGCCCCTGCGCCCATCGAAGATCCCGCCCAACACCCCGGCGCTGTCACCTCACCCATGGTGGGAACGGTCTATCTGTCGGCAGAACCCGGTGCGGCCACCTTTGTGACGGTTGGCGCAACCGTGACCGAAGGCCAGACGGTCTTGATCATCGAAGCGATGAAAACCATGAACCACATCCCCGCCCCGCGCGCAGGCACGGTCAAACGCATTCTGGCCAATGACGGCCAAGCCGTCGAATACGGCGCGCCCTTGATGATCATCGAGTGAGGGCGGCATTTTGACGCAAAGCCCCGCTCTGCCCATTTTCGACAAGATCCTGATCGCCAATCGCGGCGAGATTGCCCTGCGCGTCATTCGTGCCTGCCGCGAGATGGGCATCAAATCGGTGGCGGTCCATTCCACGGCTGACGCCGATGCGATGCATGTGCGCATGGCCGACGAATCGGTGTGTATCGGTCCGGCTTCATCGACCCAAAGCTATCTGAACAAAGCCGCGATCATTTCGGCCTGCGAGATTACGGGCGCGCAGGCTGTGCATCCGGGCTACGGGTTCTTGTCGGAAAACGCCTCTTTCGCGCAGGCTTTGCAAGACCACGGCATCACCTTTATCGGCCCCAATGCCGAACATATCCGCATCATGGGCGACAAGATCACCGCCAAGGAAACCGCCAAGGCTTTGGGGATTCCGGTGGTGCCGGGGTCTGATGGCGGGGTGGCAGATTATGAAACGGCGATCGGGGTGGCGGCGAAAATCGGCTTTCCGGTGATCATCAAGGCCACCGCAGGCGGCGGCGGGCGCGGCATGAAAGTGGCGCGCAACCCTGAAGAGCTTGAGATTGCCTTTCGCACCGCACGATCAGAATCCAAAGCCGCCTTTGGCAATGACGAAGTCTATATCGAAAAATACCTGCAAAAGCCCCGCCATATCGAAATACAGGTCTTTGGCGACGGCAAAGGCGGCGCGGTTCATCTTGGAGAGCGCGATTGCAGCCTGCAACGCCGCCACCAAAAGGTGTTCGAAGAGGCCCCCGGCCCCGCCATCACCCCCGCCCTGCGGGCCAAGATCGGCAAGGTCTGCGCGGAAGCCATGCAGAAGATCAGCTATATCGGCGCAGGCACGATCGAGTTTTTGTATGAAGACGGCGAATTCTTCTTTATCGAGATGAACACCCGTTTGCAGGTGGAACACCCTGTCACCGAGGCGATCTTTGGCGTTGACCTTGTGCGCGAACAAATCCGCGTCGCCTCTGGCCTGCCCTTGTCGTTCACCCAAGACGAGCTGGAAATCAACGGCCACGCCATCGAAGTGCGGATCAACGCCGAACGCCTGCCCGACTTTGCGCCGCGCCCCGGCAAGGTCAAAGTCTTTCACGCCCCCGGCGGTTTGGGCGTGCGGATGGATTCGGCGCTCTACGGCGGCTATTCGATCCCGCCCTATTACGACAGCCTGATCGGCAAGCTGATCGTGCATGGCCGCGACCGCCCCGAAGCTTTGGCCCGCCTGAAGCGCGCCTTGGGCGAGTTGATCATCGACGGCGTCGAAACCACGATCCCGCTGTTTGCGGCCCTGCTGGCAGAGCCAGATATCCAGAACGGCGATTACAACATCCACTGGCTGGAAAAGTGGCTGGAACACCAGTTCGGCGCATAAGGGTAAGGGCGGGTTATCAACCCGCCCGTTCCTGTTTGACTGCGAACGTAACTCAGCCCAGACCTGCCGCTTATCGGCGCTTAGGCCGGAGGGGCCACTTCCCAAGGTTTGACCCAGTCGCCCGCAACGCGCAGATCAATGCCTGCGTCATCCTCGATCACCTTGCACACCGTCATCTCGCCCGCGCCCATGCCGTAGCGTCGGCCTGCTTCGCGGAACCGCTCATGGGTCGCGTCGGTCAGGGTGTTGGTGGTGCCGACCTTATCCATCAACTCTTTGATCAGGCTAAGGTCTTTCAGGCACAAAGCGATCGGGAAAGACGGGTCGTAATGGCCTGCAAAGATCGACGGCACATCATGCGACAGAACGAAACTGTCAGCAGCGCCGCCTTTCATCACCTCCCACCACACCGCAGGGTCTAATCCGGCCAGCTTGGCGGTCACCATCGCCTCGCCAATCGCGGCGGCGTGGATTTTCCACAGCTGGTTGTTGACCAGTTTGGCGACATAGCCGTTGCCATAGGCCCCCACTTTGCGCAATTGGCCCATCGCCTCGATCACGGGGCGGACCTGTTCGATCACCGCATCATCCCCGCCCACAAACATCGGCATATCGCCCCGGATCGCCGCATCGACCGACCCTGTGACAGGCGCATCCACCGCTTGGCCTCCCTTGGCGGCAAATTCTGCCGCCAGATCGCGCATCAGAAAGGGGGAAGAGGTCGTCATATCGACCCAGATTTTTCCCCTACAATCGCCCGACAAAAAGCCCTGCGGCCCGCGCAGCACCGCCTCAACCTCTTTAGGGCCAAAGACCATCGTCACCACCACATCGCAGCGCGCCAGAACATCGGCGGGGCTGCTGGCTTTCGCCGCCCCCATGGCCGCCAACCCCTCCATCGCTTCGGGGCGGATGTCGTAGACCACCATGTCAAACCCGTGGCGGCGAATATTGGCTGCGGCATTCTTGCCCATTGTGCCCAAACCGATGAAACCGATGCGCATGTTATCCTCTTGGTTGCTGGGTTGTAGACTGCGCCCCTTGGGCCTAGGGTGTCCAACAAAAGTCCGTTAAGGCGGGCATCAGTCGGGCTTATGACCTGCGGTTGGGGTGCATGGATATCGAACTGCGACAGCTGCGCTCGTTTGCCCTGATGCACGAGGCGGGCTCGATCAGTCGGGCGGCAGAGCGGATGGGGTGCACCCAAGCCGCCATGTCGATGCGCTTAAAGACCATCGAAACAGAACTGGGCGCGGCGCTGTTCTTGCGCACGCAGCACGGTTTGGACCCAACGCCGCGCGGGGCAGAGCTTTACGCCAAAGCCTTGGGCGTGCTGGCGGCCTATGACGAGATGATGTCGACCACCCGCGCGCGGCCCATGGCCGAGCGCATTCGGCTGGGGATGCCCGACGACTACGCCTTGGGCTGGCTTGGGCCGGTTTTGGCCAACCTGTCGCTGGATCGGGCCGAGGTGGACATCACCTGCGATCTGTCGGCCCATCTGATGGCCAAGGTGCAACGGCACGATCTGGATCTGGCGCTGGTGACGCTAGACAGCCGCCCGTCGCTGACACGGGCCGCCGCCGACGTTGCGCTGTCTTGGGTCGGGGCGGCGCAAAGCGGCACGGTGCGGCTTGCCGCCTATCCTGAGGGCTGCGTTTTTCGCCGTGCGATGATTGCCAGCCTGCAAGCTGCGGGCAGACCTTGGCAAGTGGCGGTGCAAAGCAGCAGCCATGCCGGTATCTTCGCCGCCGTGCGCGCTGGCATCGCGGTCAGTGCTGTCGCCACCGGCACAGCGCCGCCCGATCTGGGCGGGGACGGCACAGGTCTGCCCGCCCTGCCCCGCATTCCGGTCTATCTGGTGGCAGCGGCCCGCCTGCGGCCCATCGCGCGGCGGTTGGAGGCAGCGCTTGTGGCGCAGATGTCGGGCTGGAGCGCCCTATGACCCTGACGCCGGATTTGTTGCTGCGGGCCTATCGGTCGGGTGTTTTCCCTATGGCAGAGGGGCGATCCGACCCCGTGATCCACTGGATCGACCCGCAACGCCGCGCGATCTTTCCCATGCCGGGCTTTCACACCTCGCACAGTTTGGCCCGCCATATCCGCCGCACCCAGCCCCGTGTTACGGTCGACACCAATTTTGCAGCCGTGGTGCGCGGCTGTGCCAATCGGCCCGAAACATGGATCAACGCCGAGATTTTTGCCGCCTACACCGCGCTTTTCGATCAAGGCCATGCCCATAGCCTAGAGGTGTGGCAGGGTGCAGAGCTGATCGGGGGCATTTACGGTGTGGCGCTGGGGGCGGCGTTTTTTGGCGAGAGCATGTTTTCCGCCCAAGTGAACGGGTCAAAAATGGCGCTGGTCTATTTGATGCACCGCTTGCAAGCGGGCGGATTTACGCTGTTTGATGTGCAATTCATGACCGACCATCTTGCCAGCCTTGGCGCGGTGGAAATCTCGCGCGCCGCCTATCGCAAACGCTTGGGCGCGGCTTTGGCCACACAAGCCCAGTTTGCCCCCAATGATTACCCGCCCGAACCCGAAGCGGGATTTGTGCTGTCAGGCACATCACACCGCAGCACCCAAACGTCATAGCGCGGATGATCCAACGCCGACAGCGCGGGGCTAGAGGCGACCATCCACCCGTGAAACACAGGGTCGGTCAGGCCGGAATCAAGGATGGTGACATGGGCAAAAGCGTCGCTCAGCGGGCTGTCGGCCGGATAGCGGCACTCATCCAAGCGCAGGGTCAGGCGGCCTTCGACCTGCTTTTGACCGGGGGCCAGATCGTAATCCGAAACGCTGCCGGTCAAACGATCCAGCACCCGCAAAACCCCGCCTGTCGCCACGACCACTTGGGCCGAGGCCACCATAGCCAAGCCTGCGACCACCAACCCCGCCAAACCCAAGCGGGCCGGCCCGATCATGGCGCTGTGGCCGCGCTATCGGCGGGCTTGGAGCCTACAAATTTCATCAAAAGCGAGACGAGTGAGACAGCCCCTTGGGTGTCTTCAATCTCATCCCCCGGAGCCAGCACATCGGGCATCCCGCCCGGTTGCAATTCGATGTAATTGCCGCCCAAAAGCCCTTCAGAGGAAATCAAAATGGCGCTGTCACTGGGCAGTTCCACCGATTTGTCCAACGAAATCACGGCATCGGCCATATAGGTCTGCGGGTTCAAGGTCACGCTGGTCAGGGTGCCGACCTTGACGCCGGCCAATTTCACATCCGACCCAAGGCTGACGCCTTGAATAGAGCGGAACGAGGCGCGCAGATCATAGGTCTCGCCGCCGCTGCCCAAGCCCGCCCCTTTGCCCGCAAAGACAACAAAGGCCACAGCCGCCGCCACCACCAGCACACCGGCGGCAATCTCAAGCTTGTTTTCGGCCATGATCTGCCCTGCCTATCGTGCCAAGTTTATTGCGGTGTCCAAGCTTCGTAATCGGCCCGCGCGGCGGGTGCGGCGCGGCGGATCGAACCTGTCGGCGCATAAGCGGCGGCGGTGCCGGTCAGGTTTTCCAGATGCGGTTCTTCCCATGCCTTATGCGGCAAGGGAGAAGTGGTGGGCGGTTGATCCCACGTGTGGTGCAGCCATCCGTGCCAATCGGGCGAGACGCGCGAGGCTTCCATTTCGCCGTTGTAAATGACCCAGCGTTTCTTGCCATCGGCGGTTTGGTAATACAGGTTGCCTTGGCCATCCGCGCCCACCTTGACTCCGCGCCGTGCGGTGAAAAGCTGGGTCCCCAAGGTCTGGCTGTTCCACCAAGTGATTGCGCGCTTTAGAACAGACATGGCTGACCTCCGAATGCTTTAGGGTTCTATGCCGGAACGGGGCGAAAAGGTCCAGAGGTGGCGCAAACGAGTTTTCTGCGAAAACTCTGGCCAACGATCTTTCTGCGAAAGATCGTGCTGAAAATTTTCGCAGAAAATTTGTGGGCGCGCCTAAGACCGCAGCGCCGCGTCCATGGCGGCCCAAAGCACCTCCACCGGTTCCACCCCGACCGAAAATCGAATGAACCCCGGGGCCACCGCGTCCCCCCAACGTGCGCGGCGCTCGCCCGCCGAATGGGTGCCGCCGAAGGATGTGGTCTGTGTGACATAGGCACAGCGCGACAGGAACTCTTCGGCCTCGGCCTCGCCTTCCAATTCAAAGGTCAGCAAAAAGCCAAAACCGCTCATCTGCCGTTTGGCGGTGGCATGGGCGCGGTCAGTCGTCAGGCCGGGATAGCGCAGGGCTTTGATGCGGGGATGCTCGGCCAAGCGTTCGGCAACCGTCTGGGCACTGGCGCACATGCGGGCCAAGCGCACCTCTAGCGTTTCAAGGCCACGGTGCAACAGCCACGCCTCAAAAGCCCCCGGCACCGATCCCGACAGCTTGCGCCATTCGGCCACCCGCGCCATCAACGCCGGATCGCGCCCCGAGACATGGCCGTAGAGCACATCGGAGTGGCCAGCGGGTGCCTTGGTGTCAGCCGCCACCACCAGATCGGCCCCCAGATCCAAGGGGCGCTGCAACAGGGCGGTCATCGTGGTGTTATCAACAATCAACCGCGCCCCCGCCGCATGGGCCTTGCGCGCCGCCAAAGACAGATCGCAGCAGTCAAGCCCGGGGTTTGACGGCGTTTCGACAAAGACCACCGAGGCACCCGCAAAATCGGCCTCGTCCATCTCAGCTGTGGCAATCAGGCGCACTTTGACGCCAAGGGGGGCTAAGAACTGCTCCGTCAACAGGCGGGTTGTGTAATACCCGTCTGACGGCAAGATCACTTCCGACCCCGCTTTGCAGGTGCAAAACAACGCCGCCGCAATCGCTGCCATGCCAGAGGGAAAGCCCACCACGCTTGCGCCTTCCAGAATGGCCAGTTGTTCTTCGACCTCTTCCCAAGTGGGCATCGCCATGCGGCCATATTTATAAGCCGCATTCTCCAAACCCGGCAAATGATAGGTCGTGGCTGACACCAAAGGTGGCGCAATCGGGTCACCGCGCCCCACCCTATCCGCCCTGTGATGCAGCATATCGGCAAAGCGGCGGTCATGGGTCATGGCAGGGGTCCTGTTGAAAAAAGCCGGGGGAACGCCCCCCGGCCCAAGACGAGTATTCACCCCAAGGCGGTGTTATTCAAGCCGTGCCGGAAAGCCCGCCGCGCGCAGATCGGTGCCGAGCGCGTCTTCCAGCAGTTTGACGATCTGGGTGGATTGCGCTTGCCCGCCGTAGACCGCCTTGCCCTTCATAAAGGTTTGGTTGGTCAAAGACGCCAAATCCAGCGGCACGCCGTATTCCTTACCGAACCCCATGGCAAAGCCCAGATCCTTCAGCGCCAGATCCATCGTAAAGGCGATGTCGTACGAGCCGTTCAGGATCAACTGGCCTTCGGTTTCATGCACAAAAGAAGACCCCGACGAGGCCGTAATCGCCTCCCACGCGGTTTTCAGATCAAGCCCGCCGCGTTTGGCCAACATCAACGCCTCACCGTCCGCGACAAGGTGGATAAAGGCCAGCATATTGGTGATCACCTTGATCACCGCCGCCGACCCCAAGGGCCCCATGTGGAAAATCTTGTCCCCGATCGCCTGCAAGGCAGGGCGGTGCAGGTCGAACAGGTCTTGCGCGCCGCCCACCAGCACGGTGATCTCGCCGCGTGCCGCCAGATGCACCCCGCCTGTCACCGGCGCTTCCAGCATGCGCACGCCAAACCCTTGCGCAAGGTCGCCCAAGCGCAGCACATCTTCCCGCCCGAGGGTCGAGTTTTCCACCCATGTGGCCCCCTCCCGCATCGCCGGCAAAATCTGCGCCAGTACTGCTTCTGACACCGCAGGCGAGGGCAGGCAGGTGAAGATATGATCCACCCCCGCCGCCAGGTCCCCCGGAGAGGCCGCAACCTTTGCCCCCATCGCCGCATGGCGGGCCGCAAGGTCGCTGTTGCGGTCATAGACCGTCACGTCATGCCCTGCGCGGATCAGGCTGGCGGCCAGATGACCGCCCAGATTGCCAAGCCCGATATAGCCATAATTCATTCCGCCCACCCGACGATGCCTTTCACTTCGCAGAAATCATGAATGCCCCAATCGGCATATTCGCGCCCGTTGCCGGACTGTTTGTAGCCACCAAAGGGGGCAAAAGTATCCCATGCGGGATAGTTCAGGTTCACGGTGCCCGCGCGCAGACGGCGGGCGACGGGCTTAGCCTCTTCAACGCTTCCTGCGATATAGGCTGCCAGACCGTAAGGCGTGTCGTTGGCCATCTCGACCGCGTGGTCAATGCTGTCATAGGGCAAGATCGACAAGACCGGCCCAAAGATTTCCTCGCGCGAGATGGTCATGTCGTTGGTCACATGGCCAAAGATCGTGGGCTTGACAAACCAGCCGTGGTTCAACCCCTGCGGGCGCCCGATGCCACCGCAGACCAGTGTCGCGCCTTCGTCGATGCCCGCCTGAATAAGCCGCTGCACCTTATCAAATTGCAGCTTCGAGATCAGCGGGCCCATGGTTGTTTCGGTATCCGTTGGGTCACCGACCACAACGGCGGCTGCGGCTTCCGCAGCATGGACCAAAGCGGCGTCATGCAGATCGGCGGGCACAAACATGCGCGTAGGTGCATCGCAGCTTTGGCCCGTGTTGCCAAAGCACGCCTCGACCCCTGCTTTGACAGCGGCGGCAAGGTCGGCACTGGGCAGGATGATATTGGGCGATTTGCCACCCAGTTCTTGGGCGACACGCTTGACCGTGGGCGCGGCGGCGGCAGCCACGGCGGTGCCCGCGCGGGTCGATCCGGTGAAGGACACCATGTCGACATCCGGATGCGACGACATGCGCGCCCCAACCTCTAGCCCCGTGCCGTTCACAAGGTTGAACACACCCGCAGGCACGCCGGCCTTATGGCAGACATGGGCAAACAGCACCCCCGACATCGGCGCAATTTCGGACGGCTTCAGCACCATCGTGCAGCCTGCAATCAAAGCGGGTGCCACTTTGCAGGCGATCTGGTTCATCGGCCAGTTCCACGGCGTGATCAGCGCACACACACCGATGCCTTCGTGCACGATGCGCGTGGTGCCGCGCATATATTCCCACGCCATCGCCTCGGCGGCTTTGATCGTGCTTTCGATATGCACTTGGCCTGCCCAAGCCTGCGCGCCGCGCGCCCATTCGATGGGCGCGCCCATCTCGGTGCTCATGACTTGGGCGAATTCCTCGTACATCTCGTTATAGGTATCAAGGATGCGTTTGACCAAAGCGATCCGCTCGGCCACGGGGGTCACCGTCCAAGCCGGAAAGGCCGCCTTGGCGCTGGCAATGGCGGTGTCAATATCAACCATATCGCCCAAGGCGACTTGGGCCACGATCTCTTCGGTCGCGGGGTTTTCCACCCCCATCCGCGCGCTGGAATGGGGGGTGACCCAAGCGCCGCCGATGTAGAACTTTTCCATATGTGCCGGAACCATCATAGCCTCACTTGAAATGGATGTTGTATTTGGCGCGGATGGCCGCGTCGATCTGCGGATCAATCACGTTGCCAGCGCGCGACAGAATCTCATTCTTGCGCTCGATGGCCTTGTCAAGCAAGACGGGCTTGCCTGCCTCGTTCCATTCCTTCGGGCTCATCCGGTTGGCGACTTTGGGGTAGATATACTCGGTCTGCATCAGCTTAAGCGTTTGGTCCGACCCCAGATAATGCCCCGGCCCGCCCAAGCAAACCTCTTTCATCGCCTCGATCGAGGTTGAATCTTCGGTCACCTCGATGCCGCGCACGCAGCGCATGGCTTGGCCCAAAAGGTCATCGCCCAAGATCAGGCTTTCCATGCAGAACCCCAAAAGCGAGGCGTGCATGCCGACCGCTTCGTAGCACATGTTCAACCCTGCCAGACCGGCCAGCGTGTTGGTGATGCCCTGTTCCCATCCGGCCTGCATATCGGGCAGTTTGCTGTCGGAGATCCCCGAAGCAGCCCCGCCGGGCAGGTCGTAAAAGCGGTGCATCTGCGCACAGCCTGCGGTCAGCAAAGCCTGCTCGGCACTGCCGCCCGACATCGCCCCCGTGCGCAGGTCTGACACAAAGGGCCATGTGCCAAAGATGGCAGGCGCGCCCTTTTTGATGGCGTTGACATAAACCACCCCCGCCAAACATTCCGCCATGGCCTGCACAATCGCCAAGGCAATCGGGGCAGGTGCTGTCGCCCCCGCCTGCCCCGCGCTCAGCAGCAGCATGGGCATGCCGCGCCGGATGCAATCTTCCATCACGCGGCAGGATTCTTCGGCGAACTTCATCGGCGGTACGACAAAGCAGTTGGAATTGCTGACAAAAGGCCGCTCTCGCCACTTATCCTCGCCGCCTGCGACCTGATGCAGAATGTCAAAGGCGGGGGCTACGGCGTCGGGGTCAAAAAAGCTGGTGCCGACGTGCTTTTTGGTGCCCGCAAGGCACGCATACAGCGTGTTCAGGTCCATATCCACGTTGTCGATCACATCGCGGCACACCATCGTGCGCTGGTAGAAGTGGATGTTGTCAAGATTATCAACCAAGCGCGCCGCATCATACAGGTCTTGCGCGGTGGAATCGCGGTATTCCAGCGTGATCGGATCAACGATATGCACAGCGGCACCCGCCGTGCCGAAATGCACATTGGTGCCTGACAGATGCAAATCATGGCGGGTGTCGCGGGCGTGCAACGTGATGTTGCGCGCTGCCACCGCCAGCATATCTTCCACCAAGGCACGCGGGAAGCGGATGCGCCCGTCATCGCCCAAAATCGCCCCCGCCCCAGTCAGAATTTCCACCCCAGACGAGGGCGCATTTGACAGGCCGATCACCTCTAACGCCTCTAGGGCCGAGGCATGGATTTTCGCCATCCCAGCCTCGGTCAGGGGCTTATAAGTGCCTCCGGGCAAACCACCGCGCACGGGGCGCACGTCATCAGCCAAGGGCGCTGCCCGCATCGCCACGCGGGCCTGACGCCCGCCGGAACGGCCAGACCGCGCCCGTGCGGGTTCACACATGTCTCCAAGATCGCTCATCGCTTTGCCCTTTCATCTTGGCATAAATCCTGCGGGGTGCGGGGGGCTGGCCCCCGCATCGGCCCAAGCTTACATCTTCACGCGCGCCGCCTTGGGGTCATACATCGGCACCAAAGAGGCCACGGCCTTGTGCCGCACGCCTGCGACTTCGATTTCATAGGTACTTGCCAGCACATCCGCCTCGCTTTGGCCTTGGCAGGGCACATAGCCCATCCCGATCGCCCCGCCGAGGTGGTGCCCGTAGTTGCCTGATGTGACCGGCCCCACGATCTTACCGTCGCGCACGATCGCCTCGTTGTGAAACAGCAGCGGTTCGGGGTCGGTCAGGCGGAATTGCACCATGCGGCGGTTCAACCCCGCCTCTTGCTTTTTCAGCACGGCATCGCGGCCGATGAAGGCGGGCTTTTTGGTGCGCACGGCAAAGCCAAGGCCCGCTTCCAGCACATGGTCTTCATCGGTGATGTCATGGCCAAAGTGGCGAAAGGCCTTTTCGATCCGGCAGGAATCGAGCGTGTGCAGGCCACATAGCGTCATCAAACCCGTGGCATCCAGCGCCTCGAACACATGGGCGGTTTGGTCAGCACTAACATACAGCTCCCAGCCCAATTCGCCGACATAGGTCACACGGTGGGCGCGCGCCAACCCCATGCCGATTTCGATTTCCTTTGCGGTGCCAAAGGGGTGGGCTTCATTGCTAAAGTCGTTGGGCGAGACGGCCTGCATCACCTCGCGGGCTTTGGGGCCCATAACGCACAGCACCGATTCCGCCGCCGTGATATCGGTGATCACGGCAAAGGCATCGCCGACATGGCGGCGCATCCATGCCAGATCGCGCTGCAAGGTGGCACCGGGCACCACGGCCAGATAGGCCGTTTCTGACAATCGGGTCACGGTCAGATCGCTTTCAATCCCGCCGCGGGCATTCAGCATCTGGGTATAGACAATGCGCCCCACGGGCACGTCCATCTCGTTCCCGCAGACCTTGTTCAGGAACGCACAAGCATCGCGCCCTTCGACCCTGATCTTGCCAAACGAGGTCATATCAAAAAAGCCAACCCCGTTTCGCACGGCCAGATGTTCGGCCTTTTGGTTGTCAAACCAGTTCTGCCGCTTCCACGAATACTGATATTCGCGCGCCTGCCCTTCGCGGGCATACCAGTTTGCGCGTTCCCATCCGGCCACTTCGCCAAACACCGCACCGCGTGCTTTGAGATGTTCATGCAGCGGCGTGCGCCGCACCCCGCGCGAGGTTGCCATTTGCCGATACGGAAAGTGGTCAGCGTACAGCAGCCCCAAGGTTTCAGAGACACGTTCTTTCAGATACTTGCGGTTCTTCTGGAACGGTTGGGCGCGGCGGATATCCACCTCCCACAGGTCAAACGGCGCTTCGCCTTCCACGATCCAATGCGCCAGCGCCATCCCCGCCCCGCCAGACCCTGCAATCCCCACCGAGTTATAGCCCGCCGCAATCCAGTAGCCCCCCAGTTCCGGCGCTTCGCCCAGATAATAGCGATCATCAGGGGTAAAGCTTTCCGGCCCATTGAAAAACGTATGAATCCCCGCCGTTTGAAACAGCGGCATCCGGTTCATGGCGTCTTCCAGGATCGGTTGGAAATGGTCCCAGTCTTCGGGCAAGGTGTCGAACATAAAGTCTTCGTGAATGCCGCCCATGCCCCAAGGCTTGGCTTTGGGTTCGAAGGCCCCGATCATCATCTTGCCTGCGTCCGACTTGTAATAGGCGCATTCGTCGGGCACGCGCAGCACGGGCAAATGGCCCAATCCTGCCACCGGTTCGGTGATCAGGTAGAAATGCTCGCAGGCATGCAAGGGCAAGGTCACGCCAGACTGTGCCGCAAGATCGCGGCCCCACATGCCGCCGCAGTTCACCACCACGTCGGTGGCAATATGGCCGGGCACGCCGTTGGCGTCGATGTAATCAACCCCCGTGGCGCGGCCACCGGCTTTGGTCACGCCTGTTACCTTGGTATGTTCAAAAATCTGCGCTCCGCGCATCCGTGCGCCTTTGGCCAAGGCCATGGCGATATTGCCTGGATCGCATTGGCCATCCAGCGGAAGATGCACCGCCCCCACCACGTCTGACACGTTTAGGTGCGGATACATGGCCTTGACCTCGGACGGCGAAATCTCGGTCACATCCACATCGAAAATCCGCGCCACGGTGGCTTGGCGCAAAAGCTCTTCGTGCCGGTGCTGGGTCAGTGCGACCGAGATCGACCCGACCTGCCGCATCCCCGTTTCCACGCCGGTTTCCGCTGCCAGTTTCACATACAAATCGGCCGAATACTTGGCCAGCCGTGTCATATTCGCCGAACCGCGCAACTGCCCGATCAGCCCCGCCGCATGCCATGTCGTGCCCGAGGTCAGCTGTTTGCGTTCCAGCAGCACCACATCGGTCCAGCCCATCTTGGCCAGATGATAGGCCACCGAACAGCCAGAAACACCGCCACCAATGATCACGGCGCGGGCGGAAGTTGGGATGCTCATTCTTGGGTCTCCGGGATCAGGACAAGTTTGCCGGGATAGGTTCCAGCGACAAGGTCAGATTGGGCGCGGGCGATGTCGCGCATTGGGTAGGTGTTGGACACAACGGGGCGGATGCGGGCGGTGTTGATCAAGGTGACAAGGCCGCCAAACACCTCGCGCGGTTGGTGGGTGGCACCGTGCAGCGTCAGGTCGTTGAGGTAAATCGTGCGCAGATCGCCCGTCACCAGCGGCCCGCCGACAGCGCCCGATGTGGCATAGCGCCCACCGGGTTTAAGCGCGTCAAGACGGTCAGAAAAGCCATCGCCGCCCACCACATCAATCACCACATCAAAGCTGCGCGCCTTGGGGGCGCTGTCGCGGTCAAGAATCAAGGCCCCCATTTGGCGCAAGGGGGCGGATTTGTTCAGCGCGCACTGCGCTGTCACCACCGCCCCGCGCAGCAGCGCCAGTTGCACCGCCGCCACCCCAACGCCGCCCGATGCGCCCGTCACCAGCACCCGCTCGCCCACCGCCACATTGGCCCGCGTCAGCAGGTTATGCGCCGTGCCATGCGCACAAGGCATCGCGCCGATTTCGATATCAGACAGGGGGGAAGCCGTCACATCATGCAAATGCTTGGCCCGCACCACGCAGTATTGCGCAAAGGCCCCGTCAAATTCCGAACCGATCGACACGAAGGCCAAGGGGTTTTCTGCGGTAGGTTCGCCCTGATTGGTCGGGCAAATCACCCGCGCGCCCAAGGCCAGCCCCTCGACCCCCTCGCCCAAGGCCACAATGCGGCCGCACAGGTCAGACCCTTGGATGCGCGGAAATTCCATTGCTCCGGCCCAACCGGCACGGCCTTCCCGGCCATACCAGCCGATGCGGGTGTTGACATCGGTGCGGTTCACACCGGCGGCCAGCACCTGCACCAGCACCTCGCCCTGCGCGGGGCGCGGTACGGGAATATCATCGCGCCACACCAGCGCCTCTGGCCCGCCGTGGCGGGTCAGCTGCACGCCCGACATGGTGCGCGGCAAGGTCATGCGCGGATCCGTTCGTTCTTGGCATCCCACAGCGGTTGGTCTTCTTGCACAACAGCAGGGTAGCGGGTGCCAAAGATTTCGACCTCGACCGCGGTGCCTGCCACGTTCACCTCGGATTTCAGCATCCCAAGGCCGATGCACGCACCCACGCGGTGGCCATAATACCCGCTGGTGAGTTCGCCCACCACTTGGCCCTTGTGCCAGATGGTTGACATATAGGGCGGATCTTGCTCGCCCGCTTCAATCACCAAGGTGCAAAACCGCTTGGACACGCCGCGCTGCTTTTCCGCCTCTAGCGCGGCCTTGCCGCGAAACTCGGGCTTGGCCCAATCCACAAACCGCTCAAGCCCGCCTTGCAAGATGGTGTAATCGGTCGACAGATCACCCTTCCACGCGCGGTAGCCTTTTTCGACGCGCAGGGAATTGAGCGCGAACATCCCGAAGGGTTTCAGCCCCAAGGGCGCGCCGGCTTTCATCACAGCGTCCCAGACTTTCGCGGTGTCACCGATGGGAGAGTGCACCTCCCAGCCCAATTCACCTGCAAAAGACACGCGGAACAGATACACCTCGGCCCCTGCGATCTTGGCTTTTTGGAAGGTCAGCCAGCCTTTGGACAGATCGGCATCGCAGCATTGCGCCAAAATCTCGCGCGATTTGGGGCCTGTCAGGATTTGGCACGACCACAGATCCGTCGCATCAAACAGCGTCAAACCGGGGGCGAGGTGCCGCAGCAACCATTCCTTGTCATGGCTTTGCGCGGTGGCGGCGGTGATCAGCAAAACCTGATCCTCGCCCAGCCGTGCCACCGACATTTCGGTGACAATCCGGCCCTTGTCGTCGCTGAAATAGGCCAGCCCCAAACGCCCGACCGACGGGATCTTGCCCGTGATCTGCCGCGACAGCCACGCCACCGTGCCTTCGCCCGAAATCATGTAGCGGCTAAAGCCCGGCAGGTCCAAAATCCCCGCCGCATCGCGCACGGCGGCGCATTCTTCGGCCACGGCCCCGAACCACGGGCCTTTGCGCTCCCATGTGCGTTGGGCGTCTTCGCTGATGTCGTCGCCGGGGCGGGCGTACCACGTGGCGCGTTCCCAACCGTTGTAAGGGGCATAAACAGCGCCCAAGGCTTGGGTTTGGGCATGCACGGCCGATAGCTTTTTATCGCGGCCTTCGGGCCAAGCGTGATGGGGGAAATGGATGGCGTATTCGTGGCCATAAACCTCCATCCCCTTTTTGACGCAATAGGCGGGGTCTTCAAAGCCGGTGAAGCGGCGCGGGTCGCAGGACCACATATCCCATTCGGTCGCCCCTTCGGTGACCCATTCGGCCAGAACCTTGCCCGCCCCGCCCGCTTGGCAGATGCCAAAGGTGAAGACACAGGCCTCAAACGCGTTGGGCACGCCGGGCATCGGGCCGATCAGCGGGTTGCCATCGGGCGTATACGGAATGGGGCCGTTGATAACCTTGGTCAGCGCCGCCTTTTCCAGCAAGGGCACGCGGGCCATGGCATCGGCGATGTGCCATTCCAGACGTTCCAGATCGTCGGGGAACAGCTGGAAGCTGAAGTCTTGCGGGAAGGGGTCGTCGGGGGTTGTCCAATGGGCTTTGCAATTGCCCTCATAGGGGCCAAGGTTGAAGCCGTTCTTTTCTTGGCGCAGGTAGTAGCTGGAATCGACATCGCGCAGCAGGGGCAGCTTGTGGCCAACATCGCGCGACCACGTTTCCAGCTCGGGGATCGTGTCAAACAGCATATATTGGTGGCTCATCACCATCATGGGCAGATCGCGGCCAAACCATTTGCCCACCTCGCGGGCGTAATAGCCTGCGGCATTGACCACGATTTCGCAGCGGATATCGCCCTTGGGGGTGGACACCACCCATTCATCCCCTTCGCGCCGCACGCCCGTGGCGGGGCAGAACCGCTCGATCCGCGCGCCCATCTGGCGCGCGCCTTTGGCCAAGGCTTGGGTCAATTGCGCAGGGTCAATGTCGCCGTCATAGGGGTCGTGCAAGGCACCCGACAGATCGTGAGTTTCCAAGAAGGGGTAGACGTTTTTGACATCCGCCGCCGACAGGATGTTCAAATCCATCCCCTGATAGCGCCCCATGCCCACCACGCGCTGGAATTCTTGCAGACGTTCTTTGGTATGGCCCAGACGCACCGATCCGGTGACGTGGTAGTTCATCGGATAATCCACCTCGGCCCCGAGGCCGCGGTACAGGCTGGCCGAATAGCGCTGCATGTTCATGATCGACCAAGACGACGAAAAGGTCGGCACATTGCCCGCCGCGTGCCACGTAGAGCCTGCGGTCAGCTCGTTTTTTTCCAACAAGACGCAATCGGTCCAGCCTGCTTTGCACAGATGGTACAGCGACGATGCCCCAACGGCCCCGCCGCCAATGATCACCACCCGCGCGGTTGTTGGAAAATCAGCCATGTCACACTCCCTTATCGCTCTGGCCAGTATCACCCCCTTGGGGCCCGCTTTCAATTCGTCTTAGGTCGCGCTATTGATCGACAAATTCGATCAGAGGGCTAAGATGCAGACCGAAGTTATCGACACATTTCTAGACCTGATCGAAACCCGCAGCTTTCACCGCACGGCAGAACGGTTGGCGGTGAAGCAATCGACCATTTCCGCCCGCATAGCCGCACTTGAGACCACCTTGGGCGCACGGTTGTTCACACGCTCTCGCGCGGGGACCGACCTGACGACCGAAGGGCTGAAATTCGAAACCCACGCCCGCGCCCTGCGCCACGCTTGGGCCGAGGCGCAGCGGGCCGTGGTGCCATCTGGCACGGCGGCGGTGGTGTTGCGCATTGGCATCCAGAATGATCTGGCGGCGGGCAATATCGGCGACTGGGTGGCGAATTTTCGCAAATCCCTGCCGGAATGTTCGTTTTACATCGAACCGGATTATTCCGCCCAGATGTGCAAAGACCTTGATCGGGGGCTTTTGGATTTTGCGGTGCTCTATTCGCCGCAAGCCCTGCCGGATTTGCACATCACCTCGGTGGGCGATGTCAAATACCGGTTGATCAGTTCGGAGGGATCAAAACGGGCGAGTATTGACCCCGCCCGCTATATTCGCGGCGCTTATTCGGCGGCCTTTGATGAAACCCACCGCCAAGTGCTGCCCGATTGCGCGGTGGCGGTGCTGGCATCAGGGCAGAATGCGGCGGTGGCGGGGCTTTTGGCGCGCATGGGCGGGGCGGGGTTTGTGCTGGCGGAAACCGCCGCACAGATGATCGCCGCAGGCGGCTTTGCGGCGGTGTCGGATGTGGACCCGATCAGCCAACCGATCTTTGCCGCCATGCACCAGCGCCACCGCACCAGCCGGATGCACCGCCACCTGACGCGGATTGTGGCGCGCGAGATTGCGGGGCGCAGTTAAGGCCAAGGGCGCGCGGCGGCCCCGGCTGGGGGGTTTCACACCCCCCAGACCCCCCGTGGGATATTTGTGCAAGTATGAAAGAGTTAAAGCCCCGTTATCCCCGGCAAGCGCAACCCGTGGTCTTTGGCGCATTGGATGGCCGTATCATAGCCCGCATCGGCATGACGCCACACGCCTGAGGCGGGGTCGTTCCACAGCACCCTTTCCAAGCGTTTGGCAGCTTGCGGCGTGCCGTCCGCCACGATCACCACACCGGCGTGCTGGCTAAAACCCATGCC
>CANFSY010000020.1 GCA_947449875.1 Paracoccaceae bacterium
CCCGCTGGCACAGCGGGTGCAGACCCGCCGCGCCCCCCTTACACCAGAACCGCGCCCTTCGCCCCGATCACCCCTTGGGTATCGGCATCGCCCAGCAGCATTTCGTTATGCGGCTTGCCCGAAGGGATCATGGGGAAGCAGTTTTCGTGCTTTTCCACGCGGCAATCGAAAATCACTGGGCCGTTATAGGCCAGCATTTCCTTGATCGCCTCGTCCAGATCGGCGGGATCGTCGATGCGGATGCCTTTGCAGCCAAACGCTTCGGCCAGTTTCACAAAGTCGGGCAGGGATTCGGACCAGCTGCTCGAATACCGCTCGCCGTGCAGCAGTTCTTGCCACTGGCGCACCATGCCAAGACGTTCGTTGTTCAAGATGAACTGCTTGACGGGGGCGCGAAATTGCATCGCGGTGCCCATTTCTTGCATGTTCATCAGCCAGCTTGCCTCTCCGGCGACGTTGATCACCAAAGCGTCGGGATGGGCGATTTGCACGCCGATGCTGGCGGGCAGACCGTAGCCCATGGTTCCAAGCCCGCCCGAGGTCATCCAGCGGTTGGGGTCTTCAAAGCCAAGGAACTGCGCGGCCCACATCTGGTGCTGGCCAACTTCAGTTGTGATATAGCGGTCCATGCCTTTGGTCAGCGCTTCCAGCCGTTCCAGCGCGTGCTGCGGCTTGATCACGGTGGACGAGTTCTTATAGGTCAAGCACTTGACCGCGCGCCATTCGGTAATCTGCGCCCACCATTTGGGCAGGGCGGCGCGGTTGGTCTTTGACCCGCGCGCGCGCCATTGGCGCAGCACCTCTTCCAAAACCAGCGTCACATCGCCCACAATGCCCACATCAACCCGCACCACCTTGTTGATCGAGGAGGGGTCAATGTCGATATGCACTTTCTTGGAATGCGGGCTGAAATCTTTGATCCGCCCCGTGATGCGGTCATCAAAGCGCGCGCCGATGTTGATCATCACATCACAGCCGTGCATGGCCAAATTGGCCTCATACAGCCCGTGCATCCCCAGCATGCCCAGCCAGTTCTTGCCCGAGGCTGGATAAGACCCAAGCCCCATCAGGGTCGAGGTGATGGGAAAATCCGTCTCGGCCACAAGAGTACGCAGCAAGGTTGATGCCGTGCGGCCGGAGTTGATCACACCGCCGCCGGTATAAAACACCGGGCGCTCGGCGGTTTCGATCAGATCGACCAGCTTGGCAATCTGGTCTTCATCGCCGCGCACACGAGGTTGGTAATGCGAGGTTTTCGCCTCGTCACGCGGGGTGTATTGGGCGGTGGCGAATTGCACATCCTTGGGAATGTCGATCAGCACGGGGCCGGGGCGGCCGTGGGTTGCGACATGAAAGGCCTGATGGATGGTTTCGGCCAGTTTTGCGGTGTCTTTGACCAGCCAGTTCATCTTGGTGCAGGGGCGGGTGATGCCCACCGTGTCCGCCTCTTGGAAGCCATCGGTGCCGATCATAAAGGTGGGCACTTGGCCCGAAATCACGATCAGCGGGATGGAATCCATCAAGGCATCGGTCAAACCTGTCACCGCATTGGTCGCCCCCGGGCCAGAGGTGACCAAGGCCACCCCCGGCTTTCCGGTGGAACGGGCATAGCCCTCGGCCATGTGCACAGCACCCTGTTCGTGGCGCACCAGAATGTGGCGGATATCGCTTTGCTGGAAAATCTCGTCATAGATCGGCAGCACGGCCCCACCGGGATAGCCAAAGACCACCTCGACGCCCTGATCTTTCAGCGCCTGCACCACCATTCTTGCCCCGGTCATCTGCCGCATCGTCTCGTCCTTTATCTCAACAAAAAGCCCCCGAAGCATTTGGGGGCACGCGGTTTTCCCTTGCCGCAGCCCCCTTGGCGCTTGCGCCAAACGGTAACTACGTTTCAAGGAAAAACCCCTTGGTTTCTTATGTATCGGCGGGGACACTAGGGTTGGGGTGCTTGGGCGTCAACCGCAAATCGACGCGAAAAATGTCGTGGGCGTGGGAAATTTTGTACTATTGTTGCGAAAAGCTGAAAATTTTCGCAAGTTTCGATAAATTGACGGCAGGTCACGCTGCGGTTCTGTCTGTTTGGCCCGTGCAGGCCGACATGTGGGGCATTGTGTCATGCCTGTAACAAGACCCTTGGCGCGGCCCTGCGGCCTTGCTAACGTGGCGCAATATTCCTTTATGTTCAAAGGCCACCATGCGCCATACGCTTCCCATAGCGCCGCAATTTTACGTCACGGCCCCCCAGCCCTGTCCGTATCTGGATGGCCGCTTTGAACGAAAGCTGTTTACCGCGTTGCAGGGGGAACATGCCCAAAGGTTGAATGATGCGCTGTCCAAGCAAGGGTTTCGCCGCAGCCAGAATGTGCTGTACCGCCCCTCTTGTGCAGAATGCTCGGCCTGTCTTTCGGCGCGCATTGATGTGGCGAAATTTGTGCCCTCGCGCACGCAAAAGCGCGTGCAAAAGGCGGCAAGCCATTTGCGGCGCAATGCCACCTCGCCTTGGGCCACCGAAGACCAGTTTGCCCTGTTTCGCCGCTATCTTGACGCGCGCCACGCCGATGGCGGGATGGCGGATATGGATGTGTTCGAATTTGCCGCCATGATCGAAGAGACGCCGATCAAATCGCGCGTCATCGAATATTCCCGCCCCGCAGGCGCGGGCGAACATGGCCGCCCCTTGGCCTGCGTCAGCCTGACCGATGTGTTCGAGGACGGTTTGTCGATGGTCTATTCCTTTTACGACCCCGATCTGCAAGACCTGTCCTTGGGCACCTTTGCCATCCTTGACCATATCGACATCGCGCGCGAGGCGGGGTTGCCCTATGTCTATTTGGGCTATTGGGTGCCCGGATCGCGCAAAATGGGCTATAAAGCCAATTTTTCCGCGTTAGAGATTTACAAAGGCGGGCAATGGGTTCCTGTGGGCGACCCTGCGGATCACACCGCCCAATTGCACCCCTTGTCGGTCGAACCTATCGCGGAACAAGTGGCCCATATCGCCCTGCCACAAACCCGCACGCCATGAGGCTGGCCGCCTTTTCCCTGCTGGTGCCCGATTATGACCCGGCTCTTGCCTTTTTCTGCCAAGGTCTTGGCTTCACCCTATGCGAAGACATCCCCCAAGGGCCCAAACGCTGGGTCAGTATTAGCCCGCCGGGGCAAAGCCTGCGCGTGATCCTTGCACGGGCCGATACGCCCGCCCAACAGGCCGCTGTCGGCCAGCAAGGCGGCGGGCGCGTGTGGCTTTTTCTGCAAACCGATGATTTCGCGGCAGATAAAGCCAAAATCATCGCCGCAGGTGGTATTTTCGAAGAGACGCCGCGCCACGAACCTTACGGCACGGTCGCTGTCTGGCGCGACCCTTTTGGCAATCGGTGGGATTTGATCCAACCCAATCGCTAGGCGGTGTTTTGTAGATACGCAACAATTGGCGGAAGAGGCGGGTTAGACCCGCCACCTTCCGCCAAAGACACCGCCCTGCGGCTTATTTCAAAGCGGCCGTGACGATCACTTCCACCAAATAATCCGGCGTCGCCAGTTTCGCCTCGCCCGTGGCGCGGGCGGGGGTGTGGCCGGCGGGAACCCATGTGTCCCAGACGGCGTTCATCTGGCCAAAGGTCGAAATATCGGCCAACCAGATTTGGGTCGACAGGATGCGGGTCTTGTCGGTGCCGGCTTCGGCCAGAATGCGGTCAACTTCCGCCAGACAGGTGCGGGTCTGATCGGCCACCGAGTCGCCCGGATTGCCCACTTGCCCCGCCACCCAGACGATGCCGTTGTAGCACACGGCCTCGGACATGCGCGCGCCGGTGCCGATGCGTTTGATATCTGTGTTCATGAAAACCTCCCTATGATGCGCTTTGCTAGCCTGCTTGGCGCGGATTGAAAAGCCGCTCGCACGCTTTGGTTCCGCTGTGGGCTTGGGTTTATGCGCAGCAAAGCCCGATCGGTTATAGATGGGCTGCGGCGATCCCTGTGTCGGGCCGATCGGCACAGCGTGACATTTTAGGCGCCTAGACCATCCCAAAAGGCCATAGATTGATCGCCAAACAGCTTGGGATGAGAGATTTGCATTCCATGGGTGGCCTGCGGCAGAATGAACGAGCGGTGATTTGGAAACCAGTTTTCCAAAAGTCTGTGGCGATGGCGAAACCCCGGCACATGTGTGTCGCTGTCGCTGCCCAATGCCAGCAAAACGGGCAAATCCGGTCCGCTGCCCTGTGGGGCGGTTTCGATAAAGTCCGGAAAACTCCAGCCATTCAACAGGTTGAAATCATGATCGAACATCGTGGCGGCAGCGCGCGGCAGATGCGTATTCACCGACTCTCTGTCACAACTGAAGTCAACATAGGTGTGAAAACTTTTCCCGCAGATCAGCTCTTGATAGGTCATGGCCGATAAAAGCGGCGAGGTTTCATACAGGGCTTTTGCAGCCACCACCGCAGCGATATTTTCCGCCATAGAGGTGCCATCAACCCAATAGGCCTCGCTCAACGTGGCGGACGCGAACCGGTCGGCCCCGTCTATCAGCATTTGCAGCGCAATATTGCCACCGAAGGAATAGGCCAACAAATGCGGTTGAACCAAACCCAGAGTGTCCATTACTGCAAAATAGACTGCGACGGCTTTATTCAGGTCATACTCTGTCGGGCAATCGGAAGATGTGGCATACCCAAGCCGCGCAACAGAATAAAACTTGTAGGATGTGAAGATATCCGGGCAGAATCGGGACAGCGGTGCGATAAAGGCGTCATGCATGATCAGCCCATGCACGCAAAACACCGGTGTGCCAGTGCCCATTGATGTCACTTCCAAGGACAGCCCCTTGACGTCGACAATTTCCGTTTGCAGCGTCGAAAATGGAAAATGGGACGATTTAATTCTTGGACGCTGCATGGAATTTTCCTTTGGTATTGGCTAAATGAAACGCTTCGACCCTGTCTAAAGCATGGTTAGGTCAATACAATCAACACATCATAAGTTTCTGGGCGCCGGCCGCGTTTGATCCGGAAGGGACTGACAGCGAGAGTTTATGTCAATGAAAACCCCGCCGGCGGACCGGCAGTGTAACCTATCAGACGCGCTCTTTTCAAAAGAATGGTGTCGCCTCATGTCCAAAGGCGCAAAATCGGAATGATAGGGATCTTATCTACCGCACCAATCTTTGGTGCGCGCCACACCACAGCTTTCCACAGGTCATGACAGCATAAGTGGAGCGGGTGAAGGGAATCGAACCCTCGTATTCAGCTTGGGAAGCTGCTGCTCTGCCATTGAGCTACACCCGCATGGGCTGCACAGGTAATCGCTTGTTTCGCTTGCGTCAAGCGGCGAAGAACTGCGGTGCGGCGCTTTGGGCTTGGGTGTCTTTTTGCCAGTCGCCGGGCGCATTGGCATCGGCCAAAAGGGCCCCACCCCAGACCATGCCCAGATAGGCTGTCGCACAGCGCAACCCGTCGCGGGCGGGGGCGATTTCGGCCTCGGTTGACCCGGCGTGGGCCATGATCAGCCACGCGCGCTTGCCGGCCATGCGGGCCTTAAAGCCCAGATCGGGCAGGCGCATCCAATGGGACCAGTGGTCAAGGTACAGTTTGGCGGGGGCGGGCAGACCGTACCAGTAAAGCGGTGCGACAAACACGATGTCGCTGGCTTTCAGCGTGCGGTCGGCCAATGCGGCCATCGCGGGGGGCAGCGGGCCATAGCTTGCGCCGTGGCGCAGGTCTTCGAAAGGGGGCAGGGCGGCGGTGGTCAGGTCGCGCCAGTCTTGCGCCACGCTTGGCGGCAAAGACGCCGCGGCAGCGCGGGCCATAGCCTGAGTATTGCCGCCTTGGCGTGCGCTGGACAGCAGAAATAAAAACCTCCGTGCGGTCATATCTAACCCCCAATCACCCGCGCCGCCGTTTGCGCCCACCCTCGCCGCCAGAGCCTGCGGTGTTAAAGCTGACGTCGGGCAGCGGGTCTAGATGCGGGAAGGCATCGACCGCGTTCGGAATGGCCGAGGCGTTGACGAAATGCTCTTGAAAGCGCGGTTCGATCGCGGTTTCGACCTTGTGAATCTCATGCACCACGGCTTCGATCGTGTCACGCGCTGTGCGGTTGCACAGGGCAATGCGGGCGCCTGTGCCTGCGGCATTGCCGGCCGAGATCACCTTATCCAAAGCCGCGTCGGGGATCATGCCCAAGATCATCGCGTGTTTGGGCGAGATATGCGCCCCAAAGGCCCCTGCCAGCACCACACGGTCGACCGTTTGCACGCCCATTTCATCCATCAACAGCTTGGCACCTGCATAAAGGGCTGCCTTGGCCAGTTGAATGGCGCGGATATCGCCTTGGGTGACCAGAATGCGCGGCCCCCCCTCGGCGGTGCCGTCGTGCAGCACGTAAGAATGGGTGCGCCCCTCGGGAACCGACCGCGCGGTGCCGGTTTGATCCGGCCCACCGATCAGCCCGCCTTGATCGACCAAGCCTGCGCTGCGCAGTTCGGCCACGGCTTCGATGATGCCCGATCCGCAAATGCCCGTCACACCGGTGGTGCCGATGGCCGCCGCAAAGCCTGCGTCAGTTGACCACAGGTCAGACCCGATCACCTTAAAGCGCGGCTCTTTGGTGACCGGATCAATCTCGACCCGTTCAATCGCGCCGGGGGCTGCGCGTTGGCCTGAGGAAATCTGCGCCCCTTCAAAAGCGGGCCCCGTGGGGGAGGAGCAGGCCAGAACCCGCGTTTTGTTGCCCAACAGCAGTTCGGCATTGGTGCCGACATCGACGATCAGCACCATGTCTTCGGATTTGTTCGGCTCTTCGGCCAAAGCCACAGCGGCGCAATCTGCGCCCACGTGGCCGGCAATGCACGGCAGCACATAGACCCGCGCGGTGCGCGCCACGGCCGTCAGATCCAGCTCGCGCGCATCAAACGACAAAGCGCCAGAGGTGGCCAGCGCAAAGGGCGCTTGGCCCAGTTCGACCGGATCAATCCCCAACAGCAGATGGTGCATGACGGGATTGCAGACAAAGACCAGCTCGTAGATGGCGCTGGCATCCACCTTGGCCTCGGCCGCAATCTCGCCCACCAGCGTGTTGATCGAGGCGCGAACGGCGGCTGTCATTTCCACATCGCCGCCGGGGTTCATCATAGCGTAAGACACACGGCTCATCAAATCTTCGCCAAAGCGGATTTGCGGGTTCATCACCCCGGCCGAGGCGAGCACTTTGCCATCGGTCAAATCGCACAGATGGGCTGCGATGGTGGTTGACCCAAGGTCAATCGCAAGGCCCAAAAGCGGGCCTTCGTGATAGCCTGGCCACAGGTCTAGCAAGTGATAATCGGCGTCGTGGTTGCCCTTGTTCAAGGCCACGGTGATTTTCCACTCGCCCTTGCGCAAAGCGGGTTGCAGGCGGCGCAACAAGGTCAGTTCGGCTTGCACGCCGTTGATCTGCCATTGTTCGGCCAAGGCGCGCTTGACGCGTTCAAAATCGCCCGTGGGTTCGTGCATATCGGGTTCGGCCACGTCGATGAAATACAGCCGCGTCGCAGGGTCCATCGCGATCACGCGGTCGGATGCAGATTTGCGGATGACCTGTTTGTGCACTTGGCTTTCGGGCGGCACATCAACGATCACATCGCCCATCACCTTGGCCTGACAGCCCAAACGCCGCCCGTCGATCAGCCCGCGCACGCGTTTATAGCGCGCCTCGACCTCGTTCCATTCTGACAGGGCGTCAGCGGCGACTGTTACGCCGTGCTTGGGAAACTCGCCGTAGCCCGGTTGGATCTGGCATTTGGAACAAATCCCCCGCCCGCCGCAGACCGAATCAAGATCAACCCCCAATTGCCGTGCGGCTGTCAAAATCGGCGTGCCCAGCGCAAAGCGCCCGCGTTTGCCCGAGGGCGTGAAGATCACAAGTGCGTCTTGGCTGGCGGCATCGGTCATGGCTGTCTCCTGCTTACAGGGGCGTTTTAGGCTGGATGGGGGCTGCTGCAAGGGCTGAATGCGGCAGGCAAGCGTCAGGCTGCGGCAAATGCGCGGCAGCGGGCGGGGAAAGGGCGTAAATCCGTTAAGATGGATAATTATCCGTTATATTGACATTTGGCCGATTTGGGCGGATATTTCGCCCAAACCCAAGGATATTTCCCCATGACACAGGCCTTCCTGACCCATATTTCGGCCACCCTGCGCGCGCTGGACGCCGAAGGGTTGATGAAACATGAACGCGCCATCCAAGGCCCCCAAGCGGCGCGGGTTCTGGTGGGGGGGCGGCAGATGCTGAACCTTTGTTCGAACAATTACCTAGGCTTGGCGGATGATCCTCGTCTGATTGCGGCTGCCAAGGCCGCGATGGACAGCCACGGCTACGGCATGGCCTCGGTGCGGTTTATCTGCGGCACGCAGGATTTGCACCAGATGCTGGAACGCCGTTTGGCGGCCTTTTTGGGCACCGACGACGCTTTGCTGTTCGCCGCGTGCTTTGACGCCAATGGCGCGGTCTTTGAACCTTTGCTGGGCGAAGAAGACGCGGTGATTTCTGACAGTTTGAACCACGCCTCGATCATCGACGGCATTCGCTTGTGCAAAGCGCGGCGGTTTCGCTTTGCCAACACCGACATGGACGATTTGCACCGCCAGTTGCAATCCGCCCGCGACGGCGGGGCGCGGTTTATCTTGGTGGTGAGCGACGGAGTGTTTTCGATGGACGGAAGCTTTGCCAATCTGGCCGATCTGACGCGGTTGGCCGCTGATTTCGGCGCTTTGACCATGGTGGATGACTGCCACGCCACGGGCTTTATTGGCCCGCAGGGGCGGGGCACGGCGGCGCGGGCGGGGGTAAAGGTTGATCTGATGACAGGCACCTTTGGCAAGGCCTTGGGCGGGGCTTTGGGCGGCTATGTCGCGGGGCCGCAAGCGGTGATTGATTTGCTGCGTCAGCGCGCACGGCCCTATCTATTTTCCAACGCGCTGCCGCCGGCCGTGGTGGGGGCGGCTTTGGCCGCGCTGGAGGTGGTGGAAGGGGCCGACGACCTGCGCGCCCAATTGGCCAGCAATGCCGCCTATTGGCGGGCGGGGTTGCAGGGCTTGGGCTTTGATCTTTTGCCCGGAAGCCATCCCATCGTGCCCGTGATGATCGGCGATGCGCCCTTGGCCCAGACCTTCGCCAAGGCGCTGGATGCGCGCGGAGTGATGGTGTCGGCGTTTTTCTTTCCCGTGGTGCCGCGTGGACAGGCGCGCATCCGCACCCAGATGACCGCCGCGCTCACACGGGAAGATTTAGACTTTGGCCTTGCAGCCTTTGCTGCGGCGGGCCGTGAAACAGGGGTTTTGGCATGAAAGCGCTGGTCAAATCACACGCCGCCGTCGGTCTTTGGCAAGAAGACCGCGCCACGCCCGAAATTGGCCCCGAAGATGTGCTGATCAAAGTGCATAAAACCGGCATCTGTGGCACCGATATCCATATCTGGAACTGGGATGACTGGGCCGCACGCACCGTGCCTTTGGGCCTTATCACCGGACACGAATTTGCCGGCGAGATTGTCGAGATGGGGTCGCAGGTGCAGGGGCTGGCGATAGGACAACGCTGCTCGGGCGAGGGGCATTTGATCGGCAAATTGTCGCGGCAAAGCAGGGCAGGGCGTTTTCACCTTGACCCCGCCACACGCGGCATCGGGGTGAATGAAAACGGCGCTTTCGCGCAGTACCTGCGCTTGCCTGCGTTTAACGTGGTGCCTTTGCCAGATGCCATATCAGACGACATCGGCGCGATTTTGGACCCTTTGGGCAATGCGGTGCACACGGCCCTAAGCTTTGATCTGGTGGGCGAAGATGTGCTGATCACAGGGGCAGGGCCAATCGGCATCATGGCCGCGGCCGTGGCACGCCATGTGGGCGCACGGCATGTGGTGATCACCGATGTCAACCAAACGCGGCTTGATCTGGCAGCCCGCGTGGCCGATGTGACGCCCGTTAATGTCGCGCGCGAGGATTTGAAAGACGTGCAAAGCCGCTTGAAAATGGCCGAAGGCTTTGACATCGGCATGGAAATGTCAGGCAACCCGCAGGCACTTGACCAGATGGTGGCAAGCCTTGTGATGGGCGGCAAAATCGCCATGCTGGGTATCCCGCCCGGCACATCGCCGGTGGATTGGAGCAAGATCGTCTTCAAAGCCATCACGATCAAAGGGGTTTATGGCCGCGAGATTTTCGAGACATGGTATAAAATGATCGCCATGCTGGAAAACGGGCTGGATGTGTCGAAAGTCATCACCCACCGCTTCAAAGCCGCCGATTTCGCCCAAGGGTTCGATCTGATGCGATCCGGCCAATCCGGCAAAGTCGTGCTGGACTGGACCTGACCCTAAAGCACCGCCAAAGCGAGGGGGCAAAAGCCCCCCCCCGCTTGGCGTTAAGCCAAATGACCGTCTGCCGCGATCTTGGTCTTGCCGCCAAGATAGGGATGCAAGGCGGCGGGCAGGGTGACGGACCCGTCCGCCTCTTGGCCATTTTCCAGCACGGCAATCAGGCAGCGCCCGACCGCAAGGCCCGAGCCGTTCAGCGTGGCCACATAATCCGGTTTTCCGCCGCCTGCGGGGCGGAAGCGGGCGTTCATGCGGCGGGCTTGGAACGATCCGCAGGTCGAAACCGACGAAATCTCGCGGTACTTTTGTTGGCCCGGCAGCCAGACTTCCAGATCATGGGTTTTTTGCGCCCCGAACCCCATGTCACCCGTACAAAGCACAATCGTGCGGTAGGGCAGGCCCAGCTTTTCCAAAATCGCCTCGGCGCATTTGGTCATGCGGGTGTGTTCGGATAAGGCCGTCTCGGGCGTGCAGATCGTCACCATTTCGACCTTTTCGAACTGGTGCTGGCGCAGCATGCCCGTGGTGTCTTTGCCCGAAGACCCCGCCTCGGATCGGAAGCATTGGCTATGGCCTGCCATGCGGATCGGCAAGTTCGCCTCGTCCAGAATCTCGCCTGCCACGGAATTGGTCAGGGTCACTTCGGCAGTGGGGATCAGCCACCAGCCGTTGGTGGTTTGATAGCTGTCTTCGGCGAACTTGGGCAATTGGTTGGTGCCGTACATGGCATCCTCTTTGACCAGCACAGGCGTCCAGGTTTCGCTCAAGCCGTGGTCGTCAACATGGGTGTCCAGCATCAGTTGGGCCAATGCGCGGTGCACGCGGGTGACAGCGCCTTTCAGCACCACAAAGCGGCTGCCCGACAGTTTGGCGGCGGTGGCGAAATCCATGCCCGGAATGACGCCTTCGATGTCGAAATGCTCTTTGGGGGTAAAGTCAAAGCTGCGCGGGGTGCCCCAGCGGTGAATTTCGACGTTTTGGGTTTCATCCTTGCCGTCGGGCACCACGTCCAGCGGCAAGTTCGGGATGCCCATCAGCAGATCGCGCAGGGCTTGATCTTCGGCTGCGGCCTCTTCCGTCAGGCGCTGGATGGCGGCTTTTTTCACCGCAACCTCGGCGCGCAGGCGTTCAAACTCGGCCTCATCCCCGCGGCCCTTGGCGGCACCCGCCTCTTTGGAGGCGCGGTTTTGCTCGGCTGTGGCGGTTTCAGCGGCCAGTATTTTGCCCCGACGGTCTTCGTCCAAGGCCAGCACTTGGGCCGACAGGCCTTGCAATCCACGGCGCGACAGGGCCGCATCAAAGGCTGCGGGGTTTTCACGGATGGCGCGAATGTCATGCATGGCGAAACCTTATCTGAGACGATCCTGCGCCCCATATGCCCGATCAAGGCGCAAGGGTGAAGCGCAATTCAAACCTGCCCCCCCCTTGAACCGCGACAGGCTCGCCCGCATGTGAACACGGGGCGACCGCCCCGCCTTGCGCCTATGGCCCCATGCGGCTAGGGTACGGCGAAATTTCAAGGTGGCTGCTGCGTGCCGCCTTTGAGCGAAAGGACGACCGATGTTTGTGACTGCTGCTTACGCCCAAACCGTTGGCGCTGCTGGGGGGGCTGGCTCTGCCGTGGCCTCTTTCCTGCCGCTGATCTTGATTTTCGGCATCATGTACATGTTGCTGATCCGCCCGCAGCAAAAGAAGATGAAAGACCTTAAAGCGATGATCGAAGCCGTGCGGCGCGGCGATCAGGTGCTGACCGGTGGTGGTATCATCGGCAAAGTGGTTAAAGTGGGTGATGACAACGTGCTAGAGGTGGAAATCGCCGAGGGTGTGAAGGTCAAGGTCGCCCGCCATACGATCACGCAAGTGATGTCCAAGACCGAACCCGCGTCTGTCTGAGCTGGCCCATGCAACTGGAAACACCGCTTTGGAAGCGCCTTGTGGTTTGGGCCATTGTCGTGGTGGGGTTGATCCTTGCCGCGCCCAACCTGTTTTATTCGCGTGTTGAAACCCACAACGATGCCGCGACCGCAATAGCCAAGGCGGCGAAGGTGGGCGGGGAGGCCACGCCAGAGCAGACGGCAGCGCTGTCGGTTTGGCCGTCATGGGCCCCCTCGGCACTGGTCAATCTGGGCCTTGATCTGCGCGGCGGGGCGCATTTGCTGGCCGAAGTGAAGCTTGCCGATGTGTATAAGCAGCGCATGGATGCCTTTTGGCCGGATGCCCGCGATGCCCTTAAAGAGGTGCGCGACGCCACAGGGCCGATCAAGCGCAAGCCTGCGCCGGACGGCACGCTGCGCATCACGCTGACCAATCCTGACGGGATGCAGGCGGCTTTGGCCAAGTTGCAAGGGCTGACAGCGAATGTGGTCAGCCTGACGGGGGCAGGGCAGAAAGATATGGAGATCGTGGCCGATGGCGGCGATATCGTCATCACCCTGTCAGATGCCGAAAAAGCCGCGACCGATACGCGCACCATGCAGCAATCGCTAGAGATTATCCGCCGCAGGGTGGATGCGGCGGGCACGCGCGAACCCTCGATCCAGCGGCAGGGGGCGGACCGGATTTTGATCGAAGTGCCCGGCATTGGCTCGGCTGAAGAGCTAAAGGCCATCATCGGCACGACAGCCAAGCTGACGTTTAACACCGTCGTGGGCCAAGGGTCTGACAAGACAGCCAATCCGGGCGTGGGCAATCTGCTGTTGCCCGCTTCGGATCATGCGGGTTTGTATTACACCGTTGAAGAAGCCCCCGTGGTGACCGGCGACGATCTGGTGGATGCGCAGCCCTCGTTTGACCAAAACGGGCGGCCTGCGGTCAGTTTCCGCTTTGACACCTCGGGCGCGCGTAAGTTTGGCGAGTATACCGGCGCGCATGTGGGTGAGCCCTTTGCGATTGTGCTGGACAAACAAGTGATCTCGGCCCCCACGATCCAGACGGCGATCACGGGCGGGTCGGGCATCATCACCGGCAACTTTACGGTGGAAGGGTCAACCAATCTGGCCGTGCTGCTGCGCGCAGGCGCTTTGCCGGCTGAAATGACGTTCTTGGAAGAGCGCACCGTTGGCCCCGAACTGGGGCAAGATTCGATTGACGCGGGCAAAGTGGCGGCGATTGCCGGCATGGTGCTGGTGGGTGTGTTCATGCTGGCCAGCTACGGGATGTTCGGGCTTTTTGCCAATATCACGCTGGTCTTAAGCATGGGGATCATCTTTGGCATTTTGTCGATGATCGGCGGCACGCTGACATTGCCGGGCATTGCGGGCCTTGTGCTGACGATTGGCACGGCGGTGGATGCCAACGTGCTGGTTTATGAACGCATCCGTGAGGAACTGCGCCACGCAAAGACTGCGGCGCGCGCGATCGAGCTGGGCTATGAACGCGCCACCAGCGCGATTGTGGATGCCAACGTGACCACGTTGATCACGTCGATCGTGCTGTATTTCTTTGGCGCCGGCCCCGTGCGCGGCTTTGCCGTGGCGCTGTTTATCGGCATCGTGACATCGGTGTTCACAGCACTCTTTGTGACGCGGCTGATCATTCAAATTTGGTTTAACTGGCGCAAGCCCAAGACCCTGATCGTGTGAGGAAATCGTCATGGCATGGCGTCTAAGACTGGCCCCCGAAAAAACCAATATCGACTTCTTCAAGCACCAATGGATCACCTTTGGCGGCTCGATGCTGCTGATGGTTTTGTCCTTTGTCGCTTGGGGCGTCATGGGGCTGAATTTCGGTATCGACTTTAAGGGCGGCACCACGCTGCGCACCGATTCGGCCACGGTGATCGACACGGGCCTGTACCGGTCCACCTTGGAAGGGTTGTCGCTGGGCGATGTGGCGATCAACGAGGTGTTTGACCCCTCGTTCCGCGCCGATCAGCATGTGGCTGCGATCCGCATTTCGGCGGGCAAGGGGCAAGACCAAATTGACGATGCAGGCCTAAAGCGCGTGTCGGATGCGCTGACGGCGATGGACCCTGCGTTGAAGATCGTTTCGGTCGAAACCGTGGGGCCGAAAGTGTCGTCAGAGCTGGTCTGGTCGTCGATCACGGCTTTGCTGGCGACATCCTTGGGGATTTTGGGCTATATCTGGCTGCGGTTTGAATGGCAGTTCGCCTTGGGCGGCGTTCTGGCGCTGCTGCATGATGTGTTCATAACGGTCGGGATTTTCGCGGTGTTTCAGATCAAATTCGATCTGACCATTGTGGCCGCGTTGCTGACCATCTTGGGCTATTCGATCAACGACACCGTGGTGGTTTTTGACCGGTTGCGCGAAAACCTGATAAAATACAAAACGATGCCGCTGAAAGAGGTGATGAACCTGTCGGTCAACGAAACGCTCAGCCGCACCTTGGCAACGTCACTGACCACGCTGATCGCGGTCGGCTCGATGTTGGTTTTGGGCGGCGACGTGATCCGCGGGTTTTCCTTTGCGATTTTTGTGGGGATCATCTTGGGCACCTATTCCTCGGTCTATGTCGCCAAGAACTTGGTGCTGTTCTTGGGGCTTGACCGGAGCGACAAGCCGCGTGCCACGGGCAAAGGGGCCGACCACGAGTTTGCCAATATAGACGCGTGATCTGGTCATGGCCGATATTCGCATGACAGAAATCAGCTACGGCGCGGCCCTTGCCATCGAAGGCTATGGGCCGGGCTTTTTCCGCATCGGCCGCCATGTGCTGCGCGGGGCCTGTTTGGTCACGCCGTGGGATGCAGGCCCTTGGGGCGGCTTGGGCGATTGGGCGGGGCCTTTGACGCTTTTGGGCAAGATTGATGTGCTGATCGTGGGGACGGGGGGCGAAATCGCCCATCTTCCGGCTGATTTTCGCGCCGCCTTTGAAACGGCAGGGATCGGGGTCGAGGCGATGAACTCTCCGGCTGCGGCGCGCACCTATAATGTGCTGTTGGGCGAGGGGCGGCGGATCGCGGCCTGTTTGCTGCCGGTGTAAGGGGGTGACGCGGGCCTCAGGCCCCAAGGGGCCATCGGCCCGCGTCCGGAGGGGCGCCCCCTCCTGTCCACCGCGCTGGAAGGGCCTTTGCCCTTCCAGACCATCCTGAGGCTTTTGTCGAAACGACGGGGAAGATGTCAGCGGCGTCTTTCGCGCCAATGGTCTTGGGCTTGCAGGTACCAATAGGTCAGCTGCGCCACGGCAAGCCCGATCGGGCCACCCGCATAGTCAAGCCCCCAAGGTGCGAAAAGGTCGATGCGGTTGGATTGGTGCAAAATCGCCTCGGCCAGCACTTTGCCTGCGATGGCGGTGGTGTTCAGCCCGTGGCCGCCAAAAGCGGTGATGTGCCAGACATCGGGTTGCAGTTGGCCGATTTGCGGCATCAGGTGGCGGGCATAGGCCATCAGGCCCGACCAAGCGAGATCGGTCTGTAATGGGGCAAGCTGGGGGTAGACATCCAGCATCGCGCGGCGCAATTCTGCGGCTACAGCTTGCGGAGCGGCTGCGCGGGTGGTGATGCGCCCGCCCCACAGCAGGCGCTGGCCACCCTCGACCAAGCGGTAGTAATCTGAGGCGCGGCGGTCATCCAGCACGGCGGCGCTGGTTTTGATCACCTTGGCCAAAAGGTCGGGGGCAGGGTGGGACACCATCATATAGGTCGCAATCGGCAACACCGTGCGCTTCAGCCTGGGGATCAGCGGGCCGGTGTAACCGCCCGTGGCAAAGATCGCGCGTTTTGCGGTAACATGGCCTTTCGGCGTGCGCAGGTGCTTTTGGCGGCCAAGGTCGCAGCCCGTGGCGGGGCTGTGTTCGAAGATCTTGGCCCCCAGACGCTCGGCCTCGGTCGCAAGGGCGCGCAGGTAGTTCAAGGGGTGGATGTGGAAGGCTTGGGGGTCTTCCAGCCCGTGCAGGTAGCGGGTGGTTTGCAGACGCTCTTGGATGGCGGTTCGGTCAAGATAGGTGAAATGGTAGTCGTAATCGCGGGCAAATTGCTCGGCTTCGGCGTGCAGATCGGCTGCTTGGTCAAAACGGCGCAGGTTCAGCAGACCTGCGACAGGCTCTGCCTGCGCGATGTTCAGGATTTGGATATGGCTGCGCAGGCGTGCCACGCCTTCGATCGTGAGCTTGTGCAAGGCGCGGGCTTTTTCGGGGCCAACGCGGGCGGCAATGGCCGCTGACCCGCAGGCAAAGGCGGGCGAGACGATGCCGCCATTGCGCCCTGACGCGCCAAAGCCGATGGATTCGCTTTCCAGAACGGTGACGGCCACGCCTTCGCGGGCCAGTTCTAACGCGGTGGTCAGGCCAGCCAGACCGCCGCCGATGATCACGGTGTCGGTGTCTTGTGCCCCGTGCAGTGCGGGGCGGATGGTTTGATCGGCGCGGGTTTTGGCGTAGAAGGTTTGCGGATACATCAGGCGTCGATTTCGATCCAGACCGGCACATGGTCAGAGGGTTTGTCGCGCCCGCGCACGCCCTTGTCGATGCCAGAGGATTGAAGCAGATCGGCGGCCTGGGGGGACAAAAGCAGGTGGTCGATGCGGATGCCGTTGTTACGCTCCCACGCGCCGGCTTGGAAATCCCAGTAGGTGTAGGTGCCGGGGTTGGGGTTTTGCGCCCGGATGGCATCGGTCAGGCCAAGGTTCACCAGCCGCTGATAGGCCGCGCGGGATTCGGGCAGATACAGCGCGTCGGTCAGCCAGTTTTGCGGGTTGGCGGCATCTTCGGCCTGCGGGATGATGTTGTAATCGCCGCACAGAACCAAGGGCTGCTCGTCGCGCAAAAGGGTGCGGGTGCGCGTCAGCATCCGGCCCATCCACGCCAGTTCGTAATCGTATTTCGGGCCGGGGGTCGGGTTGCCGTTGGGCAGGTACAAACCGCAGACGCGCACGGGGCGCTTGGGGCCGATCACGGTGGCCTCGATCCAGCGGGCCTGTTCGTCGGCGTCGTCCCCGGGCAAGCGGCGGGTGACATCTTCGAGCGGCAGTTTGGACAGGATGGCCACGCCGTTAAAGGCCTTCATGCCGTGGGTTTCGACATGGTAGCCTAGGGATTCGAAGGGTTCGCGGGGGAAAGCCTCGTCCACCGATTTGATCTCTTGCAGGCAGGCGACATCTGGCTGCGCTTCGGCCAGCCAATCGAGCAGGGCTTGGGTGCGGGCTTTGATGCCGTTGATGTTGAAGGTGGCGATTTTCATGGCTTAGGCTCCTGTCGGGGCCTTGGTAGCGTGTCAGGCGGGCGGTGTCACCCCGCTCATTGGCACCCCGCTGGTTAGAACGGTGCGCAGCCACAGTGCGTCGAGCGCGTCGATTTCGGCGGTATCGAACCGGTGCGCCTCATCCCAGTAGCGGCCAGAGGGGACGTGGTAGCCAAGATCGGCTTCGCGGGCCAAGGCGGCATCGGCAAGGCGTTCATCAAACGGGGCGGGGCTTATGTCGGCCAGTTGGGCTTGGGTCGCGCGCGGGAAGACAAGGCGCGAAGGGCCGATGGAAAGATTCACCATGGCGCAGCCTTGGCGGGCGGCCAGAACCATCAGGCGGGCAGACTTGGCTTCAAGGCTGCGTAAGGTGATGTCGGGGCGCAGGGGGTCGGCGGTGCCGTTGCCGTAAAAATGGGTCTGGCCTTGGGCCGGATAGTGCATATCGCAGCCCAGCACCGCCACAACATCGGGCTTGAGGGCGGCGAGCATCCAATAGGCCGTGGTAAAGGCCATGGTGCCGCCGGCATAGACAAAGCCGCCGAAGAGGTTTTGGGTGGGTACAAACTCTTCCTGCAAGATCAGGCGTTGGTGCGCGTTTGGGGTGGGGCGGCGGTCTTGGGGAAAATCCCACGGGCAGCACAGATCATCCCAATCGTCGCGAATGCGCCACGCGTTGTTGATCGCCACGATATGCTCAAAGGGCGCGCGCGGCCAATCGCGGGCGTCGAGCGCATTGGGGGCAGAGCCGAGCATGAGTGCGATGCGCATGAAACCTCCGCAGCTGGAAAGATCAAGCTAGGGCAAATGCACGCGCAGACGAGGGTTCAGAGCGAGAAAGATGTCCCGCAGCCGCAGGAAGATTGCGCATTGGGGTTTTGAATGACAAAGCGCGCGCCGATCAGCTCGGCCGTGAAATCAATCACAGCGTTGGACAGGAACGGCAGCGAGACCTGATCCACCAACACGCGCTGGCCGTTCTTTTCCAAGATCAGATCATCAGCGGCGGGGTCGTCAAGCTTGATGTCGTATTGAAAGCCCGAACACCCGCCGCCTTCTACCGCAATGCGCAGGGCCTTGGCTTGCCCGGTCAGCGCGGCGATTTCGGCCAAGCGGTCAAAGGCGCGGTCTGTGACACGGGGGGGCAGGGTGAGGGTCATGGGGTACTCCTTCAAACGTCAAAGATAGGCGCAAGGGGGACAGGGTTCAAGGTGGAAGGTGGGGCGCGATTTTTCGCCGAAAAATCGGTTTTCCGGCGGGGTTTATGATTTTTCTGCGAAAAATCATGCCTTTGGCCGAGGTATTTGGCAAAGGGTCGGGGGTGGGGCTGGTTTGGGGCGGCGGGGCTGGTATAAGGCTACAAAAGCCCTGTGAGGTCTGATGCTTGCCCCTTTCGCCTGTCACCCTGACCAATCGCGCGGCCGCCTGTTTGACGAGCGGTTATCCTCGTTTCGTTCGGCCTTTCAACGCGACCGTGACCGGATCATCCATTCCAGCGCGTTTCGGCGGCTGAAGCACAAGACGCAAGTCTTTGTCGAGCACGAGGGCGATTATTACCGCACGCGTCTGACCCATACGATCGAGGTGGCGCAAGTGGCGCGCACGCTTGCGGGGGCTTTGGGGTTGAACACCGATCTGGCCGAGTCCATCGCTTTGGCCCATGATCTGGGCCACACGCCCTTTGGCCACACCGGCGAAGACGCGATGGAGCGGTTGATGGCGCCTTATGGTGGCTTTGATCACAACGCGCAGGCCTTGCGGATCGTGACACAGCTCGAACGGCATTACGCCGATTTTGACGGGCTGAACCTGACATGGGAGACTTTGGAAGGCATAGCCAAGCACAACGGCCCCGTGCGCGGCCCCTATGCCGATGAAAAGCACGCAGGCCCCTTGCCCTACGCCTTGGCAGAGGTGAACGCGGCATGGGATCTGGAACTGGACACCCACGCCAGTGCCGAAGCACAGGTGGCCGCCATTGCCGACGACATCGCCTATTCGCATCACGATTTGCACGACGGGCTGCGATCGGGCCTGTTTGACGAGACCGACCTTATGGGCCTGCCCGTCACAGGCCCCGCTTTTGCCGAAGTGGACCGCCTTTATCCCGGGCTAGAGAAAATGCGCCGCCGGCATGAAGCCCTGCGGCGGGTTTTTGGTCTGATGGTGGAAGATGTGATTGCCGTCGCGCAAAACCGCCTTGCCGCAGCCGAACCGCGCAGCGTGCACGACATCCGCCATCTGGGCACCACGGTGATCCGCTTTTCCAAACCCTTGTATCAAGAGCTAAAGGCCGTGCGGTCATTTTTGTTCACGCGGCTGTACCGCGCGCCGTCTGTCATGGTCGAGCGGGCGCGGGTCAGTCGGGTGATTGACGGGCTATTTCCGCTGTTTATGGCCGATCCAAGCTTGTTGCCTGCGGAATGGCTGGCGGATCTGGACCCCAAGGCCGATGAAATCGGACTTGCGCGCTGTGTGTGTGATTATGTGGCCGGAATGACGGACCGCTTTGCCTTGGGCGAAGGGGAGCGGCTGTTGGGTGGGGAGTTTGCGGCGACAATTGGCTGACGGCGCGTGGGTGTTTGGCCTTGGATGGATATTTGAGCAAGTATGAAAGGCGCGAGGTTAAGTCTTTTGGGCGGCCTTAACCCACAAGGCCACCAAGACCAGCGAGAACAGCATATTCCATGAGGCCATCGACAGGCCCAACATCTGCCACGCCACTTGATCGCATTTGACCACGGGGGCGGCTTGGATCTGCGCCAGCAAATCCTTGGCCGAGATATTGGCAATCGACCCCGAGGTGCAGGTGGTGGGGCCAGGCCACCAGTGCCGCTCGACCCCGGTGTGATAGGCGCCAAGGGCTGCTGTTGTCAGGGCTGACGCCGCCCCCGCAAGCGCCAAAAGCCGCGCCAAGACCGGAACCCGCAGCACAAGGGCCACGGCCCCGATGCCAAGCGCTGCAAAATGCGGGTAGCGTTGCAGCCAGCACAAATGGCACGGTGCCAGACCGCCCAGATATTGAAAGGCATAAGCAGAAGCGAGGGCCAGAAAAGACCCGCCCGCCGCCAAAATGATCCAGATCTGCGCCTTAGACATAAAGCTTCACCGCTGCGACCGCGATCAAGGCCGCGATGATGACCAGCGCCACCGTTGCCATCCGCTTGGCCAAGACAGCCGCCAAGGGCGCGCCGTAGTGCTGCAAGGCCCACCCCAACACAAAGAACTTCGTCCCGCGCGCCACGATGGCTGCCAGAATGAACAGCCACAGGTTGAACCCGACAGCGCCTGCCAGAATCGTCACCACCTTCATCGGCGGCAGATGGGCCGCGCCTGAGGTGAGCAGCAAGACAAGGATCATCGCCGTGCCAGTCTGCGCCTTAAGCGCCTCAAACGCCTCCATCGAGTGCCAAAAGGTCAGCAAGGGGGCGGCAACCATCTCGAACAGGAAGTGTCCGATCATCCACCCGAAGATGCCGCCCAAAACCGAAGCCAAAGCTGCAATGGCAGCGTAGCGCCGCGATTTTGTGGGCCGTGCGAGGCACATCGGCACCATAATCACCTCGGCAGGCAGCGGAAAAATCGAGCTTTCCAGAAAGGCCACAAGCGCCAGAATGCCCTGCGCTTGCGGCGATTGCGCGGCGGTGTGCAGACGGTGGGTCAAACGCGGCAACATGGGCTGACCTTGGGGGTTAAAGCCTATGGCTTCGATGTGGCGGCTTTCCGACGCGCGGTCAAGGGCCGCGCACGCGATCAAGGCGTGCGAATTTCGCCACGACAGGCGTTGACGCCGCCGTCAGAGCGATTTAAACGAAGCGCAGTGCGGGCGTGGCGGAATGGTAGACGCGACAGACTCAAAATCTGTTATCGCAAGGTGTGTCGGTTCGAGTCCGACCGCCCGCACCAGTTGATCCTGAAATTGCTATATCTTACAGTAGCTTAGCTTAGGCGACGGGAAGTCGCTCCGACAGTTACTCCACCAAGACGCTTTCGGTGCTTTGTTCTGGCCGTTTCGGCGGGGTTGTTCAACAGTGTTGAACTTTTCTCGTTCTTGTAACATCGCCGCGCGTCCATCGATCGCGTCAAACACCAGATCACGGTAGTCATGCAGCGGCTGGGTTGTGATCGTGCAGACCCAATGCGCGTGTCTTCTATCAGGTCTCGATTCGGGGCGTCAGGCTGTCACCGCGCGCCAGCATATTCGCGGCAAAGGGTATTCGGTTTCCAATACTATTGGAAACTAGATCGGCTTCGGCACTCAATGCGGCGGTGCTTTCGCAATATTATGCCCGTTTGCGCTGGGCTAGGTGGGTCTTGGCGCATAATTGACCGGATATCGCGTGCTGTCTCGCCGCTTGGTCCGCGCTGTTCGTCTAATTTCGCGTGCTGTCTTGCCGCTGGCCGTGTTGCCGATCGAATTTCGCGTGCTTGCCATCGATCGCAGCTGATAATTATGGTATTTATTCCTGAATTACAAAGAACTTCGGCGCTTAATCAGAATAATATTCCTGCGCGGCGATGGTTTGGCCCAGCACCGCGCAGAAGAATACGTCATATAAAGAATAGCGGTTCAGTTTCGAGGTAAGATCGCGGCACGCCGTTGTGATCTTCACACACACTCAGACCAATTATACAGCTTATGATTGGGTCGATGCGGCCACGGGCCAAACGTTTCTCAAGGGTGATGTTTCCGGCGCTATCCATCTTTGGCACGGCGTTGGCGACGGCCATGTTAAGCAATGGATTACTGCTGTGGCGCAACATCTTTGTTTCGATCTTCTGCATCAGCCGCGCGGTCGCTGGGGCCATTGTTTTAACGCCTTGACGCACTTCCACGAAATAGCCGTCCCAATCCATGCCAGACGTTCAATTTCTGCGCGCATATATCGCGAACCCCAAGGGTCATAGCCCACCATTTGCACGTCGTAACGGCGGAAAAGGTCTTGGATTTCGCCCGCCATGAAAGCCGGATCAATGATCGGCCCCGGCACTGTGCGCAGCAGTCCAACTTTATGCCACAGGTCATAGGGCACACGATCAGAACGGCTGCGATCGCGAAGGTCGGGCTGCGATGGTAGCCAACTGATGCTATCGACACGAAAGCCGCCGTCGTCGTCGCGCGCGATGATCGCGATGCTTGTAAGGTCTTTGGATTGGCTCAGATCAAGACCCACCCAAACCTGTTCGCCACGTTCGATTAAAGGCGCACCGCCATCGGCAATTTGGCATTCTTGCCAAGTGGCGCGGCTAATGAAGCTGTCGCTAGCCGCCACGCGTTGGTTTAGCACGAGATTGCGGTACGAATTTTCTTGGGCACGTACCCTCATGGCCACACCGGCTTGCGCGCGGATATCTTCGATCGACCTAAACCCCGCCGCCAGTGCGGGATTGGCTGCGGCCCATGCCTCTTCGTCGTCCAGTTCGCAACCTGCTGGTGCTTCGTAAACGTGCGCAACGCGGGTTCTATCGCTGGGGTTGGCGCGTATATCGTCGATAAGGCGGCTTATCAGCGCATTATCCGTGGCCGCTTGGGTTGAGATAATGATCGTCAAAGCGTCACTGTACGCGCCTTGCGAGGTCAAAAGCGCATCAACAAACGCATCACTTTCGGCTTCGATCGACCCCGTTTCGTCCAATACGATGAGACTCGGCGACAGGCCCACGGCTGTGCTCCCCTCGCTCGAAAGCGCCACAAGCGTACTGCCGCTGTCCAAGCCAACAAGCGTCTTTTGCGATTCAATGTTTCTAAACCGCCCTGCCAACGCTGGTGTGGCTTCTGCCATTTCGCGTGCATAACGATGGGCCACGGCTGATTGCTTACGTGCCAAAGCGCCCAAAACGATCTGGCCGTTTCGCCGTCGCGCTGGGCCAAGAAGCGCAGCCAAAGCGATTGCCGCGATTCCACAAGTTTTCCCGTTCTTCCTCGCAACCGACAAGATAGCTAGGCGCACACCGGGCGCAAAGGCAGCACGAATGAAGTCTTTTTGAAAGCCTGCCAACCTTAGCGGCTGACCAGCCAAATCGCCCGACGGCACGATCAGGGCTTCGGCAAATCTGATAATCGCTTCAGGATCGGGTCGTGTTGAAGTCGCCATTACAACACCTCGCCGAAGATATCATCACCACCACCCAACGTCGCAGCGGCGGCGGCTTCCCGCTTTGCCACGGTCGTTGACGTGCGGCTGTCCCCATCACCCGTGGCCAAACGCAGCTTATTCAACAGCGACGACCGCGCGGATTGTAGCGACGACAGCGCGCCAACGGCGGGGTGCTGTGTCGTTCTGCCTGAGGCTGCAACTGACAAAAAGCCTTTGCAACCCGTCTGTTGCGCGTTTGGCCGCGATGTCGCAGACCACAAGGCGCATCACAGACGTTGTGCGATCTGACCGCCTTGCACGGGTTTGTGCAGTCGCAAAACGTAGACGCATCGCTTGGCGATGGGCGTGGCGCACGACGACGTTCCACTTCAGGTCGGTCTGTTCAAGGTCGGCAAGTTGACCTGATACTGACGCGATAACCAAACGCTTGGCGCTGGGCGCATCAACCTGTGTCGCATCAATCTGTGGCGCAGGAAGTGCACGCGCATCGACCTGTGTGATGCTGTGTGCGCCTTTTACAAGTGCGGCGATTAAGAGTTGGGCTTGGGCCAGTTGGTCGTCGTCGCCCAGCACAGTGGTGCTTATCGCGGCGAAGTACGTTTCGCCCCGCCGTGGTACGCGAATGTTCTTATTTCGTTCCGCGACTGACTGTCCGATCCCAATGATAAATACTTACTTGGCTTTGGACAGTCAGTGGCGATGAGTTTTGCGTCCGCCCAAGCGAGGTTCGCCGCGTTTACGGTGGGCCAAAGGGTCGGATAGGCTTTGGCCGCATGGGTCGGCGACCCAAACGCGACACCACCTTCTGCCAGTTGGCGCGCAATCGGTCCGGGCGATTTGATCTGCGTCCACAGCGTTTGGTCCAAACGAACAGGGCGTTGAAGCACTGCATCACTTAACACATACGCCGTCAGCGGTTCAGCGCGGTTAACGGCGCGAAGCCGACCGATCGCCTGTTCAATCTCAGCACCCAAGATAGCGCGCACCACAGCGGCGGGCAGGGCGTCGGCCACGCTATGGCCACTACCTGCGGCCATAGCGTGCGACCCATCCGCCAGCATAACAAGGCGTTCTACCTCACCGCGCGTGTATGTGTTGTCAGGATCGGGGATCACCTCGGCGGTTAATGCTTGGCATATCCGCGCAACGTTCTGCGGTGACGGTTGCGTGCGCCCCACAACGGCGATCCCTGTGTACGCCTCGAAGTCGTTTCGGCCACGCAGGTTGTTAAAATGGGCGAATGTCACGCCGTCGATCGGCCCAATCTCGTCCGTTAGTTTCACCTCAACAGCTTTGTTGACCACAAGCAGAAAGCCCTCTGGATGATGCGCGGCCACTGACTTGACCCAAGCGGCGATCTTTGCACGCCACCGCATTGCTGTCTTTTGGCCTTCGACGTCTTTCTTTAGCCCAAGCAACTTCGTCTTAGACCCGCTTTTGCTTGGGTCTTGGACCACATCCAGTGTGGGTTCTGCCGCCTTGATCGTAAACACTTTCGGCGCGCGGCCAAACAGCCGCTCTGTGATCAACGGTTCAGCTGTCGCATCCAACAACAACGTAGGGCAGTCATAGCCACGCCCTTGCGTCAACCGTCCTTCGAGGGTGATGTTACGCGATCAAGTCTGTCTTGGCGCAAACCGAGCAGAGTTTTGAAATCCTTGTTGTGGGCGATGGCGCAGAACCGGGGACGTTTTCGGCCGTGCAAGCCTGCGATGATGGGCGGATTCGTTGGTTTGATTTGCCCAAAGCGGCAGGCTTCGGCTACCAGAACCGCAATACGGCTTTGCGACACGCCAGAGGTCGCTATATTGCCCATCTCTCGGACGATGATCTGATCTTGCCCGGGCACCTTGCGGCGCTTCGGGCGGCATTGGATGGGGGGGCAAAAATCGCCTGTACCCGTGCCATATGGATATCCTCTGATGGAATTGGTTGCCCATTTACCAACAATCTGTCTTTGAAAGATGAAATTGAGACGTTCACGACCGGCGGTAATTCGTTGCCCTCTGCGTGCTTTGCCTATCGACGCGATGCTTTAGATGACCCCGACCCTTGGCCAACCGACGGTAAACCGGCCGGAGATTGGGCCCTTTGGCGAAGACTAATGGCACAACACCCGGACATTCCCCTCAGCGTGTTGACCGTTTTCAGTGTTTTGCATTTTTCTGCCAGACGCAAAAAGTCGCGATCATCCGCGATGCATGAGGTCAGCGCGATGTTGTCTATCGCGGATCATAGCCCTTGGTGGCCTGCGGCCTTGTCTCCGAAGATAGCAGACGGTTTGACAGAGCAATCGGTCTGGTGGGCCAACATCTCGCTGCCCGGAGGGGTCGACGCCCTAAATCAAGCGATTGCCACGGTGACGGACCGTTTGGCATGGATGTGGGTGCAGTCGTGCATCCCCGCTGAGAGGCGGAAGATCATCTTGCCCCCAGTGCGGGGGCCGAAGACAACTTTACCGTTTAGACTATCTGTGTTAACCAGTTGGGGACAATTTTTGGCTCGGATCTGCCGGTAACGTCTTGAAACTTCCCTGTCTTTATTGGCGGCATGTCTATCGGATGTCTTGCGCACGGTTAAACACCAAGCGCTCACCGGACGACGTTGCATTGGTCTTTCAGGAATTATAGTCTTTGCGTTTACCTTAACAACTGCGTTAAACATATCTTATGGGATTGGGGATGTTCATGAAAAACTCAACGTTTGCGAAGCTCTTGTGTCTGCTGGGATTGCTCGGTCTTTTGGTGCTGTCATTTCCCGGCGGCAACCCCGCAAACTTGTTCAAGGGGGCCGACCTCAGCCCGGAGATTGTGTTGATGCGCGCGGGCGATAGCGTGCTATCGCATTTTCCAGCATTGGTGCGGGCGCACATAGATGTCGCAAAAGTTGAAGCCCTTTTCGACCATGAAGAGATCAAGCGCCCCGACAATCCGGGCGGTTGGGCGCAGTACCGCCATATGCAACTGGCGTCCGACAAAAAGGGAACGATTGCCCCGGATGGGTTGTTCAAGGCCCATGAAGCGTGGCGCAAGATGGCCGCAAAATCGACGGCGGCTTCCTCGCAATTGGGGCGTGCCGGTATTGGTCCGTCGCAGTGGACCTGGATTGGGCCGGGAAATGAAGGCGGCCGGATACGTGCGATCTTAATCGACCCGACCACATCCTCGACCCTGTGGGTTGGCAGTGCTGGTGGCGGAATTTGGAAGTCCGTGGATTCAGGCGCAAGTTGGGCCCCCGTGCAAGATTTTATGGCCAATTTGGCCGTGACAAGCCTTGGCATGGCAGCAAATACCCCGTCGGTGATGTATGCCGCGACGGGGGAGGGTTTTTTCAACGGGGACGCTCTGCGCGGTTCGGGGATTTTCAAATCGTCTGACAGCGGTGTGACTTGGGCGCGACTGGCACCGACAGATCCCTCCTCAAATTCCGACTGGCATTACGTCAACCGCATCGCCACCCACCCCACCGCATCGGGCGAATTGCTGGCAGCGACGAATGGCGGCATCTACCGCAGCGTGTCATCGGGGTCTGCTTGGACCAAGACGTCGACGAATAGCAACATTGCCGATGTCCAATATGCCCCAGACAGCGGAACCCGTGTTCTTGCCAGCCCAGGGAGTGACGGCGGCCCCGTCCTTTACAGTTCCGACAGTGGCGCAACGTGGACTGCTTCGAACCTTAACCCATCAGCACGGGTCGAAATTGCCTTCGGAAGTGGTGGTGTGGCCTTTGCCGTTGCAGATGTGAACGATGGTTCCCTCTACAAATCAACCGATTACGGGGTAACTTGGTCTTTGGTCTCCACGCCCGGGCATTTGAGTGGGCAAGGATGGTACGCAAATGCAATTTGGGTTGATCCGTCGAGCAACAGCAATCTGATCATTGGGGGGTTGGATCTTTGGCGTTCCACCAACGGGGGCGCAAGTTTCACGAAGATTTCGAATTGGGAATATGGCGGCCAATACGGTGCTTCAGCCCATGCTGATCATCATGCGATCGCATCGGTGCCCGGTTATAACGGATCCTCCAAGAAAGCGATCTATTTTGGCAATGACGGAGGTTTGTACCGCGCCGACGATGTGACGGCGGTCAATCAATATGGAACGGGGTGGACCAATCTTAACCACGGACTCGGAATTACCCAGTTCTATGGCGGGGCCGGCCATGATGGCGTGAACGGTCGGATTGTCGGTGGCGCGCAAGACAACGGTGATCTCTATTACCCCGGAACGGGCACCGATTGGGGGTTGTTGTCAGGAGGCGACGGTGGTGAATCGGCAATTGACCCAACAGATGGGAATTATACTTACGGTGAATACGTTTATCTTGATATTCACCGCGCGACCAATGGAACCGGGCCTGCACAGGATATAATTTATGGCCTGTCTGACGCCAATGACCCATACAATTCGCTCTTCATTGCACCGTTTGAAATCGACAAGGCGACCCCCACGACAATGTGGGCCGGCGGCACACATCTTTGGCGCACGACCAATCTGAAAGCTGCCACCCCAACTTGGTCTAGCATTTATAGCGCCAACGATTACATCAGCGAAATAGCATTGGGGAGTTCGACAAACCTTTGGTTCGGAACCACCTCTGGCAACGTGTATAAAAGCGTCAATGCAACAGCGTCGGCGCCCACGTTTTCCCTGCGCAACAGCGGCCTTCCGACATCGCGCGCGCTCCTATCTCTTGCGGTGGATAAAGTAGCAAACGACACTGTCTACGCCGGTTTCGGCGGCTTTGAAGCCAATAACTTATGGAAAACAACCAATGGCGGGACGTCTTGGGTGTCAGTTTCTGCCACGCTTCCCGCAGTGCCAGTCTACGCGATCGAGACCCAGCCGGGAAACCCAAATCGGGTTTATATCGGAACTGAGATTGGTATTTTTTCAAGCGAGGACGCTGGCGCCACCTGGAGTGCAACAAATGACGGTCCGGCGAACGTCGCTGTGTTCGATCTGTTTTGGCTGAACGCTCAAACGCTGGTTGCGGTCACGCACGGGCGCGGCATGTTCAAGACGACGGTGACGTCTGTCAGCACCTATTCGCTTGCCTACACCAAAGCTGGCACTGGATCGGGCACGACATCATTCTCACCATCGGGTACCCAGTCCAGCTGTGGTGCGAGTTGCGCGAACAGTTACGCATCGGGTACAGTCGTGACGCTTAGTGCAACGCCGTCTGCGGGGTCTACCTTTGCCGGTTGGAGTGGCGGATGCACCGGAACAGGCACCTGCCAAGTCACGATGTCGGCGGACAAAGCGGTCACAGCGACGTTCACCAGCGCGCCCACCTACGCCATCACCTATACGAAGGCGGGCACCGGATCGGGCACGACCCTGTTTTCGCCTGTCGGCACGCAATCAAGTTGTGCCGCAACTTGTACCAACAGCTACCCGCCGGGCACCATTGTGACGCTCAGCGCCGCACCGGCTGCCGGTTCGACGTTTGCTGGCTGGTCGGGTGCCTGTTCGGGAACAGGCGATTGTCAGGTGACCCTGTCTGCCGCTCAGTCGGTGACGGCGACATTCACAGCCGTGCCCACGTTTGCAATTACCTACACCAAAGCCGGTACGGGATCTGGGACAACATCGTTCGTAACCTCTGACGCGCAGTCCAGCTGTGCGGCAAGCTGCTCAAAGAGCTTCACTTCAGGCAGTGTTGTGATGCTCAATGCCGCACCGAATTTCGGATCGACGTTTGCAGGTTGGTCAGGTGGATGCACGGGAACCGGCGCATGTTCGGTGACACTGACCGCCGCGAAGGCCGTAACGGCGACATACACCCTTTCGACCGCTTATGCGATCACCTACACCAAAGCTGGCACCGGATCGGGCACAATAAGTTTCGCGCCCACCGGATCGCAGGCCAGCTGTGCTGCCAGTTGTACGAACAGCTATGCGTCCGGCAGTGTTGTAACGCTGAGCGCGGCACCCGCCTCGGGGTCGACCTTTGCCGGATGGTCGGGCGGCTGCACGGGAACAGCCGTGTGCCAGTTGACTTTGTCGGCCGCCAAAGCCGTCACGGCGACGTTCAACCTGAGTCCGACTTATGCGATCACCTACACCAAGGCAGGGACCGGATCAGGAACGACATCGTTCTGGCCAACCGGCACGCAGGCCAGCTGTGCCGCGAGTTGCGCTAACACCTACGCATCGGGGAGCGCTGTGACGCTGACTGCGGCACCCGCCGCTGGGTCAACCTTTGCCGGATGGTCGGGCGGATGTTCGGGGACCAGCAAATGCCAGCTGACGATGTCAGCGGCAAAATCGGTGACGGCGACCTACACGCTTTTGCCGTCTTACGCGATCACCTATACCAAAGCCGGCACTGGATCAGGCACCACATCGTTCTCGCCTGCGGGCACACAGGCGAGCTGTGCGGCCAGCTGTTCGAACAGTTACACATCTGGCAGCGTGGTGACGTTGACTGCCACACCCGCCACCGGATCATCCTTTGCCGGATGGTCGAGCGGATGTTCGGGGACCAGCACATGCCAGCTGACGATGTCAGCCGCCAAATCGGTGACGGCAACCTACACGCTTTTGCCGTCTTTTGCGATCACCTATACCAAAGCCGGCAGCGGAACGGGCACGACATCATTCTCGCCAACCGGCACGCAATCCAGCTGTGCTGCAAGTTGCTCTAACAGCTACACATCGGGCACTGTCGTGACGCTTAGTGCAACAGCCGGCTCTGGATCAACCTTTGCGGGTTGGTCGGGTGGATGTACCGGAACCAGCACTTGCCAGCTGACCATGTCAGCCGCCAAATCAGTGACGGCCACGTTCAATACCGCTGCAGCGTGTTCTGGACTTGGCTGTGATCTTGACAACACCTTGACGTGGCAAACTTATTATAGCAATTCAAATCCTTTCTACGGCCAATCAACATACACGTCCGGCTCTAGCGGCAGCACCGCTGCACAAAGCGGTTATACGGCAGACTATGGCTACACGTGTATGTACACGACCGTCACCGGGCCGGGCACGTTAAGCTATATATGGGGTGTGTCTTCCGAGGCGACCTATGACTACCTGAACTTCTACTATGATAATTCGCTGTATGATTGGATTTCCGGCAGCGGTGTGAACGTCGGATCTTGGTCTCAAAATGCGTGGTCAATCACAGCTTCAGGCTCACATACGATCGAGTTTTGCTATGAAAAAGATGTAAGTTACTATTCCTATCTGGACGCAGGATTTGTCGATAAGGTGAGTTTTGTCCCTTCAGGTGCAACACCCAAATTCGGCGCCCCGGATAAACATGGTCAAATAAAACGATTGTCATCAACAAAAATCAATCGTCCGGGAATTGCGATGAAAGAGGTGCATAAGGCCCCGAAAGTCAAGAAAGGGCGTGCACCTGCTCGGGAATTGCGGTCTCCGCGCGCGAGAACCTCAAACTAGCGGTGATCGCTTGGCCCCGTAGCCTTCACTGCACTTTGTGAGTTGTTGGGGTAAGAGTCTTGGCTCTACGAGGCACCTTGGAAAGGGCATGATTAGGGGCAGTCCGTTTGTTCCCGTATCGTGGGCCATTCCTTCTGATGACGTTCTAAATACTTCTGACATGCGGGGCAAAATGCGACATGTGTAAACCTTCGGTTCGGTCCACAGAAACCTTATTGACCGCTCTTTGGGCCAAATGCCGAGGTGGTGTGCTTGCCCTGCTTTCGCTGACGTTTCTTGCCATGTCATGGCCAGCCCTAGCCGGTGCGCCGCGGTTAGAGGGGACGGTGATAGGGTCTGCCGTGGTGTCGGCGGGAACATGCGGGGCCGCCCCAAAGGCAGGAACGACATGCTCAATACCAGCCGAACCCGCCGCGGGGGTTGAGTTGTTGATTTCGGCGCTTGATCGAACCAGCCACGACATTTACTTGCGCACGAACGCAGACGGCACATTTCGCTTAAAGCTTCGTCCAGGCACCTACGAGCTGCGCTTGACGCGGCCACTTTCCCCTTGGGCTTTGGAGCCATTGCATTTTACGATTCGAGCGGCGGAAAGAAAGACACTGATCGTTCGGCTTCGGCTTTTGCGGGGGTAATGAAGGGGTTGGATTTGTTTGAACAGGTTCAGATGTTTTTTAAGTGGTTTTGCGCCCTTGTTATGCTTATCGCGCCTCGGGAATCTGCGCGTTGAAGTGGGCCTGATCGGGGGGTCTTGCGTCAAGCGGCGAATGCGGGCGGCGGGTGTTCTAGAAGCTTATGTATCGACCTATGCTGACGCGGGATCCGGTTCAGCATCCATAGGACATCTCATGAACCATCACTCCGACGACTTGCAAGACGGCCCACATCAGATGTCTGCGCAATGACACCAGTGCCCCCCTACCCAATCAATGGGGGTTAGCGTCGATCCCAGCAGACGTCGGAGCATCTATGAACGACAGATGCTGGTCATAAATGCTTATTTTGATCGGTTCGGCGGTAACCGTCCGGCCTGACTGCCCTGCCGCGGTTATAGAGGGTGAG